>NZ_WHOH01000003.1:0-371757 GCF_009741735.1 Lentibacillus sp. JNUCC-1
TATGATCATTGATTTACAGGGGAATTATGGCCTTCTCTTGCTCGGTTCTTGAGTTTCTTCAATCATATCACATCAAGATTTACAGGGGAATTATGGCTCTTGATCTCGTTTAACTCACGCTTGAGATATCATATCACATCAAGATTTACAGGGGAATTATGGCCTTTCATAGATCCCACTCGTCCTTATAATATCATATCACATCAAGATTTACAGGGGAATTATGGCCAAGGATGAAGGTTATACTTGGGAAGAAATATCATATCACATCAAGATTTACAGGGGAATTATGGCGGGCGCATTGTTCAGACGCTTAAAAGGTTGATCATATCACATCAAGATTTACAGGGGAATTATGGCCCCATTGAGCGCCACCGATTGGCTTTGCTTATCATATCACATCAAGATTTACAGGGGAATTATGGCAAATCCACGACGCACCACACGTTTTCTATTATCATATCACATCAAGATTTACAGGGGAATTATGGCCAGGCATCATGAATAATGCCTCGAATTTGATCATATCACATCAAGATTTACAGGGGAATTATGGCCTTCCCCTGATGTCTAACTATAGTATAATAATCATATCACATCAAGATTTACAGGGGAATTATGGCCAGCGGAAACTAATAACAACAGTGGATTTCATCATATCACATCAAGATTTACAGGGGAATTATGGCAGCACTAGCGGCGGCCAGTATATCAGCCAAATCATATCACATCAAGATTTACAGGGGAATTATGGCTTAACCAGTAGTATCTTTTGGACAACGTAATCATATCACATCAAGATTTACAGGGGAATTATGGCTTTTCCGCAGCAAGTCTTAACGTTTCATGAATCATATCACATCAAGATTTACAGGGGAATTATGGCTCTTGATCTCGTTTAACTCACGCTTGAGATATCATATCACATCAAGATTTACAGGGGAATTATGGCCTTTCATAGATCCCACTCGTCCTTATAATATCATATCACATCAAGATTTACAGGGGAATTATGGCCAAGGATGAAGGTTATACTTGGGAAGAAATATCATATCACATCAAGATTTACAGGGGAATTATGGCGGGCGCATTGTTCAGACGCTTAAAAGGTTGATCATATCACATCAAGATTTACAGGGGAATTATGGCCCCATTGAGCGCCACCGATTGGCTTTGCTTATCATATCACATCAAGATTTACAGGGGAATTATGGCAAATCCACGACGCACCACACGTTTTCTATTATCATATCACATCAAGATTTACAGGGGAATTATGGCCAAGAACATCTTTAACTTTTAACTCATTCAATCATATCACATCAAGATTTACAGGGGAATTATGGCAGTACCAGAGCAAGGGAAACCTTATCGGCAATCATATCACATCAAGATTTACAGGGGAATTATGGCTATATTTGTGTTTGTAAGGTTCATAGTTTCATCATATCACATCAAGATTTACAGGGGAATTATGGCGCGTTATTCGCTATGCGCTCAACGTACCCAATCATATCACATCAAGATTTACAGGGGAATTATGGCCCGATAGAACTTGCCCCGTTGTCCGGTTAAATCATATCACATCAAGATTTACAGGGGAATTATGGCTTCTTCATTGCCTTTAGCTTGATCTGACAAATCATATCACATCAAGATTTACAGGGGAATTATGGCAAAACTTTATGAATGAAAATGGCATTGATTATCATATCACATCAAGATTTACAGGGGAATTATGGCAGCGGCACTGCCATTCCATTCAAATTAATAAGCATATCATATCACATCAAGATTTACAGGGGAATTATGGCCAATCCAAGACGTTTAAGTCTAAGCAATCAATCATATCACATCAAGATTTACAGGGGAATTATGGCACGACAAGAAGTCATCCAGCCCGCAATCGGATCATATCACATCATGGTTCATAGTGTTTTTATGACTGTCTTTTAGTGGTTTATTTTCGGAGGTTCTTTTATCTCATTTGCGATTCCTAAATCCTATCACTATCTAACCCCCTTCTTTACAGAGGTTTTAAGTGACATTAAATTAAACTAACTATATACTTATATATAATAATGATTTTAGTGTGAAGGGGCGATTACAAAATGATTGATATTTCGCTCTGGGAACGAGACACTAAAAGTCAGGCCTCAGGTACGCGGACAAAATACTGGTTATTGGAACCAGGAACGGATTCAGAGCATGCTGCAAAGTATCTCTTTAAAATACCTGTTGAAGGAACTGGTGGCCATTGGGCGGAATATATTGCGAGTAAAGTGGGCTCAGAACTAGGTTTTAATACGGTTGAAGTAGAATTAGCTATAAATAACGGAGTTGTGGGTACTATTTCAAAGAATTTTCGTGCCACAACTGAAGAATTTTATGAGGGTGGCGACTTATTTTTAGCACGATTTGAAGACTTTAATCGTCACTCATTAAGGTATTATGAATTGCCTCATATTATTGATATCCTTTCTGCATATAGTTTAGAAAAGAACTTTATAGCATTTCCTTTCTTTGATGCCTTGATTGCGAATAATGACCGACATTGTGATAATTGGGGTGTTCTAAGTGGTCCTAGAGGAATACAATTATCGCCTATTTACGATAATGGGTCTTCCCTTGGTTTTAATGAAGTCAATCTCAAAAAGAGGAATATGCTGACTGATATGCGTATGCTGGAAGGCTTTTGTAACAGAGGGAAGTCTAGTATTGGTTTGCCAGGTAGAAAAAAGCCGAGGCATCTAGAATTATTGTCTTTTTTGTATACACACTTTCCTCATGAGGTCAGTATAATAATGACGAAATTTGATAAATTAACCAGTGAACTGTTATTAGACATCGTTGAGGATATTCCAAGTGAAATAATGAGTGATTTAAGTAAAGATTGGGTGGTCCATCTTTTAATATATCGAAAGAAGTGGATTAAAAGCTGGTATGAAAGGAGTGTGAGGTCATGAAAAAGAGGCCGTTTGAACTATGGTTGATCTGGCAAAACGTCGAGACGCGACAACGATACCACATTGGAAGGTTGCTTCATCAAGATGATGTTTACACTTTCTCTTATGAAAATAGCGGCTACAGAAGGAAGCTACAAGAAGCAATGGATAATGGCTATCATCCCCATTTAGCCTTTCCTGATACGGACAAATTGTATACTTCTAGTAAACTTTTTGGTCCTTTCGCTCGGCGTTTACCTGATCCTAGGAGACCTGATTATCAACAAGTTCTAAAAGAGCTAGGTCTCTCACTTGATAGTACTGATATGGATGTCCTGAGAGCTACAGGTGGGATGTTGGCAACCGATTCTTATGAGTTTGTTTCGCCTGTATTTGTAGAGGGCGACCATTTTGATTTAGACTTTTATGTAGCTGGCTGGCGTTATTACGATGGAGAAAATGTAATCGATCAGCTGCAAAAAGGAGATCATGTCAGATTCACCTTGGACCCTGACAACCCGGAGGATCATAAAGCAGTTGTGGTGATGACTGTAAACGGAAAAAAACTGGGCTACATTCCTGCGTTTTACAGTGGATGGATGTTTGAAATTATTAGAAGTGAGTGTAACTATAGAGCCAGAATTGAAAGCATTCATCCCGAAGCTGTACCACACCGAAAAGTTAACATTTCAATCGTAGGTGAGTTAAATCATCCGATTAACTTTGATAGCGTATTAAACGATAAAGAGCAATTGCGATTGGTGATGTGCTAAGCAAACTAATTAGTGCTTTATAGAGGTGGAGTTGATAATAATGGGGGTCTTTTGGGAGAATAAAATCGCTGAAAGGATAAAATATGCTGACGAGAATCCTGAAGAACGTTATTCAATAGACCAAGTGATGTCAGCAGAAGAATATGAAAGTTTTCGGCGGATTGAACCAGACTCTATAGCCGACGAAGATTTTTTTGAAGATGAGTAAAGGACTGCATATATGCGGTCTTTTTCATTTTGATCAACTAAATCCCACTTCTATATGCTAAAATAACTATAAAACAACAATTCGGCTCAAGGGAATGGTAGAAAATGACAAATCAACTGCAATATCGGTCGACCATTAAATCCCGACCATTTCTTTACATAGAAACAAAAAAGCTTGCAGAGCTGATGCTGCAGGGGTTGAATGACTTGGAGATAAAGGAGCAGGTCATCCACCAAAATATTTTCCAGGTGAAGTCTGAAACCAGGAAACGTGATATTGCCGCAGCGGTTCGAACCAGATTGCAATCACTTGATGACTATTTGCTTGAGCGGATTGTTAAAGCACATACCAATACGAGCAAATACATCGTTTTATATGCTATTGCTAAAACGGACCGTCTGTTCTATGAATTCTTGCTGGAAGTGATTGGTGACAAGTTTGTATATAAAGACCTCATCCTTCAGCCGGGAGATTTTAATATTTTCTTTGAGGCTAAACGCCAGCAGAGTGAACATATGGCCTATTGGAAGCCCTATACATTCTACAAGCTGCAGCAAGTATATACCCGCATACTATATGAGGCTGGGCTGATAAAAAAAGACCACAATCAACTTGAACTCGTTGTGCCGTTTGTAGAGCCAGATGTAATTGAGCATTTACGGAAAATAGGATCAGAGCGTTTTCTTGAAGCGACAATGCAGGGGGGAACATCGTGAAGACCATTCATGAAAGATTGGACGCCATCTTACCGAAAATTAAAGATCCATCATTCAGGCAAAATCGGGGATTGGGTAATGAAATCGGTTATCATATTTTTGATTACGAGCCGCAGTATGAAATGCTCGTCAGGGATCATATTGCCTATTTAAAAGATCAAATTAACAATGATCCTTCATCTTCCCAGCGTATCACTGAATTTGACCTCTATGAAATGGTACTCGAGATTCTTGATGAAAAAGGGTACTTGGAAAAGAATTTCGTCATGGAGGAGAAAAAAGGCAGTCAATATGTGCTCAATGCCACAAGAAAGGCGTTGCGTCTGACGCTGAACAATGATCAGATCATACGCTATATGGCAGAACGGATTGAACCTCATGATATTGTATTCATTACAGGCATCGGGAAAGTGTTTCCAATTATCCGTTCACATGTCGTTTTGAATAACCTGCATCATGCAGTTGGGCAAGTTCCAGTGGTGTTGTTTTTCCCAGGTCGTTATGATGGGCAGGAACTTGTCTTGTTCAATGAGATTAAAGATGACAACTATTACAGGGCTTTTCAGCTCGTAAGTGATTAACTTTTAAAGGAGGATCACCATGCAGATTAAAGACATGTTTAAGCGGCGCATTAACAGAGATATTAAAGGCGTCATAAAGATTGGACAGGATGACGATGCGAACATGTATCAGGAGCTTGAGGAATATGTGGTGACAAATGAGCTGCATAAACATATCGGCTCCTTTTTTGAAGCGTATGCAAAAGGCATTGAGACGCCGACGGATAAGATTGGGGTATGGATTTCCGGCTTTTTCGGATCTGGTAAATCACATTTCCTTAAAATCCTTTCTTACCTAGTGGAAAATCGCGCTGTTCAAGGCAAGCAGGCCATTGATTTTTTCGAGGATAAAATCCATGATCCAAAGACGGTTGACCATCTTAAAAAAGCAGGCAGCATTACGACCGATGTCGTCCTGTTTGACATTGATGCTAAAAGTGAATCAGATTCAATGGCTGATAAGGAATCCATTGTTAAAGTGCTGAACAAAGTCTTTAATGAAATGCAGGGGTTTTGCGGTGCGATTCCGTGGATTGCCGAAATTGAGCGGAACATGCAGAAAGACGGTACATACGAAACCTTCAAGAAAACATTTCACGATATTGCCGGCACGTCTTGGGTAGAAGCACGTGAGGATTTTTATTATGAAGAAGATGCGATTATCGAAGCGCTGAGCAAGACAACACAGATGAGTGAAGCGTCTGCCCGGAATTGGTTTGAGCGAGCAGAAGAAGAATATACGATTAGTATCGAGCGTTTCGCAGGCCGCGTGAAGGAATACATAGACGACAAAGGTCCAGACCATCATGTAGCATTTTTCATTGATGAAGTGGGTCAGTATATCGGTGACAATTCCCGCGCCATGCTCAACCTGCAGACCATTGTGCATGAACTTGGGCGGCAGTGTAAGGGTAAAGCCTGGATCATTGTGACATCTCAAGAAGACATCGATTCCGTCCTGACTGTTAAAGGCAATGACTTTTCCAAGATTCAAGGGCGTTTTGACACGAAACTGAGCCTCTCCAGTGCGTTTGTCGATGAAGTGATTAAGAAGCGTATTTTAGAAAAAAACGAGCCTGGCGCCCAGACGCTTGATGAAGTGTATCGGAAGAAAAATTCGATCCTTCAAAGTGTGCTTTCATTTACCCAAGACAGTGCAGAGATGAAGACATATGCAAATGCGGATGATTTTATCGATGTCTATCCGTTCATCCCGTATCAGTTTAACTTACTGCAGAATGTTTTTACCGGGGTGCGGATTCATGGCGCGGCAGGAAAGCACCTAGCAGAAGGTGAACGTTCCCTGTTAAGTGCTTTTCAAGAATCAGCGATCCAGTATGGAAATGAGCAAGAAGGGACGCTTGCGCCTTTCTCAGCATTTTATGAAACGATTGAGGCGTTTCTTGATTCCAGCATTCGAACGGTGATCATCCATGCCTCACAAAATGAAAAGCTTGAGGAATTTGATATTAATGTCCTTAAACTATTGTTCCTGATTAAGTACGTGAAAGAACTGCCAGCCAACATGGAGAACATTGCAACGCTCATGATCGACCACATTGATGTTGATAAAATTGAACTCAAAAAGCGAATTGAAACAGCGCTCATCCGTTTAACAAAACAAACCTTGATTCAGCGTAATGGTGATGCTTACATTTTCCTCACCAATGACGAACAGGATGTAAACCGCGAGATTAAACATATGCACGTGGAAACCTCTGAAGTCGTCCAGAAAATAGGCAACGAGGTTTTTGAAGGGATCTATACAGATAGAAAATACCGTTATTCCAATAAGTATCACTTTGCGTTCAACGCCTACATTGATGACCGGCCAGTAAGGACACAGGCAAGCGACTTGGGGGTCAGAGTGCTGACGCCGTACGCAGATGAAGCACTTGATTTTAATGCTTCCGAACTCAAGATGGTCTCACTTCGGGAAAACAACGTCATTTTGAAGCTGCCTCAGGATACGTCCTATCTTGAGGAGATGGATGAAATTCTGCGTATCCAGGCTTATTTAAAATTAAAAAGCGGTACAGCAGTCTCCCAGGCAGTGGAAGATATTAAAACGCGGAAGTCCCGTGAAGTAACAGAGCGGCAGGAACGCATCCGCACATTTCTGACTGAGGGCTTAAAATATGCCGAGATCTATGTTAATGGCCAGCAGATGGATATTGGACCTAAGAACCCGGTGGACAGGATAAATGATGCATTAAGAATGCTTGTCAGAGCGGAATATAACAAGCTCGATTATGTCACTGAATTTGTCGATACAGTAAAAGATTTGCAGAACTTTGTAACAGAACCGGAGCAGATGGCTCTAGAAGGTGTCAAGCAACCAAATGCCAATGCATTAAAGGAAGTGATGGTTTATATTGATCGCCTTGCAAACCGCAATCAAAGCATGACTGTGAAAGATCTTCGTGATTACTTTTCTGCAAAACCTTATGGTTGGCTTGAACTGGATATCACAGCACTTCTGGTTCAGTTGTTCAAATCACAAGATATCCACTTCCGGCTGAATACGAAAGAGTTGCAGCTGGACGATCCGAATCTCGTCAACTACCTGACCAAGCGGGACAATATCGATCGCGTCATTGTGAAAAAGCGGGAACGTGTTTCCCCAATTCTCTTAAAAACAGTCCGTGATGTGAGCAAGGATCTGTTTGGCATCTCAGCCCTGCCAACAGACGAAGACGGTTTGAGAAATCGTTTCACGGAATTGTTGCAAAGTGAACGGGAAGTACTGATCGACCTTTTGGCAAACTACCGCCAGCATGGTGTGTATTATCCTGGGGAAAATGTGCTCAGAAAAGGCAAAAAGTTGATTGATGATTTGCTGGAAATCGGGGACACGGCGACATTCTACAAAGCCGTCCGGGAAATGCGCCGCGATTTGCGAGCCTATGCCGAGGATTCCAAAGAAGTGAAAAGCTTCTTTAAGAATCAGCAAGAAAAATTTGATGAAGCGGTTAAACGGTTGCAGATTTTTGATAAAAACCGAACTTATGTGACAGATAAAACGATTACCCAAACGGCCCACCAAATGGAGAGAATCGTTAACAATACCCAGCCATATGACATGATCCAGGAACTTCCTGGACTGTATCAAGCGTTTGACAATCACTTTGTTGATTTGCTTGAAGAGGAATGCAAACCCGTGAAAGCATCCATCCAAGAGGATATGGCTGAAGTTGAAACAGAACTGGCCAAAGATGACGTTCTGAAAGACAAACTCTTGCTTGATTTCAGGGAAGCCTTTCGCACTTTGGAGGACCGTCTTGACCGTGTCAATGACTTGTATGAGGCGATTGCCATGCAGGTAGAAAGCGACCGGTTGAAGGTTAGATGCATGGAAACGATCAACAGGGAGCGGGACAAACAGCACATCCCTGAGCCAGACCCAGATACGGATCAGCAAGCACCAGAAAAGCCGAAACCGAAACCTGTTCGCAAAACGAAGACCTTAAGCAAAAACATGATGATCAAAGGCACACGCACATTACAATCAAAACATGATGTCGACAATTTTGTAGAAGAACTTCGGAAGCAACTACTGGATGAGCTTGATGAAGAGACGACCATTCATTTGGTGTGAATCGGAACAGACGGGTCTTTGTGATGACCTGTCTGTTGCCATAAAAAGGAGGAATGCAGTATGAACAAAGGTGCGATAAAGCGTTTTGCCACCACGGCCCGACGAAAACTGATTGCGGACGTGGGTCAGAAAGCGTTTGAACTCGGCATCTCGCCTGATCATGTGAAGGAAGCGGAGATCTATGAAGACGGGTTTATGATCAACGGCCAGTTCTATAGTCAGCCTGAAATACGCCGGCGGGACAGACTAATTAATGAGATTGAGCAAAAAGGGTATGGCCAGGTGATTGATGAAGTGGCCTATACGTGGTTTAACCGGTTTATTGCCTTACGGTACATGGAAGTGAATGATTATCTGCCGAGCGGGATTAGAATCCTCTCTTCAATCGAACCTGATAAAAAGCTGCCAGATGCTTTGAGTGAGGTCATGCTGTTAATCGATGACCTCGGCCTTGATGAAGAAACAGTTTTTGGCCTTCAGGACGTGAATGATGATGAAGGCTTGTTCAAATACATATTGGTTAAACAATGCAACCAGCTCGGTGAATGGATGCCGGTCATGTTTGAAGAAATTGCTGATTACACAGAACTTCTTCTCCCAGGTAATTTGCTTGCCGACACGTCTGTGATCCGGGATATGGTGTCATTGATTGAAGAAGATGACTGGACAAAGGAAGTCGAAATCATCGGGTGGCTGTATCAGTACTATATTTCCGAGAAGAAGGATGACGTCTTTGCAGCCCTCCGGAAAAATAAAAAAATCACGAAGGAGAACATTCCGGCCGCAACAGAATTGTTTACGCCAAGGTGGATCGTTCAGTATATGGTCGATAATTCCCTGGGCCGCCTATGGTTGGAATCCCATAAAGACGAAGCGTTCAAGCAGACACTGCCCTATTACCTTGAAAGCGCAGACCAGCCAGAAAATGTTAAAGTTCGTCTGCAGGACATGAAGGATTCAAACCTTGATCCGACATCGATCACCTTCCTCGACCCATGCATGGGATCGGGTCATATCCTTGTCTACGCCTTTGAAGTTCTGTTCGACATTTACAAATCAGTAGGCTACCGTGAGCAGGATATCCCACATTTGATCCTAGAGCACAATCTCTATGGCCTTGACATCGATCCACGTGCCGGTCAGCTCGCCTATTTTGCCGTGCTGATGAAAGCCATGCAATATAATTACCGTTTGTTCGAACGTCCAATCAAGACAAACCTGTATTGGATTGAAGAAAGCAACACCCTGACCGAAGATGATATAGACGTTTTTGCAGGAGAATCAGGTCTGAAAAACGATGCTGCATTACTCGTACAGACCTTCAAGGATGCAAAGTTATATGGTTCTGCTGTCATCATGCCTGATTTGGATCTTTCTGGTTTAAGAGAGCGACTCGATGAATTGAAGCAAGGGCAGGGAGATGACATGTTTTCCATTGCCTTTCAGGAAGAAAAGATTGAGTTGGTTGAACAACTGATTAATCAGGCAGAGGTTATTACGCGTCAGTATCAAGCCGTTGTAACCAACCCGCCGTATATGGGCCGTAAAGGTATGAACGCCGAACTGACGACGTATTTAAGGAAGCATTATAAGGATTCGAGTGCTGATTTATACGCCGTCTTTATGGAAGTAGCCAGCCGAGCTGTAAAAGATAATGGGTTTATAGGCTTAATCAACCAGCACTCATGGATGTTCTTATCATCATTTGAGAAACTGCGCGAAAAAATGCTCAAATCTCACCAGATCTATTCCATGGCACACCTTGGCACACGCGCCTTTGCAGAAATCGGCGGAGAAGTCGTACAAACGACAGCCTTTGTCTTGCGGAAAAAGGTCATACCAAAATTTGTTGCGACGTTTGTAAGGTTGGTAGATGTGAATAATGCTGAGGGAAAGATGGAACGGTTCTTTGATAAGAGTCTAAGGTATGAACGGACACAGAATGGATTTTCGGATATACCTGGATCACCTGTGGCTTATTGGGCGAGTGAGCGGGTTAGAAATATATTTAAAAATGAAAAATTACTGCAAGATATAGCAGAACCAAAAGCAGGATTATCTACTGGTAACAATTTATTGTTTCAAAGGGTATGGACAGAAGTAGATATTTTAAAAATTGGATTTAGATATAAATCAGACAGTGATACAACAGATTTAAAATTTAAATGGTTTCCTTGTGAAAGTGGGGGAGATTACAGGAAATGGTATGGAAATAGCAATGTAATTTTAAACTGGTTTGACAATGGAACAGATATTAAGAACTTTAGAGATAAGCAAGGAAAACAAAGGTCGGCAGTTCGTAATTCAATGTACTATTTTCAAGCAGGGCTTACCTGGAATAAATTGAGTTCTAGTAAATTTTCAATAAAACTTAAAAGAGATGATTCGATATTTGATGACACGAGCAGGTCTGCTTTTCCTATCAATAGATCTCAAACTAAATATTTACTGGCAATGTTGATATCAAAACTATCTACATACTTTATTTCTTACTTGAATCCAACTCTTAGCTTTACTAATAACGATATTAAGAGAATTCCAGTTGTACTATGTAAGGGCGATCTGTTAAAGCGTGTTAATTCAATAACTGATAATAGCATTTCGATTTCCAAATCCGATTGGGACTCTTTCGAAACCTCATGGGATTTCAAAAAACATCCGTTCCTTGAATTCCAAAACGGAGCAGCAAAGCTATACGAGGCGTTTGATAATTGGGCGTATGAGGCAGATGGACGATTCTGTCAGTTGAAAGAGAATGAAGAGGAATTGAATCGTATTTTCATTGAATTATACGGTCTGGAGGATGAGTTGACACCGGATGTGCCGGATGAAGAAGTGACGGTGAACAAAGCTGATCAGGAAAGAGACGTCAAATCATTCTTGTCCTATGCTGTTGGAGTTATGTTTGGTCGTTATTCACTGGATGAAGAGGGTCTTGCATTTGCTGGAGGCACATTTGACCCGGATCAATATCACACATTTCAACCCGATCAGGAGAATGTCATTCCGATAACAGATGATGTGTATTTTGAAGACGATATTGTCACACGGCTGATCACGATTCTCAAATTGACGTTTGGGGAAGAAGATCTTGAGGCAAACCTGGACTTTATCGCAGACACGCTGAAAAAGCGTGGGAGCGAAACATCAAGGCAACGAATTCGTCGTTATTTCTTGAAAGAATTTTACAAAGACCATGTCAGAACCTATCAAAAACGGCCCATCTACTGGCAGTTTGAGAGTGGAAAACAGGACGGGTTTAAGGCGCTCGTGTACTTACATCGGTATGATCCGGGCTTGGTGGCACGTGTCCGTACACAATATCTTCATGCCCAGCAGCGGAAGTACGAGGATGAGATCCGCCGGCGTGACGATGTGCTCGAATCCGATGCATCACGTCCGGACAAGACTCGTGCCGCCAAAGAGAAAGAGAAACTGCAAAAACAACTGCAAGAATGCCGACAGTACGATGAAATCATCGCACACGTCGCAAACCAGGCCATTGATCTCGATCTTGACGACGGCGTCAAAGGTAACTACGCCAAATTTCAAAATATCCAAGTCCCACAAGGAGAAGGCAAAAAACCTCTCCAAGCCAACCTGTTAACGAAAATTTAATCGTTTAAAATTGTATTTAAATATTATGGCAGGATATTTTTGTGTTTGTTATAGAAGAAAGATGCTTGCTTACCAGCAGTGGAAATATACGGAGACACCAGTGGGAGGAAAAGATTTGTCCCAAATGATCCTAAGACCATTATCTAGGAACATCACGCAGCGTCCAACCATTTGGCATAAGATGCAGGTTAACTTATTTATGAAATAGGCGCACATACTAAGTTACCTGGAACGGAAGGCGGCGACTCCAGCGGGAACAGCACGAGTCCGAAGACCCCGCAGAGGTGGTCTTCCTCGAGGAGGCTGAGGCCGTGCCCGCGGAAAGCGACCGCCTGCAGTGAAAGGTAACGGCGTTATGACCGGTTGTTTGCTTAAAGAACCTTTAGAATAAATAGGCTTAAAATAAAGCCTAAGCATAATATACAAGGAGGGCAGTCATGAATTTATCCGAAACACAGCGCGTATTGGCAGATTTTTTCCAAAAAGAACTGACTCATAACAAGAAACGCCATCTCGTCTTCTGGTATGACGAGAGCGGCGAATTCGCTGAAGACATCGAACAGATCGACATCCCAGGCGTCCGCAAGTGGATCATTCGAAAAGACAATTTGTTCGCAACGAAATACGAACTTGAAAAGCGCGATCCTGACTCTCATTTCTTGCTATACGCCAATATGCCAAAACCGATACCGCGAGAGGACTGGCTGTATGATCAATTTTGCATGGGACAGGAATTCGCGACAGACAAGATCACGGTCATTATGCGCGAGTTGGGCCTTACTGACGACGCCCTTAGAGAAACGTTTAAAACGTTTCAGTCATTTTTTAACAACAAGGAACGGCTCAGGGCCTTCCGCAAATATGATGTGCATGATTGGACGGAAGAGGCCATTGAACTAACGGTTCTTGCTGCTCTGACTAAGAGCAAGACAAATACCATCGATGATATTATCAAAGCCCTCATGCATGAACATTCAGAGGATAGGACTCAGCTGTGGGAAGTTATGGATAAATATGCCGGGTCAGATGTGTTTTGGCAGTTGGTTGAAAAATACTATGGCTATATGTATCCTGACAAGTCACTTGAAAGTCTTGCTTTGTCTTTTATCATGACATACATGGCAGAAGCAGCCGAGATGATTGAAGTGCCTCAAACATGGAAACCATTCATTAGCGGCCGGACCGCCAATGTGGTTGTGTTCATGGATCAGTGGATGAATCACCGTGAAGATCGTCATGTGTACGACAAAGTGGCCGGACAATTGGAACGGCACATTGATATGGAAGCATTGCTCGCACAATGGGACGTGCGTGAACGTTTGGCATTTGATGCTTTCCGTATATTCGATAGAACGACGATTGATTATGTGGTTCATCAGCTGATATCGGGCATGACGTATTTCAAAGCATATGCTGACATGCTTGAAAAGCGCCGGCACAGTCATTGGTATTCTGAGTTCGAACAGGAATATGGGGCGTTATCGGGGGCTATAGAGCTGTTACAGCTCGTTCATGAGGAACTTGCATACATCCCTGAAATGACAGGTTTTGATCTTTTTACCACGTATGAGAAAAATTATTATCGGCTTGATACGGCTTACCGAAAATTTTACGTGCATTACGACAGGGTAAAAGATAAGGATGATTTACTTGGTCTGCGCGATTATGTTGAAAAGGTCTACACCAACCAATTTATGAATGAGCTTGCTATTAAGTGGGCCCATGCGCTTGAAGCAACGGAGAAGGAAGGATGGCCGATTCCTGGCATTTCCCAGCAAGGTGATTTTTACAGGGATTGGGTGATGCCGTATCAGCATAACAATGAGCGTGTGTTTGTCATTATTTCCGATGCACTTCGCTTTGAGGTGGCGAAAGAGGTCATGAATGCGTTAAACCATGAAAGAAAGGCGTCTACGGAGCTCAAAGCAATGCAGGGTGTCCTGCCGTCATTCACAGCGCTTGGAATGGCCGCACTTTTGCCACATAACACGCTGGCGCTGACTGAAGACGGCAAAGTACTTGCAGACGGTAATAGCACGGTAGGTCTGAAGAACCGTGAAATGCTTTTGCAAACAAGGACGCCTGAAGCTATGGCCATATCATTTGATGAGGTTGTCGAAATGAATCGTGGCATGATGCGTGAGGCGTTCCAGGGGAAAAAGATGATCTATATTTATCATAATGTGATCGATGCTACTGGAGACAATGCCTCGACAGAGCAAGATGTTTTTCAGGCAGCGGAAACGGCGGTTGATGACATTACACAGCTCGTTAACCAGCTGGTGGTGAATCTAAGTGTCTCCAACGTCCTAATTACGGCTGACCATGGTTTTATTTACCAGAGGGACAACATCGCCGAAAGCCAGAAGACACCGCGTTATAAGGGGGAGTCGTTACTGTTAAAGCGCCGGTTTATGTTGACGGACGGGCCTATTAATGTGGAAGAGACGCTGTCATATGAGATGAAC
Organism: Lentibacillus sp. JNUCC-1; assembly: GCF_009741735.1. Classification (NCBI taxonomy): domain Bacteria; kingdom Bacillati; phylum Bacillota; class Bacilli; order Caryophanales; family Bacillaceae; genus Lentibacillus; species Lentibacillus sp. JNUCC-1. The sequence goes on from NZ_WHOH01000003.1 coordinate 14,887, forward strand.
CAAACAAATGGGGGCAAACCCTTATTCATTACGGTTCCCAAAGGCATAAACCGCTTCCCGATTCAGGGGGCAGGAGCGAATTTTGTTCATGGGGGTGCCATGCTGCAAGAAATTGTCGTTCCGGTGATTAAATTTAAAAACGATCGCAGCCGTTCTGATGAGAATGCGGTGAAACAGGTCATTGTCCGTTTGACGACACCTACCCGGAAAATTACGCATGAAGTGACCTACCTGACTTTCCTGCAAACCGAACGTGTTGATGATAAACGTCGGCCATTAAGATTAAATGCTTATTTTGTTGATGAAGCTGGTATGCGTGTTTCCAATGAAAATGTGATCATCGCCGACCGGACAGCAAATCACCCAGCTGAGCGCACATTCCGTGAGAAGTTCGTGTTTAAACGGATGAACTATGACAAACGTAAAACCTATACACTTGTACTGGAAGATGAAGAAGACAAAGCAGGTGCTGCTTACGAACGCTATTCGTTTACGATTGATATAATTGGGTAGAAGAAAGTATACGAAACAGAGACTAGCAAAAGGGAGGTCAATGATATGCAATACGTAACATTAAATAACGGTGTAAAGATGCCGCAGCTTGGGTTTGGCGTTTGGCAGGTAGAAGACACGCAGGCTGAGTCGGCTGTTGCAAAGGCGCTTGAGACTGGTTACCGGTCCATTGACACGGCAAAAGTTTATGGTAATGAAGCAGGTGTTGGACGGGCGATTGCACAAAGCGGTATTCCGCGTGAAGAACTTTTTGTGACGACGAAAGTCTGGAATGCGGACCATGGCTATGAAGAGACGCTGGCTGCTTTTGAAGCGAGTCTTGAGCGGCTCGGGCTCGATTATGTGGATTTGTATTTGATTCATTGGCCAACGCCTCAGTTTGGGCAGTATATTGAGACTTACAGAGCATTAGAAAAACTGTATCAGGATGGGCGCGCGAAAGCGATTGGCGTGTGTAATTTTAATGTGGAACATCTGGAACGCTTGCTGGAGGAGTGCGATGTGGTGCCTGCTGTAAATCAGGTAGAATGTCATCCATACTTGCAGCAGAGAAAGCTTAAGCAATTTTGCAGTGAGCACGAAATTCATCTTGAAGCCTACAGTCCACTTATGACAGGGGGCGCTGTGCTTGAAGATGCGGTCATCGGTGAGATTGCGCGTGAGCATGGAAAGACGGCAGCCCAGGTGATTTTGCGCTGGCATTTGCAATATGGCAATATTGTTATTCCAAAATCCGTCACACCTGTACGGATTGAGGAGAATTTTGAGGTCTTTGACTTTGAACTGAGAGTGGACGCGCTTGATAAAATCGCGGATCTTAACCGTAATGAGCGAAAAGGTCACGAACCGAATAACATGAATATACGCTAGATGGAGAGGTTATGTATGCTGCACAGCATACACGTTTACTCCCCAAAAACACGTTTTACAGCTTTTTGAAAATCATGAAAAAACCCAGGTCTGTCTTCTGAAGCCAGGCCTTTTTCCATGTTCATGGCAATGGATTCGTTGTACCACTTTTGCTCATCAAAGCCAGCGTTAAAGTGGCGCCATACATTGTCACCTTGCTCGCTTAATTCTTTTTCCAGTTCAAGAAGATTATCGAGCTTGTCCGCTACGATGAGATACTTTACCTCTTTACTGGCAGTACGGATCGTGTCGATGGTGTGCTGTTTCCGCTCATGCCATGATTTGGATTTATCTTCTGTATGGGCAGCCACAATCTGGGCAATGTGTTCTCCAAAGTGTTCAGTTATATCTTCTATTTCAACAAGGGTATCTTCAACGACATCATGCAAGTAGCCGGCACAAATCACTTCCTCAGAACAGCCGGATGCTTCCAGCCGCTCAGCCACACGAATCGGGTGGGTGATATAAGGTTCCGCACTGCTTTTTCTTGTCTGGCCGTCATGTGCTTTTGCAGCAAATGCTTTAGCGTGTGCTTTCATAATAAAGACTCCTTTCGTGTTGGGGTATAAAGTCTATATTAACATAATGGAAAGGAAGATACCTTATCTGAAAACTTTATCTTGCTCATCGTTGAACAATTTCAGGATATAAGGTAAAATATAAGTATCACACATTGGAGGTGCTTGTTGATGAAACTGAAAGACAAAGTTGCAGTTATAACAGGTGCAGGTTCAGGTATGGGAGAAGCCATCGCGTTATTATATGCCAAGGAAGGTGCTAAGGTTGTTGCAGCGGACTTAAATGCTGACACCGCAGAAAAAGTGGCTGATGACATCAAAGCTGCTGGTGGTGAGGCCACTGCAGTTACTGCAAACGTCGCTAAAGAAGACGATGTGCAGAAGATGATTGACACTGCCGTTGAAAAGTATGGAACGGTTGACATTCTGGTCAATAACGCTGGCATAATGGACAATTTCGTACCTGCAGGCAATGTAACAGATGATCTTTGGAATCGCATCTTGGATGTCAACTTGACTTCGGTCATGCGCGCAACACGTAAAGTCTTGCCGATCTTTTTGGAAAAAGAAGGCGGCGTTATCATCAACAACACGTCATCCGGAGGGCTTTATGGTTCACGATCAGGCGCAGCGTATACGGCTTCTAAACATGCCGTAACCGGATTTACGAAAAACGTGGCTTTTATGTATGCAGAAAAAGGCATCCGTTGTAATGCCATTGCGCCAGGCGGTGTCGATACAAATATCAACACATCGATCGATAATCCAGATGAATTTGGCATGAGTCGGGTGATGAGCGGTGCCAATAACACACCTCGCAGCGGTAAACCGGAAGAAATTGCAACCATTGCGTTATTCCTCGCTTCAGGTGATTCCAGTTTCGTTAATGGCGTCAGCATTGAAGCGGATGGCGGTTGGACCGCTTATTAATCGACAGCATATAGCTTGGGAAAAATGGCCGCGGCGCTCTCTTACCGCGGCTTCTAATTTTTCTAATCAATATCCTTCCATATCGATTCAAAAAAAGATAAAGTAGAGGTAGTTGACAATGATGAAAGGTGTGCTCATATGACTCAAGAGATTAACAAACGCAAAACGGAACATATACGGCTTTGTCTGACGGAAAATGTGGAAGGCGTCAATAAATCAACTGGATTGGAAGGCATCTCGTTTATACATAATGCGCTGCCGGACGTGAATTTTTCTGAAATCGACTTAAGTACGTCTTTTCTTGGCAAAACGCTCAAGGCCCCGTTTTTAGTCAGCTCAATGACGGGCGGCTCCGAACTGGCGACAACGATCAATCGCAATTTGGCTCAGGCAGCTGAAGAAAAAGGCTGGGTCATGGCGCTGGGTTCGACACGTGCGTTCGTTGAAAGTGATGCCCACCGTGATTCATTTGCTGTCAGGGACTTGGCTCCAACAGTTCCGTTGATTGCCAATCTTGGGGCGGTTCAGTTGAATTACGGTTACGGTGTTGAAGAATGCCAGACCATTATTGATAAAACCGGTGCAGACTCACTCGTGCTGCATTTGAACAGTCTGCAGGAAGTGGTGCAGGACGGCGGGGATCTGAACTTTGCCGGCCTCTTATCCAAGATTGAAAAGATCTGCTCAGCCCTTGATGTACCAGTGGGTGCGAAAGAAGTCGGCTTTGGGATTGATGGAACTGTCGCCAAGGATTTATTTGAGGCTGGCATTTCCTATGTTGATGTTGCTGGTGCTGGGGGGACGTCATGGAGCCAAGTTGAAAAAATGCGCTCGGAAGATCCATTAAGAAAAGCAGCGGCAGAAGCATTTAACAGCTGGGGCATTCCAACAAAAGATTGCATCGTATCGGTCAAAAATCATATCGACGGCATTCCGGTTGTAGCGAGCGGCGGTATGAAAACGGGTCTCGATGCCGCCAAGGCGATTACAATTGGCGCGGACGTCGTCGGTTTTGCCCGGCTGCTTCTTGAAGCCGCAACTGAATCGGTAGAAAAAGTTGTTGCAGTGATGGACCAAATTGAATTTGAATTGAAAATGGCGATGTTCGGCATTGGAGCGGGAACATTGCAAGAATTAAAAGACACCCGTCGAGTGGAAATAATGGGAAGATCTTTGCTGGAAGAAAAAAGCTGAGGCCTGTGCGCTTCAGCTTTTTTTAATTCATACTCTAATCTGTTGTTGGGATACTACCTAATGACGGAAAGGAGTATGATTATGGATCAACAGTATATGCAAGAAGGAAAAGACAGTAAATTTATCCCGATGACCTCTATTATGAGCGGTGTGGAGAAGGAGGTCACTGAAGATATTTCCTACTACACTGATCAAATTGCTAACGTCATTATGATTGGAGCCCCAGATGGCAATGGCTGGGTGCTGGCAGATGCAGGGTTGCCGTACGGTGCAAAGCAAATTAAACGTGCTGCTGCCGAGCGATTTGGTGAAGGGGTGCCGCCACAGGCCATTATTTTGACGCATGGCCATTTTGATCATGTTGGAAGTCTTGTGGAATTGCTTGATGAGTGGGACGTGCCAGTGTATGCGCATGAATTGGAAATGCCTTATTTAACCGGAGAAAAAAGTTATCCGATACCAGATGGTTCAGTAGAAGGGGGCTTTTGGCAAAAATATCCCCAATGTATCCGAATGATCCAATTGATCTTGGAGATTCGGTCCGCGTTCTGCCATCCGATCATTCCGTACCAGAACTACCCGGGTGGAGATGGGTGCACACGCCAGGTCACTCACCAGGCCATGTGTCTTACTTTCGTGAAGATGACCGTGTGCTGATTGCAGGGGATGCATTTATTACAGTGCGCCAGGATTCTTTCTATAATGTTCTGATACAGAAAGAAGAGCTCAACGGCCCGCCGCGTTATTTAACCACAGATTGGAAGGCGGCTAAGCAATCCGTTGAAAAGCTGGCAGCATTAACGCCTGAGGTCGTCATAACCGGGCATGGAGTTGCGGTGCGGGGTCAACATCTGAAATCGGGATTGAAAGAACTCGTGAAAAACTTTGACGATGTGGCAGTCCCTGATTATGGACGTTTTGTTGATAAACAAAATCACCATTAAATGCGTGAGTAGATACATTTCCTGCATAAGCACAATATTTTTTGAAAAGGCGACTTTATGCTAAAATGACAGTCAGAAAAGAGGTGCTTATGAATGAAAGTAGAAGTATGGTCTGATTTTGTCTGTCCGTTTTGCTATATGGGCAAACGCAATCTTGAAACAGCTTTGGAGCAAGCGCCTGAGCTCGATGACGTGACCATTGAATATAAAAGTTATCAACTTGACCCAAATTCTGAAATTGCTCCAGGCAAAAGCATGCACGAAGCTCTAGCGGAGAAATTCAATACAACTATAGACGAAGCGCGCCAAATGAATGCGCAAATTGCCGCACAAGCAAAAGAAGTCGGATTGAATTATGATATGGACGGCATGCAGCCTGCAAATACACTTGATGCTCATCGTCTGGCCAAATATGCTGAAAAGCACGGAAAAGGGCCGGAGATGGCCGAGCGGTTGCTAAGTGCTTATTTTACTGAAGCTGAGCTGATCAGTGATCACAACACTTTGGCAAGATTAGCTGCTGAAGTTGGGCTTGATCCCGAAGAAGTGCTTACAATGCTGAAATCTGATAAGTTCACGTCAAAAGTGCATGCGGATCAGCTGACTGCCCGCGAAATCGGTGTACAAGGCGTGCCTTTCTTTGTATTCAATGAAAAATACGCGCTATCAGGTGTACAGCCGGCAGATGTTTTTCAAGAAGTGATTAATACTGTTATGGAAGAAGAAAAAAAGAGCCTAAGTTGAAATCCATGAACCCTGAGTCATCGAAAACAACTTATTGCACTGATGACAGCTGTGAAGTCGAAAAGGAAGAATAGTTTTTGTAAAATTATTGGCCAGTACTCCGGGAAGGGAGTGCTGGTCTTTTTTATGCGTGCGAAATAACCGCCGTTCAGGCCGAGAAACCGCCGCTCGTGCGTAGGAACCGCCGTTCAGGCTGAGAAACCGCCGCACGCGCGCAATAACCGCCGCTCAAAGTGAGAAGTCACCCCTCGTAGCTCCACCGCCTCCCCCCATTTCAAAGCTTTTTCAATAAAAACGCCTTTTGTCTATTGCAGACCCCTCGCCCATATGCTATACTCTAAACTGAGTTAATTGATAATGAATCTCATTCTTAATTAGACTCAGTTTTACTTTAAACATATTATTAATAGTTGTTGAGGATGGTTGTTAGTCTATGAAAATACGATATTTGGCTCCAATATTGATCATTCTTTCTGTTATATCGGTTTTCATAGGTGTATCCAATGTCTCACCGCTTGACATGTTTCATCTCACCGATACTCAGAAGCAGGTAATTCTGGTCAGCCGGATTCCGCGGTTGCTGAGCATTTTAATTGCAGGCATGAGCATGAGCATTTGCGGTTTGATTATGCAGCAGCTGTCACGTAATAAATTCGTTTCTCCTACAACGGCAGGGACAATGGACTCGGCCCGGCTTGGAATTCTGGTCGCACTCATGGTGTTTACATCAGCGACTCCATTGCAAAAAATTCTCATCTCATTTTTGTTTGCGCTCGCAGGAACATTTATCTTCATGAAGATTTTGGAAAAGATCAAGTTTAAAGATGCGGTCTTCATTCCGCTGGTCGGGCTGATGTTTGGGAATATCATCAGTTCCATTGCGACCTTCTTTGCATACAGAAATGACTTAATTCAGAACATGTCCTCGTGGATGCAGGGCGATTTTTCAATGATTATGAGCGGCAACTATGAAATTATGTACATCAGCATTCCGATTCTCATTTTTGCATATGTCTATGCCAATAAATTCACCATAGCCGGCATGGGAGAGGATTTTTCCAAAAACTTGGGGCTGAATTACAGGCAAGTTGTCAATCTGGGTTTGATGATCGTGGCACTGGTTACGGCATCAGTCGTACTGACAGTCGGGGTTATTCCGTTTCTCGGTTTGATCATCCCGAACATCGTCACGATTTATCAGGGGGACCATTTAAAGAAGAGCCTGATTCACACAGCACTGCTTGGTGCAATCTTCGTGCTGATCTGTGACATCCTTGGGCGACTGGTTATTTATCCGTACGAAATTCCAATCAGTTTGACTGTTGGTGTCATCGGGAGCGCCATCTTTATGTACCTGCTCATTAGGAGACGGAAGTATGGGTTATAAGAAAAAAACAATCGCGCTTGTCGTGATCACCGTTGCACTCGCCTTTCTTTATATATTTTATGACTTAACCGGCAATATTGACTACATACTCCCGAAACGCATCATTAAAGTAGTTGCCATTATTTTGACTGGCGGGGCGATCGCCTTTTCGACAACGATATTCATGACCATTACGAACAATCGGATTCTGACCCCGAGCGTCTTGGGACTTGACTCACTTTATATGCTGATTCAAACCGTAATCATCTTTGTTTTTGGCTCACGGTCTCTTGTGATGATGCATGGGGAAATCAATTATTTGTTATCAATCGTTATTATGGTACTCTTCTCACTGCTTTTGTACCAATTTTTGTTCCGCGGGGAAGGCAATAACGTTTACTTCCTTCTGTTGATCGGGATCATTCTTGGAACTTTTTTCAGCAGCTTCACTTCATTTATGCAGGTTCTGATCGATCCTAATGAGTTCATGATCGCACAGGATAGGATGTTTGCAAGTATTAACAACGTCAACACCGATCTTGTTTACTTATCAATCGGGTTGGTATTCCTTGTAACACTCTATTTTATCAGGTTTTATAAGTATCTGGATGTCATGCAGTTGGGCCGGGATCAGGCTATTAATTTGGGAGTGCCGTATGACCGAGTCGTAAAACACTTGCTGATTATCGTGGCGGTGCTCATCTCAGTTTCCACAGCACTAATCGGCCCGATTACATTTCTCGGTTTGCTTGTGGTCAACGTCGCTTATGAATTTATGAAGACTTATCGGCACTTCTATTTGATCATCGGTTCGGTCTGCATCAGCATCATCGCACTTATAGGCGGTCAGTTTATCGTTGAGAAGATCTTTACGTTCCATACAACGATCAGCGTGATTATTAACTTTGTCGGTGGTATTTACTTCATCTATCTTTTGTTAAAGGAGAATAAGTCATGGTAGATATTAAAAACGTATTTAAATCGTTCAATGAGAAACCGGTGATTGAGGATGTTTCAGTGTCGATTGAAAAAGGGACGATCACCTCGTTTATCGGTCCGAATGGGGCGGGGAAAAGTACGTTGATCTCTATGGTCAGCCGGCTGATCTCCAAAGATAACGGGGACATATCGATTGATGGCAAGGATATTATGAAAACAAAAAACAACGAGCTCGCCAAGAAAATTTCGATCCTTAAACAATCTAATGCGATTAACTTAAAATTAACGGTACGTGAACTCGTTGCCTTTGGACGCTTCCCGTATTCACAGGGAAAGCTGACCACTCAGGACGAAAAGAAAATCGACGAAGCCATCGATTATATGGAATTGCACGAGATGGAGAATAAGTATTTGGATCAATTAAGTGGTGGTCAGCGGCAGCGGGCACATATTGCAATGGTCATTGCTCAGGATACCGAATACATCATGCTTGACGAACCGCTGAACAACTTGGATATGCGCCATTCCGTGCAGATTATGAAGACCTTAAGACGCCTTGTTGATGAACTTGGCAAAACAGTCATCATCGTCATTCACGACATCAACTTTGCTTCCTGTTATTCCGATAACATCGTCGCTCTTAAAGACGGCAGAATCATCAAACAAGGAAGAGCCTGTGATGTGATTGACGAGTGTGTCCTGAAAGACATTTATGATATGGACATTGATATCAAGCATGTCGATAACAAACGCATTTGCGTATATTTTTAATCCCTGGCAGGCACAGACATCGGGTTTCTGGCAAAAAAAGGGGTCCCAGCGAGATGGTCATAGCCGCACAGCTCAAATCCATCCCAATGGAACCTTCATAACCTAGTGTAACCTATTTTAAAGAGAAGGTAAATAAAGTCGTTTCGTTCAATCATACACGGGAGGTGACAGTTCTTGAATAAGAACAAAAACGATTTACACACACATGAATTGTCTGAACCCGATAGTGCACATAACCAGTGATCATATATTCTAAAAGAAAAGGGAGTTTTCATAGATGAAAAAACTTATTTTGACAGTATTACTTGTAAGTCTCGCATTCTTCGTGGTGGCTTGTGGAAATTCAGATAATAAAGATGCCGAGGATACAACATCAGGCAATGACAATACAGCAGAGGAAGCCAACAACAGTTCAGACAATGCAGCAAATAACGCTGACCAAGAAGAGACATCCGGCACGCTGACTGTTGAGCACGAATTAGGAGAAACCGATGTTCCTGTCAATCCGGAGAAAGTTGTGGTCTTTGACCTTGGTATCCTTGATACAGTTGATAAATTAGGCATTGAAGTAGCAGGTTTGCCACAAAAGATTCTGCCTGAATACCTGGAGAAGTATGGTTCTGACGACTATGCCAATGTGGGAAGTCTAAAAGAGCCTGATTTTGAGAAGATCTCTGAAATCGACCCTGATCTGATTATCATTTCCGGCCGTCAGTCTTCCGTGTATGATCAATTGAGTGAATTGGCTCCGACCGTTTATTTGGGTGTTGACTCGACGCGCTATATGGACTCCTTTAAAGAAAATATGCAGACTGTAGGGAAGATTTTTGACAAGGAAGATGAGATTCAAGAAGAACTTGATACGATTGACCAGTCTATTGCTGATCTAAATGAAAAAGCTGAACAATCAGATGAAAACGGTCTTGTACTCTTGGCCAACGACGACAAAATCAGTGCATACGGTTCAAACTCACGTTTCGGCATCATTCATGATGTGTTTGGTGTGAAGCCTGCTGATGAAGACATTGAGGCTTCAACGCATGGCATGAACGTCTCGTTTGAATATGTGATGGAACAAAATCCGGACAAATTGTACGTGATCGACAGAACAGCTGCCATCAGTGATGATACAGCAGCCAAGCAAATTGTAGAAAACCAGCTTGTTCAAAATACCGATGCTTATAAAAATGATGATATTACTTACTTGAGCCCAGACGTCTGGTATCTGTCAGGCGGCGGACTGCAGTCCGTCAGCATGATGATTGACGAAGTAGCAGCCAGCTTTAAATAATATAGCTTTTCGAATAAAAGCAGTCCACGCCCCCCCTGTGGACTGCTTTCGTTTCGTCCAGCTCCAACGCTTACCCCCGAGTCATAGCAAGAACGCTACGTGGCAAAGGTCGCCACTAGACGTTCTTGCTTATGATTTTCGGGGTTGACCAAGGCGTTTCCGCTTTTGTTTTGTACGTTCCTTGATTTTCTATCGGGTCATGTGTTTGAATAAAGAGACACCATTTTGAAATGAGGTTTATCAGTGATGAAAAAGTGGATCATAACGTTGCTTGTCTCTGTGCTTCTTGTAGTGCTTGCTGCCTGTGGGGACGATGAAGCAAACAATGACAACGCGTCAGAAAACAATAATGAAACTGTTACGAAAGAAGACCCTGTTGAGATCAGTGAGGAAGAAAAAATGGATCCATCTGAAACGGTTGTCAAGATCAATGAAGAGGAGATAAAAGGTGAAGCCTACAACGCTATATATGCTCAGGTTAAAACATTATATGGAGCGAATATTAAAGAAAAGTCCCAGTTGAAAGAGCTGACACTGGACCTTCTGACACAGCAGGAACTGATTAATCAAGAGGCTGAAGAACTTGGTATTGAAGTAACCGAGGATGAAGTGGAAAAAGAATTAAACGCCTATAAAGAACAGCAGCCGGAGAAATTCCAATCCACTCTGGAACGGTTTCAGCTGAGTGAAGCAGCTTTAAAAGACCAGTTAAGAGATGACCTTATTCGCGAAAAATATATTGAAGACCAATTTGATATTAATGTAACAGAAGATGACGTCAAAACGTTTTATGAACAACAGTTCAAAGAGAATCAAGAAGGAGACGTCCCAGAGTTTGAGGAGGTCCGTGAAAGATTGAAAGAGGGCTTAATCAAGCAGGAAGAACAGAGCAAAGTTCAGAAACGGGTAAAGGAACTTAAAGAACAGGCTGATATAGAAGTTTTAATAGAAGCCTGAGATACGGCACACAACGCCACATGAAGCTGGCGTTGTGTGTTTTTTGTAACGGATTTGTTAAATGGGCATAATATAATTTAACCTGCATAAACACCATTTCCCCGGGTGTTAAAAGACATCTCGTGTTATAATGATGAAAGACTTCTGTGTATTGAATTCAACTAAAGGAATGATTGATCGTGGCTGATAAAATTTTACAAGAACTGATCGGTTTGGTCGGCAAAGATAATGTAACGGCCGATAAACCGTTAAAAAATCATACATATACGAGGCTTGGCGGAAATGCGGATTATTTTGTTACGCCGGATTCTTATGAACAGGTGCAAGCGATTGTTCGATTTTCCAATCGGCGGGAGGTGCCGTTCACCTTATTGGGGAATGGTTCCAATCTGATCATTAAAGATGGCGGGATTCGTGGGATTGTTTTATACCCCGGCAAACTTGCCAGCATTCAAACAGCAGATACAACGATTATTGCTCAAAGCGGTGCTCGCATTATTGATGCATCCCGTGAAGCCTTAAGCCATTCACTTTCTGGCCTGGAGTTTGCGTGTGGAATTCCAGGATCTGTGGGTGGTGCACTCTTTATGAACGCTGGCGCATATGGTGGCGAAATTAAAGATGTCCTGAAAGAAGCGGTAGTCGTTGACCGTGAAGGGAATCTGCTGACTTTGACACCTGAAGACCTTGATTTGTCCTACCGTACGAGTAACATTCCTGAGAAAGGATATATTGTTCTTGAAGCAACATTTCGTTTGGAACCAGGTGACTATAGACATATCAAGGCGATTATGGATGACCTCACATATAAACGGGAATCCAAACAGCCCCTTGAATATCCGTCTTGTGGCAGTGTGTTTAAACGTCCGCCGGGATATTTTGCCGGAAAACTGATTCAGGATAGTGAACTTCAGGGACAGCAGGTAGGCGGAGCTGAAGTGAGCACCAAGCATGCCGGTTTTATCGTGAACAAAAACAACGCGACAGCTGAAGAATACATTGGACTGATTGAGCATGTTCAGAGAACGGTTATGGATCGTTTCGGTGTAAAACTGGAGCGGGAAGTGAAAATTATCGGAGAAGATCCGGAGAAAGAAATGACGCAAGTGCTCAGCAATAAGCTGTAAGCAAAAAATGAGGCTGGGACATAACTAGCCTTAAATGAAAGAAAAAGCATTTGATTGCCGTTTTTTGGTGATCAAATGCTTTTTTGTCCTTGCCTTTTTGATTGTGTGGAATCTGCCCGTTCTCCATGGCAGTGTATTTCCTCAAGTTCACTGCCATTAATACAAAACCCATTTCGTTTTTCACCCTCTCTTTTCCCCTGACGGAGAAACGTGTGAACGCTAAATTAGCCTTCAGAAATCCGAAGACTGGCTCCACGTCGATCTTTCGTTTGCCGTAAATCTCACCAGTTTTCTCCTCTGAAAGCTTCTCACGGATATATGCTTTTTGATGCTCCCATGTTTCATTGATATACAGTCTACGGTTACTTCCTTCTTTTGCCTTTGTACACTGAGCACGCAGGGGACAATCGGAACAATCTTCGCATTCATATACCTTAAAGTGGCGCACGAATCCATACCTGTCTTTTCTTGACGAAGTGTGGCTGAACCAGAGCCTGCGGCCATTCGGGCAAGTAAATGTGCCTGCTTCCTCATCATATGCCCAATTGGCTGTGTTGAAAGGGTCATCTTTAAATTTCCTTTTCTTCTCTTTGCGGTACTGATTGTAAGTGATCAAAGGAGTGCAACCGCGGTTCTCCACCACATCCATGTAGTTTTGCTCACTGCCATAACCGGCATCCGCCACAATATATTCAGGCAGTTCGAAGAAGTGCTTTTCGATTGTATTCAGGAAAGGGATGAAGGTGCGCGTATCCGTCGGATTTGGAAAAATGTCATAGGCGAGCGCATACTGACCTTCAGTTGCGACTTGTATATTATAGCCGGCCTTGAGCTGGCCATTTTTCATATGATCGTCTTTCATGCGCATAAAGGTGGCATCATGGTCGGTTTTGGAATAGCTGTTCCGGTTGCCGAAGATCTCCATGTCTGTACGGTATTTCTCCTTGCGCTCTACAAAGTCCCGGAATTGCTTACGGTACTGCTTTGGTTCCTTGCGCTCTGAACGCAGCTCTTTCCGTGCAGCTGCATCCTCAGTTGACTCAATCTTCTCATCATATGCTTGGACTGTTTCATCCAAACGCTCAATAATGCTGGACAGTTCCTGTTCAGAAAGTTCGTCCGAACTTTCCCGTTTAATCTCCGGGATGATTTCCTTTTCCAAGAGCTCCTCATACATGCGGTTCGATCGTTCAACCAAACCAGCGCTGTATCGCTCAACCGACTTTTTCCAGACGAAGGTGTACTTGTTTGCGTTCGCTTCAAGTTTCGTACCATCTATGAAAATCGCTTCTTCCTCAATCTGTTTCTCCTCGACAAGCTTACACCGGAACTGTACAAAGCACTGGCGCAATAATTCTTTTACTTCAGGGTGGACCCGGAAACGATTGATAGTGCGGTAACTCGGCTCATAACCCTGCGCTAACCACATCATACGTACACTGTCTTTCAACAAGCTTTCGATCTTTCGTCCGGAGAAAACAGACTGCGTGTAGGCACACAGAATAATTTTAAGCATCATGCGCGGGTGGTAGGCAGGACAGCCTGTCGCACGCGAAAAACTTGCGAAGGCTTCATCGGGAATCGATTCTGTTAGTTCGTTCACAGCGTAGGCAATATCATTTTTATCCAATTTCATTTCCATATCGAGCGGCAAAACAACCTGATTCATGTTATAATGTTTAAACATAGGGAAACCTCCTCTGATTAGGTTGTGGTGACTTTAATTTTAGCAGAAGGTTTCCCTATTTTCATGTTTAAAATGGTAAAAAAACGGATCCGAAGGAGATTTCCTCAGGATCCGTTCTTTTTTCGTTTACTGGGGTTTTGTCCCAGCCTCATTTTTATATGTTATCCAAGGAAGCGGTGCAGGAATTCCTGCAGGCGTTCGTTTTTAGGGTTTTCGATGACTTCACTTGGTGGGCCTTCCTCAGCAATGACACCCTCATCCAAGAATAGCACACGGTCTGCAACATCAATGGCAAATTCCATTTCATGTGTGACAAGGACCATGGCCATTTCACCTTCTTCAGCAATATCGCGGATGACTTCAAGCACTTCACCGACAAGTTCGGGATCAAGGGCTGATGTCACCTCATCAAACAACATGACTTTAGGGCGCATGACCAATGCACGTGCCATGGCTACACGCTGTTTCTGACCGCCTGAAAGCTGGTTGGGATAGTTATCAAGCTTATCACCCAGACCCACCTTTTCAAGCATCTGTATTGAGAGCTCTTTGGCTTCCTTCTTCTCTACTTTTTGAACATGAATAGGCCCCGTCATACAATTTTCCAAGATGGTCATATGAGGGAACAGATTGAAGTGCTGAAATACCATGCCAATGTCGCCGCGGACTTCACGAAGATGCTTTTCATTAGCTGGCACGAGTTCACCATTCTTCTCCATCTGCCACAAATTCTTGCCATCCACAATAATGTGGCCGGATGTCGGCTCTTCAAGTGTCATTAACATACGGATGATTGTTGTTTTCCCAGACCCACTTGGTCCAATAACGGCTACTTTTTCACCTGGCAAAATATCCAGGTCAATTCCTTTTAATACTTCGACGTCGCCGAATGATTTATGCACGTCTTGATAATTGACAATGGGTTTAGCGCCATTGACGACATGAGATTTTTTGTCTTCGCTTGCAACCGTATCTGCCATTATGAAACAGCTCCTTTCGATTCTTTAAGTGGTTTTTTGCCATTTGGTGACTTTTTATCAAATCTGTAGTTGACCTTCTTTTCAAGCTGTTTAACGAGCAAGGCTGATGGGTAGCTCAACAGAAGGAATAAGAGTGCAACAACCGTGTAGGCTTCCAGAAATCTGAAGTTTGCTTGACCAAAGTCATCCGCAAGATGAAGAATGCCTACCACACCGATCACTGCCGCGAGTGGCACTTCTTTAAATAGAATGATCAAGTAGTTCCCCAGCATTGGAATGGTCGGGGGGATCGCTTGTGGCAAAATAATCTTCGTCCATTTTTGTCTTGTTGAAAAATTGAGTGCCGTCGATGCTTCCCATTGCCCCTTGTCGACGCCTTCAATACCAGAACGATATACTTCACTGATATAGGTACTGAAGTGAATGCCAAGGCCGATTACAGCACTTGTAAACGGACTGAGAGTTGCGCCAATATACGGGACTTCCGGCCATGCATAATAAATGAAATACAATTGTACCAGAGGTGGCGTTGACCGAATAAATTCCATTACCCACGTGACGACCCAATTAAAAGCCTTATTGGGAACGCGCTTCAGAAATGTCCAGCCGAAACCGAACACAAGTGCAAAGATATAACATACAATTGTGAGTGATAATGTGACCCAAATCCCTTTTGCAACAAAGGGCAGGGCTTCAAAGAATAATTCGCCTTTCCAATTCCAATCCATTAACTAGCCACCCCTTTCTTAGAGATTTCTTCCATTTTACGTGTCAGGAAGATCAGAGGCAGCGCAATGATGAAGTAAAATATAAGCACCATTAAAAAGACAAGCGGTGTCATGGAAATATCACTGAATCTAAACCGGTCTCCATAATAAAGAATATCTTTCATTCCAATTAACGACACAAGTGACGTTGCCTTAATCATTTGAATCAAATAGTTTCCAAACTCAGGAAGCATCATTCTTACAGCCTGCGGGAAAACCACAAGCCGCATGCGCTGAAAACGCGACATGTTGAGAGCAGTAGCTGCTTCACGCTGCCCTTGTGCCACCGATTCAATTGACCCGCGCACAACCTCAGCCATATAAGCGCCGTAGTTTAAGGAAATTGCCAGCACACCTGCCAGGTAATTACTGCCTAGATCAAAATTGAATAACATTGGCAGCGCATAGTACAACAAGAATAATTGAACGATTAGAGATGTACCACGGAATATTTCAATATAAAATCTGGTGATCAAGCGGAGAACAATGTTGTTTGAAAGCAGGCAAAATCCGGCAATGAACGCCATTAAGTAGCCCACGACAATGGATCCGAGAAGAACTGTTATGGTGATTTTTACCCCTTGAAACAAAACGGGAAAAATATCTATTAAAGCACTCATGTTACTCACCCTCTCTAAAATAAAATAAGGTCTGACTCCCGGCCGTGGGAGCCAGACCCTATGGAGTCAAATTGCAAATACATACTGACATACAGCCAGTTTTAGTCTTCGTAAACTTCCCCGCTGCAGACAGACTCAGTCGTAATGCTCGGGTCGACAGAGTTCCCTTCTGCGCTGAAGTAGTTGTCTTCAAGCAGTTCGCCAACAGTTCCATCTTCTTTAAGTTCTTTCAGCTTTTCGTTATAGGCTTCAAGTAAATCAGTATGATCCTGTTGGAAGGCAGCTGCGCCGTAACTAGGGACGCCTTCGATATTAGGCTGCTCAAAGTCTTCAACGAATTCGAGGTTGTCGTTATCCGCTGATTCGAGTGCCATTTTCACCGTCATCTCTGTGCCTGTTGTTGCATCAGCACGACCTGATGAAACAGCAGAGAAGCTAGCTGGAATATCTGGTACACTTTGAATTTGTCCTTCGTCAACGCCTTCTGTTTGGACATAATCATTCTCCGTGGCACCAGCCATAATGGCAACAGAGACATCTGGATTTTCTGCAATATCTTTATAGCTTTTTAGGTTTAGAGGGTTGCCTTTTTCAACGATTAACCCTTCACCATATTTCATTTCCGGTTCACCGAATGCGACGTTTTCACACCGTTTAGGCATAATTGCCATACCCGCTGTAATCGCATCGAACTTTCCAGCGTTCAAACCTGATACAAGACTGTCAAACTCAGACAAGTGACCTTCGACTTCTTCGATACCAAGTTCTTTAAATACAGCTTTTGCGATATCAACCGCTGCACCTTTCAGTTCTCCATCTTCCTCATATGCATACGGTTTTTCGTCTGCGAAACCAACCGTTACTTTGCCGGCTTCTTTCAGTTCATCCAATTTGCTGGATGACCCTTCTGCATCGGCATCATCGTTTGATCCACATGCAGCCAGTGCAATCATGGACAAAATTAAGACTGAAGTAAGTAATAACTTCTTCATTTAAAAAAATGACCTCCCTTTGTTTTAAACCAGTTTGTCGGCTTTATTTGCAGCTTATATTTATTTGGCATGCAAAAACCGCGCCTCAAACAGGCATACTATAATAGTACCGATATATAAAATCTCATTCAAACTCGAGATTTTTAGATAATTTGAAATTAATATTGATATATCCAAATCTCAGGAGTTAAGCGCTTGTTTACCAATAATTGCTGTGACATCTTCTGATTTGCTCGTATATACTTTAAAAAAGGTTGTTTAGAATTCCTGAACGTAGGTAATTGGTCTGAAAAACATCAGTTTATCGACCTTTTCCCTTGCTTCATGATAAAATAACGATAATTAAACATAAAGATTTTATGGAGGTGTAACAATGGGCTTTTACACGATGGTCGTCATGATCGCTGTGATTACCATATTCGTTCTGGGGTTGTCTCTTTTAACCATTTCAAAAGGTTATGCACACAAACATACAATTGATCCACTGCCTGATGATTCTCCGAGTAACAAAAAAGACAATGAGGGGCTGTAAATGGACATTCTCTTAATCATATTAATCGGTTATCTGTTTGGAAGTATCCATGGCTCGCAAATTATTGGCAAACTCAGGAAGGTCGATATCAAAGGGACTGGATTGAAAAATGCCGGCGCCTCCAACACAACGATGCTGTTGGGCTGGAAATATGGCATTGTTGTCGCATTGATTGATATATTAAAAGGGACTGCGGCAGTCTTGCTTGTTCAGTATTTGTTACCTTCGTTCAATGTGTCAGATAGTATGGGCGCGTTCTTCATTTACCTAAGTGCTCTGTCTGTGGTGGTTGGTCACAATTTCCCTTTCACCATGCGTTTCCAGGGCGGCAAGGGGACGGCATCGGCTGTTGGTGTCATGTTTGCCATTCATTGGCAGCTTGCGCTCGTCTGTATCGGATTTTTACTCATCGGTACATTTGTCTCGAGCTATCTTGTACTCGGTGTGTTATTGATGTATGCTGCTTTTCTTGCCGGTACGTTTCTGTTGTATGGGCTCTGGCCAACCATGATTGCACTCATTTTATTTTTACTAAGCCTATATATGCATATGGAAAATTATCAACGTATTTATTATAAACAGGAAAAGAAGGTCTTCAGTTTTTTTACAAAACGTGTCGATTAAAGGAATTTAGGTGAAAAGATATGATCGATGTCATAATATGGATCCTTATTATTGCGATGTTCGTACTGAGTTTTGTCGGAATTCTATACCCGATTATTCCGTCTGTACTTGTGCTGTGGATTGGCTTTGTGCTGTATCATTTTGGCATTAATGGAGATGAGCTTGGTTTCTTGTTCTGGTCTGTCATGGTTGTGTTTACAGTCATTTTGATCGGTGCAGACATCATCGCTAACAGTTATTTTGTGAAAAAGTTTGGCGGCAGCAAGTGGGGCGAGCGCCTGGCAGGTGTAGCCGTCATAGTTGGTTCATTTATTTACCCGCCTTTTGGCATACTAGTGGTGCCGTTTGTTGTAGTGTTGGTTGTGGAAATGGTTCAGAAACGGACACTCCAGGAAGCTTTTCGCGCTTCGATTGGATCACTGATAGGGTTTCTGAGCGGGGCCCTGGCGAAAGTCGTGGTACAATTTATCATGATCATCGCGTTTTTTCTGGGGATTATATTTTAGGTGACAAAGGAGTATGTTTGTATGAAGCCAGCTCGTGTATTGACGATTGCAGGGTCTGCCGCCGGTGGCAGCGCCGGGATTCAGGCCGATTTGAAAACTTTTCAGGAACTTGATGTATATGGAATGAGTGTGGTCACGGCAATTGTTGGCCGCCATCCAAGAACACATAAAAACGTCCATCCTCAAACATGGGAAGCAATTGAAGCACAGTTTGCGACTGCTTTAGACCAGGTGGGTGTTGACGCCATGAAAACAGGGATGCTTTTTTCCAAAGATGTAATTGAAAAAACAGCTGACATGGTGGCTGGTTCAGACATTCAGGACATTGTAGTCGATCCGGTCATGGTGGGAAAGCTTGATTCCAAGCTTTTGGCTGATGATGCGATTGATGCTTTGGTGGACAAGCTCTTTCCTATGGCAACAATTATTACACCGAATATGCCTGAAGCATCGATTTTGCTTAATGATCGCCCGCTCAAAACGGTGGATGATCTGAAACAGGCCGCGGTCGATTTGCATAAACTCGGACCGGCGCATGTTCTGGTTAAGGGAGGGCGACTCGAAGGCCCGGCTGTTGACATTCTTTATAATGGAGAAGACATGACCATGTTCGAAGCACCGCGTATTGATACTTTGAATACAAGTGGGGCGGGATGCAGCTATTCAGCGGCCATTACGGCTTACATGGCTAAGGGTGAAAGTGTGCAGGCTGCCGTCCATAAGGCAAAAGAATACATTACCGCAGCTATTGATCACAGCTTCACCTATACGGATAAAGTGGGCCCGACGTATCATGCGGCCAGACGGCTGTTTGGGTCCTCGCATTCACTCAAGGTTGAAGCGACCTCCCTTTAAAGCTGGGCTATATTTTCAGTGGGCGCTTAAGTTTGCTATAATGGTAAGAAAAGGGTTTCACAATTATAGGGGGGCTAACTTATGGGGAAACGTGCACTGTTGAACATTGATTACACGATTGATTTTGTAGCAGAAGATGGCAATTTGACATGCGGTGAGCCTGGTCAGAAGCTGGAAGAGAGCATTGCCCGGATTACCGAAGATTTTATCGAAGCCGGCGACGAGGTGTTTTTTGCCATCGATGCCCATGTTGAAGGAGATGATCTGCACCCAGAGTCCAAGTTGTTTCCACCGCATAATATAATTGGAACGAGCGGGCGTGAGTTATATGGAAGACTGGCAGATGTTTATGAAAACAATAAACATCTGTCACATGTCCATTATTTTGACAAAACACGGTACAGTGCCTTTGTCGGAACGGAGCTCGAACTTAAACTGCGAGAACGAGGCATTACGGAACTCCATCTTGTTGGCGTCTGTACCGATATTTGTATCCTGCATACAGCGGTTGACGCCTATAACAAGGGCTTTGATATTGTCGTGCATAAAAACGGTGTGGCCAGCTTTAATGCCGCCGGTCATGACTGGGCGCTTGGGCATTTTGAAGCGACGCTGGGCGGGAAAGTCGTCTAAAAAAGAAGCCGGGCACCAGTCCCGGCTTGACTTTACTGCTTGAACGTTTTATATTTAAAGGGATTATATTAGAAACGATGACGAGGAGCAGTACATTCAATTGTCTTTTTAAGAGAGGAAGTGGCCGGTGCAAATTTCCAAAGACAAGAATTGGAACCCACCTCATGAGTTCGCCGTCGGAAGGGTATGCCTGAAAGACGTGCGCGGTACATGACCGTTATCATGCCAAGTGTGTAGTCTGACGTGTGTGGAGCGTTCAGTCTGCAAACAAGGGTGGTACCACCAGTCAACCTCGGTCCCTTTTCGGGCGGAGGATTTTTTGTGTTTAAAAGTTGCTAAAAAGACCGCTCCGGGAAAATACTACGCTTTCCGTGGGCGCTGCTGAGCCTCGGGCCCACAGGACGTGGGTCATGAAGGCGTTGCGACAGGACGTCGCGAAATTAGCCTTCCATTCCCCAGTACCGCACTCCGGGGTCTCATCGAGGCTATTCCTCCCACAGGAGTCTCCGTATTTTCCCTCCGCTAATATGCTCTTAACACAACTTGTGCTAAGTTGATTTAATATAAGAATACAAAGAGGTGTTGTTGGTGAGTAAGAAGAATAAGCAGTTTGTTGAGAAGGTTACCGCGATGGAGGATGATTTTGCTCAGTGGTATACGGATGTTGTAAAGCAGGCAGAGCTCGTTGATTATGGCCCTGTGCGCGGAACGATGATCATCAAGCCATACGGATTTGCCATTTGGGAGAATGTGCGTGATGAACTGGACCGTCAGTTTAAAGAAACGGGTCACTCCAATGTTTCTTTTCCTTTGTTTATCCCTGAAAGCATGCTTCAAAAGGAGAAAGATCATATAGAGGGATTTGCGCCTGAAGTAGCTTGGGTGACGCATGGCGGTGAAGAAGAGCTGGCGGAACGGATTTGTGTGCGTCCGACGTCAGAGGTTTTGTTTGCCGAGTATTATGCTAAAAACATCAATTCTTATCGTGACCTGCCGAAGCTTTATAACCAGTGGAGCAACGTGGTTCGTTGGGAAAAAACGACGCGCCCGTTCCTGCGCTCACTTGAATTCCATTGGCAGGAAGGTCATACATGTCACGCGACTGGCGAGGAAGCGGAAGAGGAAACGCGCCGTATGCTCGATATATATGCCGATGTTTGTGAGAACTATCTTGCCATTCCGGTTATTAAAGGCCGTAAAACGGAGAGTGAGAAATTTGCCGGGGCTGAGTACACGTTGACAATCGAAGCTTTGATGCATGATGGTCGCGCATTGCAATCAGGCACGTCCCACTACTTTGGAACAGGATTCGCCGAGGCGTTTGATATCCGTTTTCTTGATGAGAATGGCGAGCAGACCCCTGTTCATCAGACGTCATGGGGGATGTCAACACGGATCATGGGTGGCTTGATTATGGTTCATGGGGACAATCGCGGGTTGGTGATCCCACCGCGTATTGCGCCGACTCAAGCGATGATTGTTCCGGTTGCTCAGCATAAAGAAGGGGTGCTTGACAAGGCCTATGATCTGCGTGATCAGCTGCAAGAGGTCGCCCGTGTAGATATTGATGCGAGCGATAAAATGCCGGGCTGGAAATTTAATGAGTATGAAATGAAGGGCATGCCTGTCCGGATTGAGCTCGGACCAAAAGATATTGAAAAGGATCAAGTCGTATTGGTTCGCCGTGACACAGGGGAGAAAGAATTTGTTCCAATGGATGAAGTGAAGAACCGCTTGACAGGTCTATTGGAAGAGATTCAGCAAAATCTGTACGATCAAGCTTTGGCGCACCGTGCTGAGAAGACATTTGTCGCAACGACTTATGATGAATTCAAACAAACAATTGATGAAAAAGGCGGCTTTGTGAAGGCAATGTGGTGTGGCGACGAAGCTTGTGAAGATCAGATTAAAGAAGACACAGGCGCCACCTCACGCTGCAAACCATTTGAAGAAGAAAAAGTAGCAGACACATGCATCTGCTGCGGTAAAAAAGCCCAAGACCTAGTGTACTGGGCCAAAGCCTACTAACAACGGTGCCACAACCACAGTGGTGCCTGTCACTTCCCGGTTTTTGTCGAAAGGTGTCATAAGAAAAACGAGCGCTTTGTGAGCGCTCGTTTTTTATAATGCTTTTTCTACGTCGGCCTTGAGGTCTTCTGGTTTGGTCTTTGGTGCATAACGCTCTATGACATTGCCATCGCGGTTGACGAGAAATTTTGTAAAGTTCCATTTAATTTGTTTGGTTAAAACGCCTTTTGCTTCGTTTGTCAGGTACTTAAATAGTGGGTCGGCATCAGCGCCATTAACGTTAACTTTACTGAACATCGGAAATGAGACGCCATAATTAAGTTGACAGAAGTCAGCAATTTCTTCATCTGAGCCAGGATCTTGATTGGCAAATTGGTTACAAGGAAAACCTAGCACGGTGAACCCCTGGTCTTTATAGTCGTTATATAGCTGCTCCAAACCCTCGAATTGAGGGGTGAATCCACATTTACTTGCTGTATTGACAATTAACAAAACATCTCCCTTATAATCAGAGAGAGACTGCTCACTACCGTCCATTTTCTTAACAGAAAAATCATGAACATTCATTAAAATCAACCTCCTCTACCCAAAACTACTAAAAACCCCCTTCAAAGTCAAAACAGGTGCCTGTCACTTCCCGATTTCTGTCGAACATCATGATAACGACAGGTTTCGACATTTTTCGGGGAGTGACAGGCACCTTATATGAATTACTGTTTGACTTTATTTTCTTCTTCGATTACTTGGAGGCGCTGTTCAATTTCTTCAGCACTCAAGCCGTGTTCTTTAACATACATGTTGCGCGGGCTTACTCGGCATTCATGTGTGCAGCCGCGCATATATTTATGCTCGTTTTCTTCTGAGGATAGGATCTGTTTGTTACAGTCGGGATTGGCGCAGTTCACATAACGCTCACACGGTTGCCCGTCAAAGTAGTCTTTGCCGACAACGACGTGTTCTTTTTGGTTGATCGGCACGGATATTCGCTCGTCAAACACATAGCATTTACCGTCCCAAAGCTCTCCTTGAACTTCAGGATCTTTACCATATGTGACAATACCGCCGTTTAGCTGGGCTACATCTTCAAACCCTGCTTTAATCATCCAGCCGGTAAACTTTTCACAACGGATGCCACCGGTACAATAGGTCAACACGCGTTTACCTTCTATCAGATCGCGGTTCTCCTCCACCCATTCAGGCAGGTCGCGAAATGTTTCAATGTCTGGCCGAATCGCACCCCTGAAATGCCCGAGGTCATATTCATAGTCATTTCGCGTATCGAGAATGACCGTGTTCTCATCTTTCATAGCCTCATAAAATGCCTTTGGATCAAGATGCTCCCCTGTAATTTCCCGGGGATCGTGGTCGTCCTCAAGCCGTAATGTTACCAGCTCAGAGCGCGCTCGACAATGCATCTTCTTAAACGCGTGTCCGTCATGCGGATCCACTTTAAATACAATGCCATCAAATGCAGGATCCTGTTCCATAGCTGCCATATAGGCATTTGTCTGTTCAATCGTTCCTGAAACAGTCCCGTTAATGCCTTCTTGGGCAACGAGAATACGGCCCTTGAGCTCAAGTTCTTTACAGAATTCGAGATGCTCAGCGGCAAATGTTTCCGGATCCTCGATGGTTGTATAATGATAATACAACAATACTTGATAATCTTTCTTTTCCTCCATGGTTCATAACCACCTGTCCATCTATATTTGCAAGATATAAATGAAGGTGAACTTATAGTAAGATACATCTTGCACAAAAAACATTATAACAATTTCTGCGGTGCCTGTCACTCCCCGGAATTTGTCGAATTGTCCGAGCATTATCCTTCGACATAATTCGGGAAGTGACAGGCACCATCAAGGCACCATCATTGTGATATAATGATGGAAAATATTGAAAAAAGGGGAGGGGTATGATGGAAGAGCGTGTAATTGGTGTGGAGCGAGAGCCTGTTAAGGGGCGGCGGTGGTTGAAGTGGCTATTGGTGATTTTGGGAGTTTTATTGGTTGTGATAGCGGGTGGTGTTATTTTTGGGAAGTCATACATAAATAAGTCCCTTCCGCAGCTTGAAGGAGAAATTCATCTCCCGGGGTTACAGGAAAATGTATCCGTTAACACAGATCCAAATGGCGTTCCTCATATACAAGCAGCCAATGACCATGATTTGTATATGGCTCAAGGCTATGTGCAGGCTCAGAATCGCATATTTCAAATGGAATTGTCACGACGTCAGGCTTCGGGTACGTTAAGCGAAGTTGTCGGGGCAGATGCAATCGATCAGGACAAATACTTCCGGACACTTGGTTTAAGAAGAGCTGCCGAGGCGTCCTATGATCTGTATTCGGAGGAAGCAAAAGCTGTTTTGAATGCGTTTGCAGATGGGGTGAATGCATACATTAAGGAAGCAACCGAGGCAAACACCTTGCCAGTTGAATTTACTCTAATGGGGATTGAACCGACGGAATGGACTGTGATTGACTCTCTAACCATTGGAAAATATATGGCGTTTGACCTTGGTGGACACTGGGAGCGCCAGGCGTTTAACTATTATGCTTTGCAGCATTTTCCGGAAGATAAAGCACTTGAATTATTCCCGCGTTATCCTGAGGAAAAGCCTACCATAATTGGTGATGGTGAGCTTGATATCGCTGCAAGCTTTGATAAGGCTGTCATCCCCCATGACTTCAACGGCAGTAACAATTGGGCCGTCAGTGGTGAAAAGACCAAAAGCGGGATGCCCCTTCTGGCAGACGATCCGCATCTCGGACTGGCTACCCCTTCTATCTGGGTTCAAATGGTCCTAGAAACAGGTGACATGAAAGTAGACGGGGTTATTTTTGCTGGTATTCCAGGAATCATTTTAGGACACAACAATCATGTTGCCTGGGGTGTCACCAATGTTGGTCCCGATGTTCAGCAACTTTATATAGAAAAACAAAACCCGGACAACGCTGATGAATATTTGTTTGAAGATAAATGGGAAAAAGCTGAAATAATCGATGAACCCATCCACGTGAAAGATGGTGACACTATTGATTACGAGGTTGCGGAAACGCGACACGGACCAATTTTAAGTGAATTCACCAAGAATAGCGGGAGAGGTGAAGTCATGTCACTCCGGTGGACGGCTCTTGATCCCACAACAGAACTTGAAGCTATCTTAGAAATTAACCGTGCGACAGATTGGAATGAATTTGAAACAGGACTAGAAAAGTTCCTCTCCCCAGCGCAGAATTTTGTGTTTGCGGCAAAAGACGGAACGATTGCTTATAAAGCAAACGGTAATATCCCGATTTACGAATCAGCCGACGATGCCCTCCTTCCACTGCCGGGATGGGAGGCTGACAAGGAATGGCAGGGGTTTATTCCATTCGATGAACTGCCCAGGGTGGTCAATCCCGAAAAAGGCTTTATCGCTACGGCAAATAACAAGATCGTCGGGGACGATTATCCTTACCATATCAGTAACGTCTGGGCCCAGCCGTATCGTTATGAGCGTATTGCTGAGGTGCTGGACTCAGGGGAAGATTTAACAGTGCAAGACATGCAAAACCTGCAGATGGATGCAACCAATCTGCAAGCGCGGGAATTTGTGCCATTGTTTGAACAAGAGTTAGTAGATGTTTCGTTGACGGATGAGGCCGAGCAAGCATTGAAGCAGTTAAAGAACTGGGATTTTGTTGATGACAAAGATGAAGCAGCCCCCTTAATCTTTCATCATTGGTACAGTGAATTGGAAGATTTGATTTATGGCCAACAGATTCAGCAGACCATGATGGAAATGTTTAGTGTGAAAGGCCAAACGACGGACGAACTGCTAAGGACCGCTTTTAACGGGGGAAATTCAATTTGGATTGAAGAAGCAGGGGGGATTGAAGATATTCTACAGCGCTCCTTGGAAAAAACGGTCACAGATTTGGCAGATGATTATGGTAAGGATATAGAAGATTGGGTTTGGGGCGACTACCACCAGGTCCAGTTTAAACATCCGCTCTCAGGTGTGAATCCAATCTTGGCTTACTTTTTCAATAATAAAAAACCGCTACCTGTAGACGGCAGCAGTGTGACCCCAATGGCAGCGGCTTATAAAAGCAAGACCGGCGAGGTAAATCATGGCGCATCATGGCGTTTCGTCATTGACACAGCAAACCTTGATACCGGCTATCATATCGTCGGCCCTGGTCAATTCGGTCATTTCCGAAGTGAGTGGTATGATGACCAAGTCGAGGACTGGGTTGAAGGACATTATCATGAAACCACATTTAACACACATGAGGGGAAAAAACTTAAATTGGTCCCTTAAAAACATGAAAAACGAGGCACCCTGTTATACCAGGGCGCCTCGTTTGCTGTGATTATAATTTCTTAAGTTCGTTAATCAATTCTTTTTCTCCATCCCAAAGATATGAATTTTCATCTGCATATGCGATCGCTTCATTTTTGTCTCCGGAACCGATTTTGTCAGGTGGCACAAGTGGTATTTTCTTGCGTCCAATTAAATATTCTTTTACATGCGGATTGAATGTGTTTGCTTCTTTGAGCAATGAGCGTGTTGTGTTGGTCATGCCTTTTGTAAAATATGAAATGAGCACTTTGTTAAATAAAAATGCTGCGGAAGTTTCACTCTCATATTGTTTAAGAAGCTGTTTAGCCGCATCAAAACGTTCTCCTTCAATATATAAGGTCAGCAAGTCATATCTTACACCCTGATTGTCGTTCGGATTTAGCTCCAGCATTTCCTCGAATTCCTGAATGGCGCGCTCGGTATCGCCTAAAAGGTCGATTACTTTTGCCAATGCTGCCTTGACACGCATGTAAGGCCTGGTTTCAATCATACTCCAGAAATGTCCTTTGTTTTCCTCGAAAAATTCGGGGCCAAGATCCTTTTTCCCGGCTTCAATGCCCTTTAAAAGCAACTCATACTGTTTAACAAGTGATGTCTGATCTTCTGCCATAAGGAAATAAGCATCTGGACTGTTGGGGTACAACTTAAAAGCTTCCTCGATCAGCTTTTGGCGTTTTTCTCCGGAAGTTTGGGCGGCCTCATACAGCTTGTCCTGGGCCTTGTCCCGATCGGTATGTGATTGAGCTACAATCTCATCCTGGTTTTGCAGAAGATGATTGAGAAACGCGTTAACTTCTTCCTCAGTTTCAAATTCCTGTTCACTCAACATCTGTTGAATGTTGTTCATCATCTGTTCCATTCCCATCCTGGGGTCTGCTGACTGCTGTTCATTATCCAGATCCATTTCGGATAATTCCTCACCAATGGCCTCATCAATTTTCCGTACGTTTTGGGAGATGGTCGAAGCAGAGGTGTCATATTCTTCTGCCAGCTCCTTCTGCGTCATTGGTGGTTCCAGGTCCTGAGTTAAATAATCTAGTGTCGCAGCGTATGGTCCCGCTTTTCTTATGAGAGGGTCTTTGAGTTCACAGTATTGATACCATAGAAAAGCGCCAAAGTTGATCGCTTCGTCACTTGCTGATTTAGTTCGCATGTGCTGTTCATAAAGCTGGAAAACAGCCAGGTGGACAGGATTGTCAAATGAGGCATCTGTACGTTCTTCTGACTCATCTACCAACAAGGCTTCTCCCAAAAACGCCGGAAAATCATGCACAAACTGGTTGTTGCGATGATAATCAACAGCCAAATCTGAGATATAGTGCAAATCCTCCGGAAACATGAGAGGTGAAACAAAAAACTTATAGTAGTTTGTATAAGGGAATAAAAAACCAATTGCATACATATTATCTGTGAGTTCCGGTTCATATACCGTAAAGGACTCATTTGATATGAGATCAACTGCTTGGACATAGTCGTCCTTCGCCTCAGATATTTTGTAAATACCCGGCTTCGTATGGCGCCATTGGTCGAACAAATCTCTAACACGAGGCAATTTGATTTTTGATTTTTGCTTCGTGGAAAAGGCCTCGAAAATGGTGTTTCCACCTTGGACAGATGGCGTACCATGCAAAATATGCCACAAAGTAACCCCAGTGAAAACGCATCGATGGAAGCCTCGTCGACATCATGGATGGCTGGAAGATGCTGACTCACAACGCTATTTAACTCATCTTCATAATTATGAAAGGCATAAGTAGCAAGCGCCGACTCCAAATTGTCCAGCTCTACATTGTAGCGCTCAGTATTAAAAGGTATAACATTAGAAGCACCACAGCATTTTTTATACTTTTTGCCGCTCCCACACGGACAAGGATCATTTCGATTAATTTTAGCCATCTTACCGCCACCTTTAAAAAGTGTATAGTATCATTATGTATAATATCTCAGTATGATTCAAGCATTGTCCCGTTTATACGCTTAATTATAGGCGCGAAGGAAGAAAATTTCTTCCGAGCGCCGATATCCCAGCCCGAGCGCCGATATCCCAGCCCGAGCGCCGATATCCCAGCCCGAGCGCCGATATCCCAGCCCGAGCGCCGATATCCCAGCCCGAGCGCCGATATCCCAGCCCGAGCGCCGATATCCCAGCCCGAGCGCCGATATCCCAGCCCGAGCGCCGATATCCCAGCCCGAGCGCCGATATCCCAGCCCGAGCGCCGATATCCCAGCCCGAGCGCCGATATCCCAGCCCGAGCGCCGATATCCCAGCCCGAGCGCCGATATCCCAGCCCGAGCGCCGATATCCCAGCCCGCCTAGCATCATCCTCTTTTATCCATTAAAATCATCTTTTTCTTTTTTGTAAAAAAACTTCTTAAAATGCTTGCAATTGCCCCTGATTTAGAGTAAAGTAGTCCTTAGCAAAAGAAAATTGAAGTGCCGTAATACTTTACGATCTCTTATCAAGGTGAAGTTAAAGTATTCATGTTTCAATTACTTTGCAAGCTTTTGAATAAGGAGGTCGTAAACATGAATGGTAAAGTAAAATGGTTCAACGCAGAAAAAGGTTTTGGTTTCATCGAGCGTGAAGATGGTGACGATGTATTCGTACACTTCTCAGCTATCCAAGATGAAGGTTTCAAAACTCTTGAAGAAGGCCAGGATGTTGAATTCGAAATCGTCGAAGGCAACCGCGGTCCACAAGCTGCTAACGTTGTTAAACTATAATTTAACCTATAAAAGCCTGTCTTCTGTTAATCGGAAGGCAGGCTTTTTCCGTATAATCAGAAACTAAAAAGGAGACCAAAAGCATGACAGCAAACTTCAACTGGCGCCACCAAACAGAAAAGTCCTGGAATCAAATGGCCCCGTCCTGGCACGAGCGAAGCAAGCAGATGTGGGATCACGGAAGCAGAAAAGACATCATTCCGTTTATAAAAAAACACTCCCAATCAGATGAAAAAATGCTCGATATCGGTGCAGGGGACGGTTATGGTTCATATAAATTGCATCAATCAGGCTACAAGGTAACAGGAATGGACCTTTCATCTGAAATGGTGCGTCTGGCAACTCAATCACATGAAGATATCGCATTTCAGCAAGGGGATGTGAATGACTTGCCCTTTGAACCGGAAACGTTCGATGCGATCATGTGCATCAACGTGCTTGAGTGGACGGAACAACCGCTGCACGCTCTGAATGAAATTGCACGAGTTTTAAAGTCAGAGGGACGCTTATTCGCCGGTATTCTCGGCCCGACAGCTGCCCCTCGGCGGCACAGTTATCCCAGGCTGGAAGGCCAATCGGTTA
Organism: Lentibacillus sp. JNUCC-1; assembly: GCF_009741735.1. Classification (NCBI taxonomy): domain Bacteria; kingdom Bacillati; phylum Bacillota; class Bacilli; order Caryophanales; family Bacillaceae; genus Lentibacillus; species Lentibacillus sp. JNUCC-1. The sequence goes on from NZ_WHOH01000003.1 coordinate 44,969, forward strand.
TTTGTAATACAATGATGCCATGGGAGTTCCAGCAACTTGCCACAGAACATGGTTTTATGTATGAAAATGGTATGGGTGTGTTTAAAAAGGACGTGGATCAAAAAATGCAGAATGCGCTGCCGCTCGACCTCCAGCAGGCTCTGACCTTTATGTGGGTGTTTTCACTAAGAAAGCGAGGGAATAAATATGAATGATCAATCAAGGGAAAATCATATTATTGAAAACTATCAAAACGACGAGAAGATGATGATTCTGATTTATGCCCAGTGGTGTATCAATAATGACCTCGATCCAGAGGCACTATACAAAGCGGCCTACCCGCACCAGCCTAATAATAACGCTTTGACCGAGGCCCTTGAACTTACGATTCCCCGAAAAGAATCTGACCCTATTTCGAACGAGACCGTTATAGGCGCGCTTCAGCTTTTTGGTAATGACGATCTCGCATTCACCGTCCAGCAAAAAATCGATCAATTGAACAGTGAAAAACGATCACATCTCAAATAATTTAATCAATGCTTGTGTGCCGCTGTCTTCCTCGCCAAGTTCAGCCAATTGCTTGTATAAATCAAGCGATAACTCCAGTCCGGGGGTTGCCAGACCCATTTCACGTGCCGATTCAATGGCGATGGTCATGTCCTTGATAAAATGTTTGACATAAAATCCTGGAGCATCGTCGCCTTTAATCATGCGCGGTGCCAGGTTTGACAACGACCAGCTCCCGGCTGCCCCTGTTGTGATGCTGTCCAGTACGCGAGTAGGGTCAAGGCCCGCCTTCTTTGCATAAACAATGGCTTCACAGACACCAATCATGTTTGATGCAATGGTGATCTGATTACAGAGCTTAGTGTGTTGGCCCGCACCGGATTTCCCTTGGTGAATAATATTTTCTCCCATTAATTGAAACAGCGGAAGAATCGTCTCGAAATCTTCCCGCTCCCCACCAGCCATTATGGAAAGCTTCCCATTTCTTGCACCAATATCTCCACCTGAAACGGGCGCATCAATCGCGTGACACCCTCGTTCTTTTGCCTGTTGAAAAATAGCTTCAGCCAGAGCAGGCTTTGAAGTTGTCATGTCGATTAAATAAGCGTCTTTTTTGGCATGTGCCAAAATGCCTTCTTTACCAAAATAGACGGACTCCACATCAGATGGATATCCAACCATCGTAATCAGAACGTCAACTTTCTCTGCCAATTCGCGAACAGAAGGCTGCCATACAGCCCTTTATTCAATAAAGGTTTTGCCTTTTCTTGTGTACGGGTATAGATATGTATTGGATAACCATCTTCCAGAAGATGCTCTGCCATTGATTTTCCCATCACGCCTGTTCCAATAAATCCAATAACCGTATCTTTCGTGATTTTTACCAAATAGACCCGCTCCTTTTTATAAAGATGCAATATCTTTCTTAAGCATAGCGGGTATAATGACACGTGACAATATGTTTGCTAAAATTAACGAAAAAAAGGCGTGATGATATGGAATGGCATTTGAAGACATTTGAAGAATTGACGACAAGTGAATTATACAAAATCATGAAGGCGAGGACAGATGTGTTTGTCGTGGAGCAAACATGTCCATACCCTGAACTGGACGATTATGATCAGCCGGCACTTCACCTCTATTCTGAAGAAAACGGGCGCATTGCGGTATATGTTCGCCTGCTTCCGTCAAACAGCCGATATGCCGAAGCATCTATTGGAAGGGTACTTGTAACACAACCGTTCAGGGGAAAGGGATATGCCAGATCTATTATGAACAAAGCCATCACTTATATTACAAGCGAATGGCAGGAACAAACGATTAAACTTCAAGCACAAAAGTACTTGCAAGGCTTTTACGAATCACTTGGTTTTGAACAAATTTCAGACGTGTATATAGAGGATGATATTCCGCATATTGATATGATTTGGCAACAGAAGTAACGCATTATTTTGAGCGACTGGCAAATAGTAGGACTAGCAACGACGCTTTATAATGGAGGCTGATTTTCATGTTAACTAAAGAACAATTAACTGAAAGCAAGCAACGACTGCAGAAACGCAAAAAAGAACTGCAGGAACAGTTAGAGGACCATTTCGGAAAACCGTATGAGCAGAACAAAGAAACAACGGGCGAATTATCCAACTATGATAACCACCCAGGTGATCACGGAACAGAGTTGTTCGAACAGCAAAAAGATCTCGCTCTTAATGAACATGCAGAAACTGAATTGGAACAAATTGATGAAGCACTGCAGGCAATAGACAAAGGCACTTATGGGGTTTGTGCCGTATGCGGAAAAGACATCCCTTATGAAAGACTAGAGGCTGTCCCCACTGCTTTAACTTGTGTAGACCATGCTGGTGACACCATTTATGAAAGCAGCCGTCCTGTGGAAGAAGAGGTGATCAGTCCTAACATCAACCCTGAGATTGAAGAAGAGCAGGTGGAATATGATGCAGAGGATGCTTGGCAGGAAGTCGCCAGGTACGGAACAAGTGAAACACCTTCCGATTTCTACGAGGACAAAGAAGACTATGATGAGATGTATCCAAACAGTGATGAAGAAACAGGGGGCACAGAGAACCCTGAGGAGTTCCTCTCGTCTGACATTGAGGGGGATTACTCCGGTGTCACCCCTAACCATAAGAAATATGAAGAGGATTATGACAAACATCGGTAGCTTAAATTTGGAACCTGCCCCCATCTTTATCCGTAAAAGAACAAAGGGGGAATAAACATATGAATGAACAAAAAGGCTGCATCAAATGCGGCAGTACAGAAGCAGGCACAAAGGATGTGTCCATGACAGGATCAGGACTTTCAAAAATGTTCGATGTCCAGCATAATCAATTCACAGTAGTTTACTGTGAAAACTGTGGTTACTCGGAATTCTATAACCGCAATAGCTCAACTGGCAGCAATATATTTGACCTGTTTTTCGGTGGCTAAAAAATAAAGCATTTCTCGCTTTCAAACGAGAAATGCTTTTTTAATTTGCTTAGGAAATTATAAAATATCCGAGCTGTTCATAAACATTGCCAAAGGCCACGTCCAGCTCCAACGCCTACCCCCTCGAGTCATAAGCAAGAACGTTTCGTGGCAAAGACCGCCACTACACGTTCTTGCTTATGATTTTCGGGGGTGAGCAAGGCGTTTCCGCTTTTGTTCTGTTATATATAAAAAACAGACTGCCAGGGAGGAAGCAGTCTGTTTGTGACTGCCGGATTATTCCTGGCGTTGATCTAATTTCAGTTCAACGTTTTCTGGTTTGCCATTACGGTAAACCTCCATCTTAACAGTGTCACCAATGTTGGTTTCTCTGTATAGATAGGTGCGCAGATCCACTACATTTTTAACATCGTTGCCACCGATCTTGGTAATCACATCAAACTGCTGAAGATCTGCTTTTGCAGCAGGGGAACCTTTCTGAACCTGTGCAATCACAACTCCGCTTTCCATATCTTCGGGAAGTTGGATATTACCGCGGTATTGGGCTGGTACCTGGTTGATCGGAACCATCGAAATACCGATAAATGGCCGGGCAACTTCACCTTTTGTTTCAAGCTGTTCCATGATAGGCAGTGCTGTATCTATTGGAATGGCGAAACTCATGCCTTCCACTGTTTGCTGGGCAATTTTCATGGAGTTAATACCGATAACTTCGCCTTTTTCATTGACAAGTGCACCACCGCTGTTGCCAGGGTTAACGGCAGCGTCTGTCTGAATGACTTCTGAGACCCAGTCAGGCTGTCTGTCTCCGTTTGTATCCACACTTACAGATCTGTTCAAGCCGCTGATAATGCCTTTGGTCAATGAATTGGCGAATTCCATGCCGAGCGGGTTTCCGATTGCAAGAACCGTCTCTCCAACCTTCAGATTACTGGAAGATCCAATTTTGGCCACTGTATCGACTTGAGCGCCATCGATTTCCAGAATGGCAAGGTCTGTCAAACTGTCTGTGCCAAGAACCTTTGCATCGATGCGTTTTTCGTCATTAAGGACGACTTCCACTTCTTCGGCTTTGTCAACGACATGGTCGTTTGTGACAACATAGGCTTTGCCGTCTTCCTTCTTATAAATGATTCCAGATCCTGTGCCTGCTTCTTGACTTTGTGTCCAAATATCCTGTTGCTGTAAATTGAGGACACCGACAACAGCATCTGCTGCCTCATCGACGCCTGAAGCTACATCTGAGCCATCAGAGACGGTTTTAACGATGTTCGGTTTGTCTGAACCCGAAGTTTGAGTCGATTCAGAGTTGCTATCTGTACCTTGTTCTGCAATGGTGATTCCCGGAATTAAATTGTTCATAAGCAGAAGCAGTACCAGTGCTACCGAAACTAGCCCGCCGACAAAACCGCCAAAGAACCCGGCCCCTGCACCCGATTTCTTTTTTTGAGGCTTTTGGGGGCGGTTGCTGACATAAACCGTTTCCCGATCAGGTGCTGATTGTTCATTTTGAGCTTCCGTTGTTGATTCCTCTGTGCGCGTTTCTTCTGAATTATGTTCGTTATAATTATCAGTTGGATGGCTGAAGTCGTCCCTCTGAGATCTGTTGTTTTTGTTTTCTTGATCATCGTTATAATCCATATTTAATCACTCCCACTTTCTTTATTACACATTTCATGATATCTAAAACATTTGGCACGCCTTTGGTATAAATATGTAAAAACGATGGAAACGCCTTTTTGTTGTCGGGGGTTGTAAAGTTGTGTAAAAATAGAAGAAACGACAATACAGGAGGATTCGTACGATGAAAAAACAAATTGGCATCGTTGAAGATGATCCAAACATTGGAAACATCGTGTCTGCCTATCTAAAGAAGGAGGGCTTTGACGTCAGTCTGTCACAATCGGCAGAAGCGGCATGGACCCTGTGGGAAACGAATCCCCCTGATATGTGGATACTCGATATTATGCTGCCGGGTATGGATGGCTATGAGTTTTGCAAACGCGTTCGGCAGTCCAGTGAAATTCCCATTATTATTATATCCGCTAAAGACGAAGAAATTGACAAAATCCTTGGTCTTGAACTGGGCGGGGACGACTATATGACTAAGCCGTTCAGTCCGAGAGAACTTGTCGCGCGGGTCAAACGATTATTTAAACGCACCCAGGCAACTGCTTCTTCATCAGATTCTGAAGGAGAAAAAGTTTCCGCTGGTCCTTTGGTCATTGATTTAAACGAACGACTGGTGTTTTGGTACGATGAAGAGATCGAAATGACAACAAAAGAGTTTGATTTGCTCACATTGTTTGCTGAACATCCCAACAGGGCCTATTCTAGGGAAGAATTGCTATATAAGGTGTGGGGGTCTGATTACTTTGGAAGCGACCGGGCTGTGGATGATCTTGTGAAACGGCTGCGCAAGAAGCTTCCTGAGGTGACACTTGAAACGGTGTGGGGTTACGGGTACCGGCTCAGAAGCGAAGAGGACTAGCCTGTGAAATTGAAATATCAGTTGAATCTGGCTTTTACCACATTGCTCCTCGTGATCTTGACAGTGACTGGATTTGTTATTTATTCAATGATTCTTGATACGCTTGTGGAAGATGAACAAAGACAGTTGAAGCAAAAGGGCGAAATACTCGTTAATATTTTGAATCAGCAGTATGACAGTCGTAATGTACAGGCCTTCAGCGATTTTTTGGAATCCCAGGACTTGCAGCTATTTTTATATGACCGAACGTATAACCGCATCCTTTATACCTCACTGCCAAGGGAAGTGGCGCAGGGCGTGGTTTCAAATAATGACATTCAAGCCTCTGAGGAAACGCTGTGGACCTACGACGGAAGCACATTTGTCACATCGCGCATCCGGTTTTATCCGGCGGAATCAGGTCTTGAACTGATTTTGCTTACACCGATGACAGATCTTCAAGCTGTTCAGCAAAATTTTATTGAACAGCTTATGATAGTATTTCTCATTGGTGCTGCTGTGGCTATTGCTTTGAGTTATTACTTAACCAACAAGCTTGTTACGCCGCTTACAAAACTCAAGCTCGAACTGAAGAAAATTGAAAAGCGTCAGTTTGACGAGATTAAACCCATTGAAGCCACAGGGGAAATAAAAGAGGTTGAGAACAGCGTCCATGACATGGCTGATGCACTTCATAAGTATATGGCCTCCCAGCAGGCGTTTTTCCAAAATGCGAGTCATGAGCTGAAGACCCCGCTGATGTCCATTCAAGGTTATGCAGAGGGAATCCGTGATGGTATTTTTGATGAAACAGATACGGAAAAGGGTCTTGATGTGATGGTTATGGAAGTAAAGCGGCTGAAGAAGATTATTAATGAAATGATTTTATTGGCCAAGCTGGATAGCGAGCCATCCATTTATGAACAAGATCTTGTAGATGTAAAAGAATTACTCGTCCAGGCGATCGACCGGACCAAACCGCTCGCCCATGAGCAAGGAATAGATGTTCAGCTTTATGCAGACACTGAGACAACGATCTATGTGGACGGTGAGAAGTTTCTCAGGGCCCTATTAAATCTGTTAACCAATGGCATTCGACATGGAAAAGCTCACGTTCGACTGACGCTTTCCAAGTCAGAAGAAGACGTATGGATTACGATTGAAGATGACGGAGAAGGTATACCAGAAGACCTCATTCAGCATATTTTCCAGCGGTTTGTCAAAGGGAAAACAGGTGAGACCGGTCTCGGGTTGTCGATTGCCCGTGCCATCGTGGAACAGTCCGGGGGCAAGATCACAGCTGGACAATCTGAATTGGGAGGAGCAGCGTTCACGATTACACTGCATAAACATCATCCAAGTGATAAAATTAATGGCTCTTGAAATGTCTATATCATTGTGATATAATTGGATGGTTTTAGTGCAAGTTTTACACGAAGGAGCGTACTTGAATGCAATTAAGAGAAGACATTCGCAATATCGCCATTATCGCACACGTTGACCACGGAAAAACGACATTGGTCGACCAGCTGCTGAAATATTCCGGGACCTTCCGGGCAAATGAACACGTCGATGAACGTGCCATGGACTCCGGAGACATTGAACGGGAACGCGGCATTACGATTTTGGCCAAAAACACAGCGATTCATTATAAAGATACAACGATTAATATTCTTGATACTCCAGGACACGCAGATTTTGGCGGCGAAGTTGAACGGATTATGAAAATGGTTGACGGCGTATTGCTCGTTGTCGACGCCTATGAAGGCACCATGCCGCAAACCCGCTTTGTGCTTAAAAAAGCGCTTGAACAGAAATTAACCCCTGTTGTGGTGCTGAACAAAGTAGACCGTCCAAACGCTCGTCCTGAAGAAGTCATTGATGAAGTACTTGATTTGTTTATTGAACTCGGAGCAGACGATGAACAGTTGGAATTCCCAGTTGTATACACGTCAGCATTGAACGGCACATCGTCATATGAACCGGAGATCGAAGCACAGACGGAATCAATGGATCCGATTTTCACAACTATCCTTGATCATATACCAGCACCTCCGGACAACCATGAGGAACCGTTGCAATTTCAGATTACCTTGCTGGATTACAACGAATATGTCGGCCGTGTCGGCATTGGTCGTGTCTTCCGCGGTAAGATCAGTGTCGGGCAGCAGGTTGTATTGTTGAAAAAAGACGGCACAACCAAGTCATTCCGAATCAGTAAATTGTTTGGGTTTATCGGATTGAAACGGACGGAAATCCAAGAAGCCAAGGCTGGCGATATAATTGCCGTTGCAGGGCTTGAAGACATCAACGTTGGAGAAACAGTTTGTCCGGCAGATCATCCGGAACCGCTTCCGATGCTCAGAATTGATGAACCAACCCTGCAAATGACTTTTCTTGTGAACAACAGTCCGTTTGCCGGTCGCGAAGGTAAATATTTAACCTCTCGTAAAATTGAGGAACGTTTAATGACACAGCTTGAGACAGATGTCAGTCTGCGGGTAGATCCGACAGAATCACCTGACGCATGGATCGTTTCCGGCCGTGGTGAATTACATTTGTCCATATTAATTGAGAATATGCGCCGTGAAGGCTATGAGTTGCAGCTGTCGAAACCGAAAGTTATTCTTAAAGAGGTCGACGGTGTTCTATGTGAGCCAATGGAGCGCGTACAGGTCGACGTGCCTGAAGAATACACAGGTGCTGTCATGGAAACCCTTGGTGAAAGAAAAGGGGAAATGCTCGACATGGTCAATCAGGGAAATGGCCAGGTCCGTCTCGAATTCAAGGTGCCATCACGCGGCTTAATCGGCTACACAACAGAGTTCATGTCTCATACAAGAGGTTATGGTATCTTAAACCACACGTTTGATGCGTATGAGCCGGTTGTTAAAGGTCAGGTCGGCGGCAGACGTCAGGGTGTACTCGTTGCGCTTGAAAAGGGGAAGGCTTCCACTTACGGTATCATGCAGCTTGAAGACCGTGGTGTCATTTTTGTTGAACCTGGTACAGAGATTTACTCAGGCATGATTGTTGGCGAACATAACCGGGAAAATGATTTGACCGTTAATATTACAAAAGAAAAGCATTTAACCAACGTTCGTTCTGCAACCAAAGATCAAACAGCCACTATCAAGTCAACACGTAAAATGTCACTTGAAGAAGCTCTGCAGTATCTTGACGACGACGAATATTGTGAAGTTACACCAGAAACCGTTCGTCTGCGCAAAAAGATTCTGAACAAAAACGAACGTGAAAAAGCCGCTAAAAAAGCGAAAACAAACTAACCAACTTAAAAACGGCAAAAGACATTCATGTGCTTTTGCCGTTTTTTTAACTCCTTTTTCATTCAACTTGTTACTTGAGCACAATATCCGTAGACTGTGAACTAAGCGAGGACGTTATGACTGCCTCGTCCACCGATCTCCGGGAAAACACTGCGCTTTCCATGGGCGCTGCTGAGCCTCCTCGCGCTGCGCGCTGTGGGGTCTCACCGAGGCTTTTGCTCCCATAGGAGTCTCCGTGTTTTCCCGGAGATCGGTGAAAATAAGTATTATACATTTTAATTGAGCACGTAATTTTCCACGATAAAAATTAGGTGTATTTAAAGCGAAAAAGTTATACTACAGGAACGAGACGCAATGTTAATGCAGGACAGGACTGATTGAGAGAGTGTAATGGTTCAAATGCAATTATGTACAGAGCAGTCCAAGCCATATTATTAAATAGGGTGATTGAAGCGAAGGACAGTCGACTCCTGCGGGAATAGCATGAGTCCGAAGACCCCGCAGTGAGCGGTCTTTGCGAACGAGGAGGCTGAGGCCATGCCCCATAGCCGTCAAGCTAAGCAGGATATTTTAAAACCCAAAAAGTTATCCGTTATTCTGACATTATAAATGGAATAATTTGGAGGTATTACGGATGGCTAAGCAATATTATTTTGACTCGTTTGTGAAAAGTGTGCTCGATATTTTATCAATATCTGAACTTCGCAATGTTGCTCAAGAAACAGGTTTCGTACAACGATTGAAGAAGATCAAGCCGGAAGATTTCTTAAGTATATGTGCCTTCTTACATGAAAAAGTTGGTACGGAGGGATTAGGGCAACTCTGTGCCTCCCTTTCTCGTGAATCAGACATATCCATATCTAAACAAGCCTTACATCAACGATTAGACGAGAAAGGAGTAGCTTTTTTAAAGCAGGTTTTTATGCAGTTAGCGGAGAAACAACAGATGTTGTCGTTACCTTCTCCATCTGATTATCCATTTTCTCGGATCCGCATCTTAGATGGCACGTCCTTTCAAGTAAAGAAGAAATCCCCGAGCTATTGGGATGGAGTAAAAATCCAATTAGAGTATGAGCTGTATCAAGGGAATTTTTTGCATACGTTGTTCTATGGACCGAGAGACAGTGATCACGATGCTGCTGAAGAATTGGCAGATACAATAGAAGAAGGGGACCTTGTCCTGCGTGACCTCGGCTATTTCTCGGGAGAACACTTTAAAAAAATAGATCAAGCCGGAGGCTTTTATATTACTCGCGTTCCTGCCAATATGACCTATTGGACTTTGGATGACAAGCAACGAAAAATCCAAATAAAGCCTGAAGAAGATGCTATGCACCTAGCCCCAGGCGAGATAAAGGATTATGGGTTCGTTCAATTAGGTGTTAAGGGAAAAAACACATTCCATGCACGTGTAGTCGTACAACGGTTAACTGAGGAGCAACAAAAACAGAGAGATACCTATTTAAAAGAAAGAAGACGGAAAGGGGGGTATACCCAATCCGCCAACAAGAAGAATCATATCCAAATCCTTGCCACAAATATAACACAAGAAGAAATGGATGAGCAAACCTTGTATCCTATCTATTCCTTGCGTTGGCAAGTGGAGATTCTCTTTAAAACATGGAAATCACTATTTGAAATTGATGATGTGCAGGCAATGAATACTGACCGCTTTTACTGTCATTTGTATGGGACTTTAATTCATATTCTTCTTTCATCGATGATAACTTTTCAGTGTCGTTACAGCCTTTACGAAAGGTATCAACTAGAAGGGAGTGAGTACAAATGTATCAACCATGCGAGAAACGCAATAGTAGAGACGAAGGGGTATTCACTCTATCACCTTTCTTCTTTGAAAGCTCTAATTGATAATATTTACCAGAACATATACCGGCATGGAAGGAAAGATCACCGTTGTCGACATAAAAGTCCTTTTGATGTCTTAAACATTGCATATAAGGAGCACTTCCGTGCCGCGTAAGTAAAAATGTAAAGATGAAAGCAAGCACCCAAAAAGAATATGAAATAGGCTGGAAAAATATGTTTGTATTTTCATTGCGCTATACTACTTTTTTCTTAGCTTGACGGCTATGGGCCATGCCCGCGGAAAGCGAACTGTCCGTAGCGGAAATCACCCTACGCTTGTCACGCACATTGACTTGTCTTTTCACTTAACAGCCAGAACGAGTTTTCTATACGTCGCAGTTTGTGTCAATTGTTCCTTAGTGTTATAACTAAAAAAGCAGTAAGTTATGGAAAAAAGTTTTTGGTAAAGGAGAGTGACAGGGATGCGAAGGTGGTTTAAACGGGTATGGTTTTTGCTTCGGTTTCATAAGTCTGTGCCGTTTTTAATCGACTATTTCAAATCCGGGGAAGTGGGTCTGTTTAAAAAGGTTATATCCATTTTGTTGATTGCGGGATATGCCATATTCCCCTTTGACATTATACCGGACTGGCTTTTTGTATTTGGCTTCCTGGATGATGTCGCTGTTGCAGCCTGGATCCTGCAATATATTGTTAAAAAAGCACCTCAGCCACTTCGAGAAAAACATGGTTTGAACAAATAGAAGCTGCTCAGTGCAAATTCTTGCATTGAGCGGTAAATTTTTATACGATATATAAGCAAATGCTTATATATTGGGGTGAAGTGATGCTGGAAACGAAACCTTCTAGGGATGAAATTATTATGTTGTTTAAACTGCTGAGTTCTGATGCGCGTCTGTCGATTATGAAGCTGTTGCAAAGGCAGGAGTGCTGTGTATGTGAATTAACAGCTGCCCTTGAAATGACGCAGCCCGCCATTAGTCAGCATCTGAAAAAACTTAGAGAAGGCGGTCTTATTATAGAAGAGCGTCGCGGGCAGTGGATCTATTACCAAATGAATCAATCAAGCCCATTGCACCAAGTGCTCACCGTTCTGCTGAATGAGGTGCCTGAAAGTGAGCGTCAGATTGAAAAGATGGAAACAAATGCTCAATGCTGACTGATAAACGCTTCAACCAAGCAAAGACATAACAACCAGGGGGATTTCGTTTTGGATAGCATGACTTTTTTAGCACTGGGAATATTCATTATTACACTCGTTTTAATTATATGGCAGCCCAAAGGTCTTGGTATCGGCTATACTGCAATCGGCGGGGCGATCATTGCGTTGTTGTTTAATGTTGTGACAATTGGAGATGTTGTTGATGTGACGGGTATTGTTTGGAATGCCACCCTTGCTTTTGTGGCCATCATCATTATTTCTCTAATTTTGGATGACATCGGGTTTTTTGAATGGGCAGCCCTTCATATGGCACGTATGGCTAATGGGCACGGTCTACGCATGTTTATTTACATATCTTTACTTGGTGCCGTTGTTGCGGCTTTATTCGCCAACGATGGTGCGGCACTTATTCTGACACCTATCGTTCTTGCGATGGTGCGCGCACTAAAATTCAAAGATGCACTTATCTTACCGTATATCATGGCAAGTGGTTTTATCGCCGATACGACTTCTTTGCCGTTTATCGTGAGTAATCTTGTGAATATCGTCTCTGCAGACTTTTTTGATATCGGTTTTCTGGAATATGCATCACGTATGATCATTCCAAATCTGTTTTCACTTATCGCAAGTATTACGGTACTATATCTCTTTTTCCGGAAAGATATTCCGAATAATTATGATGCCAAAGAGCTGAAAAACCCGCAAGAAGCTATACGTGATCTGCGGATGTTTCGTCTGTCATGGGTCGTTTTAGGGGTGCTGCTTGCAGGTTACTTTGCCAGTGAATTTATTGCAGTACCGGTTTCAGTTATTGCTGGAGCTGTGGCCATTATATTTCTGCTGCTCGCTCAGAATAGCCCTGCTGTCCAGACAGCACAGGTGGTCAGAAACGCACCATGGGCCATTGTGTTTTTTTCAGTGGGAATGTATGTAGTCGTCTACGGTCTGCGCAATGCCGGCTTAACGGATTTGCTCGCCCAAGTCATTGAATACGGAGTCTCTGGAGGGTTATTTGCCGGCACTATGCTGATGGGCTTTCTTGCCGCCATTCTGTCATCCATTATGAATAATATGCCGACAGTGATGATTGATGCCCTTGCGATTGCGGATACACAAACGACTGGCACAATGAAAGACGCGTTGATATATGCGAACGTGATCGGTAGTGACCTTGGTCCGAAAATCACTCCGATTGGATCGCTGGCGACACTATTATGGTTGCATGTTTTGAAAACAAAAGGCGTGTATATCTCTTGGGGATATTATTTCAAAGTCGGCATCATCCTGACGATACCGACCTTGTTTATAACACTTGCCGGTTTGTATATCACAATGCTGATGTTTTAAGGAGGGGGTTCTATGACGCATAAACCGATTATATATTTTTTGTGCACTGGAAATTCTTGTCGAAGCCAGATGGCAGAAGGATTTGGCAAAAAATATCTTGGGGAAGAGTGGGACGTGAGAAGTGCCGGGATTGAGGCACACGGTTTAAATCCGAAAGCCGTTAAGGTCATGGCTGAGAAGGATGTGGATATATCTCGTCAAGCATCGTCTGTTATCCATCCGGATATTTTACAGCAGGTAGAGCTTGTCGTAACCTTATGCGGCGACGCAAAAGACAACTGTCCAATGACACCGCCACATGTCAACAAAGCGCACTGGGGGTTTCCGGACCCTGCCAAAGCCACAGGCACAGAGGCTGAAAAATGGTGTGCTTTCCAAGACGTCCGAGATCAAATTGAAGCACGCATCAAAGCATTTGCAATGTCATAATCCCAGTTTTAATAAAGAAATCAAAGAAAAAGGAACCGAGTGTGTTTGCACTGGTTCCTTTTGTGTGTGCCAGGCATGCGCACACTCTATAGGGTTAAAGTCCCGAATCGTGAAGGCAGTAGTAGCGATTAGCCAAGGACAAGGGTGTCCAGAGAAATCTGGAATCTGAAGGAAGTCTGCGGCAAATCTCCGCCCGAGGAACACGAACTTCATAAGGCTAGATGTACTTGGACGAGGCTGCACAACAAGCCAAAACCCATACTGCCAAAGGGTGCATAAAGTAGATGAAGCGGGGACATGGGGAGGAAGGGTGTGTGCTTACCCTGGGAGGTCTGGCAGAAATGCACAACCCATTGTGTAACTGAGTACGTAAGTACTCACTGAACTGTCAGAAGTCAGCAGACGCCATAGTAATGGGGATATCTAGAGTTCCCATGAAGGGCTGAATCATTTAAGGAGAATTGTCGCTTCGCGTACGCAACACTTGATGAAGCAGAAACATATATCCTTCCTAATGGAGGAAACGGTGAATTCCGTGGGGGACATTAGAAGGGCTGAAAGTGATTGCCACACAAGAGGAGAGAACAATTCACGCAGGAGTTGGATATCATGTTGGATCGAATTCTATCACGGGAAAACTTAATAAACGCACTAAAACGCGTTGAACGTAATAAAGGCAGTCATGGTGTAGATGGAATGCCCGTACAAAACCTACGAGCGCATGTCATGAAACATTGGACAAGCCTGCGAAAAGAAATCCAAGAGGGGTCTTATCGTCCTCAACCTGTCCGTCGTGTCGAAATCCCGAAACCAAACGGCGGGAAGAGGAAGTTAGGCATCCCAACCGTGTTGGATAGATTCATCCAACAAGCAATTGCACAAGTTCTCACTGAAGAATACGACTCAACGTTCTCGAAACACAGTTATGGATTTAGACCAAACAAGCGAGGACATGATGCCGTAAGAGAAGCAAGGCAATACATGAAAGAAGGCTACCGTTGGGTCGTTGACATGGACCTAGAGAAATTCTTCGATAAAGTCAACCACGATCGTTTGATGCGCACATTGAACAAACGTATTGAGGACCCACATCTATTGAAGCTGATTCGAAGATACCTGCAGGCAGGTATTATGGAAGAGGGTTTAGTGCGTCCTAATACAGAAGGAGCTCCGCAAGGTGGTCCGCTCAGTCCACTACTTTCCAATATCGTCTTAGATGAGTTGGACAAGGAATTGGAGAAAAGAGGACTCCGTTTCGTCCGCTATGCGGACGACTGTAATATATACGTCAAATCAAGACGTGCAGGGTTGCGTGTAATGGAAAATATTACACAATTTATTGAAAGTAAACTCAAGCTGAAGGTCAACGTAGAGAAAAGTGCGGTGGATCGCCCATGGAGACGTAAATTTCTGGGGTTTTCCTTCACGTTTCACAAAGATCACCCGAAAATCCGGATACCCAAAGAGAGTATCAAACGCTTCAAACAACGTGTCCGGGCTCTTACATCCAGAAGAAAATCCATGAATATGACAGATAGAATCGAGAAACTCAATCGATATTTGGTGGGCTGGCTTGGTTATTATCAACTGGCAGAAACGCCAACCACATTCAACAAACTGGATGCCTGGATTCGAAGAAGACTGCGAATGATTAGGTGGAAAGAATGGAAGCTAGTCAAAACGAAGTACAAGAATCTTGTGAAATACGGCGTGAAGAAAGAGAAAGCGTGGGAATGGGCCAACACAAGAAAGGCTTATTGGCGGATTGCCAAAAGCCCCATCTTGCATAAAGCCCTTGGTGACCAATACTGGTCAATCCAAGGGCTTAAGAGTCTGCTTAAACGATATCAAACGTTGCGTTGGACTTATATGAAACCGCCGTATACGGAACCGTACGTACGGTGGTGTGAGAGGTCGGGGGTTAGTCACCCCCTCCTACTCGATCATACCAATTAACTTACTGTCCTGCTACGTCGCGTTTCGTGAAAAACGTCCAAGACAATGCCAGGAAGATGACGTAATAGACGAGGAGCACCGTGATTGAAAAGCCAAGCGACATGCCTTCAAAGGGAATGTGGCCGCCTTTTTCATAGATTTCCAGGTTTGTATTGGCAAACAGGATATATTTTGCCCAGTTGTAATCAGACAGGAACATAACCAGTGTGTTCCCGGAAAACATGAGAAAGACTGCTGTTCCAATCGCAAGCGCACTGTTTCTGAATACAGAGGAGATCATAAAAGCGAACGTGCCCATCATCACGAGATTAATCAGCTTGAAGCCGTAACCTGATAAAATACTGGTAAACACATTAATCTCTTTAAACTCTGAATCCATTGCCATGATATCAACAGGGACTACAATTTCGGGGCTCAGCCCGTTTAGGCCAAATAAGACAGCACCGACCAGGAATGAAAATACGAGCACAAATATCAGAGTGAAAAATGCGAATAACAGAACCGAGGCGTATTTTGATAATAAAACCTGGCTGCGTGAGATCGGCCTGATCAGTAAGAGTTTAATCGTTCCCCACCTGAATTCATTCGCCACAATTCCTGCTGCTACGATAATCGTTAACAAGCTTACAAGAGAGGACAGCGCTTTGTTCTCAAGCACGAACTGCATCGCCCCGTACCCTTCCGGCTGAACATCGTTCTCAAGGTGATAGTTATTCTTGGCGACCCGGCTCATATCCGGACCGATAATAAAGGCATCTTCATTTTCTTCTAATTTTTTCTGGTATTCTTCGTTTTCCTTATGAAGTTGTTCATTTTCTTCCTGCATCACTTGCCGCCAGTCGTCACCAGTGTATTCTGTATCCAGATCAGCAAAAACTTTCGTTATGACCCCAGATGCGAGGATGATGAGTGCAAGTAAGATATACATCACCCAAGTGGATTTACGTATGTATATTTTGAATTCTTCATTGAACATCATTTTAAAAAATCTACTCAATCGTATTCTCCCCAATCAAATCAAAGAATTTATCTTCCAGTGACCCGTTTGACATGTTCACCTGGTAGATATCGATGTCGTTTGCTACAAGCTTTTTTATGATTACGGGCATCCGGTCTTTCTCGCAATTGAAGGAGAGTAAGCCATCTTTTACGTTTGTCTCCAGTTCCAAATCCGTTCTCAACAGTTCCAACGCTTGTTCAGTGGGAAGAACCTCAAGAGAAAACGTCTTCTGTGCGTTTTCTTCCTCACCCTGAACATATTGTGTTGTAATCATTTCACCATTTTTAATGATGCCGATGCGATCACACATGAGTTCAATTTCCGATAGCAGGTGACTGGAAATAATAACAGCAACCTCTTCTTCCTCTGCCAGCCTTCTGATGTATTTACGAATCTCGCGTATACCAGCCGGGTCAAGTCCATTTGTTGGTTCATCGAGAATCAAGATGGATGGTTTATGCAATAGTGCCTGGGCTATCCCGAGTCGTTGTCGCATCCCCAGTGAGTAGCGTCCGACCTTTTCTTTAATCGGCTTTTCCATGCCCAGCAGCCGCACAACGTCCATAATTCTTTCATCTGTAATGCCTGGGATCATACGGGCGAAATGTTTTAGATTTTGCCAGCCGCTCATAAACGGGTAAAGTTCAGGATTTTCGACAATCGCACCAACTTCACGGATGGCTTCCTTAAAATTTGTTTTAATGCTTTTTCCAAGGATTCGCACGTCACCTTCAGAAATTTTCATTAACCCGACCATCATACGGATTGTCGTTGTTTTGCCAGCACCGTTTGGGCCGATAAAACCAAATACTTCCCCTTTGTTGATTGTAAAAGACAGATCTTTAATAATGTGTTTGCTGCCGATGGTTTTGTTGACCTTCATTAATTCCATCGCTGTTTGTGTCATCTTTGCTCCCCCATTTCTGTATCGCTTACCTTCTACGGATTACATTCAAATTAGTTTCAATAATGTAGAACTATGACCAGATCATAACACAAAAAACACCACTCCATCACCTGGAGTGGTGTACTTAAGTGGGTCATATGTGCTTATCTGTTTTCACTTTTGGCATCTTTAACACGTTCGCGCCGGTAGCCTGCTGCGATGTCCGCATGCTTAAACTCTCGTGCGTAGTGGACTTCCTGTGCGTCTGAAAGTTGTTTGTTTTTTGTAGGTTGATATTGTGCTTTAGCCATAATCTCACCCGCTTTTAAATAGAATAGGTTATATATAGGTGTTCCACTTAAAGAGATACGCTAAACATGTTATTTAAAATTCATTTCACTCCATGTATACTAATAGGTAATAAAGAGAGGGGTGGATCGTGATGCGGGAAGTTGTAATTATAGATGGATGCCGGACACCTGTTGCGAAACGGAAAGGTGCCCTTGCGGATTGGCGGCCGGATGACTTGGCTGCATTGATTTTAAAAGAACTTATAAAACGGACAGGTGTGGGCAAACAAGATGTAGAAGATGTCATTATGGGTTGTGTGACACAAATAGGAGAACAAGGCGGCAATATTGCCAGAGCAGCGTCTTTAATCGCTGGCTTCCCCGTACATGTGCCTGGCGTAACAATTGACAGGCAGTGCGGTTCCAGTCAGCAAGCTGTCCACTTTGCCGCACAGGCAATTGCTTCAGGTGATATGGACATCGTGATCGCAGGTGGTGTAGAAAGTATGACACGCAGTTCAATGGGGTCAAACCTGGCAAAGTCGAGTCCCTTGCTAACAGATCAATATGAGATCGTCAATCAGGGTATTTCGGCAGAGAAAATTGCTGACAAGTGGAACCTTTCCAGGACAGAACTTGATGCCTATGCCTATTCAAGTCATGAACGGGCGCTCAACGCCATGAAAGCAGGATATTTCAATGGTGAAATGGTCGGTGTGAATGACTTCAGTGCGGATGAAGGTCCAAGAAATGACACATCTTTAGCTGCGCTTGGAAATTTACGGCCTGTTTTTAAAGAAGACGGTAAAATCACAGCTGGCAATGCCAGTCAAATGAGTGATGGGGCCAGTGCAGTTCTTGTCATGTCCCGTGAAAAAGCGGATGAATTGGGCTTAACGCCTAAAGCGCGCATTGTCGCTCGAACAGTTGTCGGTTCTGACCCAACGCTTATGCTGACAGGTCCAATAGCTGCGACAGAGCAGGTGCTCAAACGTACGGGACTCGACATTGAAGATATCGACCTGTATGAGGTGAATGAAGCTTTTGCTTCTGTTCCGCTTGCATGGCTGGCTGACACAGGAGCAGATCCGGCCAAATTAAATGTCAATGGCGGTGCGATTGCGCTCGGCCATCCGCTGGGTGCTACTGGTACAAAATTGCTTGTCTCGTTATTGTATGAATTAGAGCGAAGAGGTGGGCGTTACGGGCTTCTCGCCATCTGTGAAGGCATGGGAACTGCCAATGCGACCATTATAGAACGCTTATAACAAAGATGACGAGACCTGGGTTAAAAGAAACGTTTTTTCAAACGACACGTCTAATGGGCATAAAGAACATCAAAGAGAGGTCTCGTGATTATGTATAAAAAGTATGGCTACAATTGGCTGGCATTTTAATTGTTGTTTTGCTTCTGGCTGCTTGCTCTGAGACGGAAGAAGCAGACCCGCCCAAGGAGAATGCACAAGGTGAACAAGGCTCTTCTGGGAAGAAAGATCCTAGCAACATACCGTCGGAATCTCAGCCGGAGCCTGATGAGCCGGATAAAATTGAAACAGAAATAACACTTTCAGCAGTAGGTGATATGCTCATTCATAAAAGGGTCTACGATGATGCACGGGCAACCAAAGGGTTTGATTTTATGCCGATGCTGGAAAACGTAAAACCCTTCTTAGGTGATGCAACGATCACTTTTGCCAATCAGGAAACAATGATTGGTGGCGAAAAATTGGGCTTGTCAACATATCCCCGGTTCAATACCCCACAAGCATTCGGTGATACATTAAAAGAAGTGGGTGTGGACGTTGTATCAATTGCAAATAATCATACCTTGGATCGAGGGGAAGAAGCCATTCAAAGCGCCATCCAGCACTGGGAAACCATCGATATGATGTACACAGGCGCTTATAAAGATGAATCTGACAGCGAGCAATTGCGTATTATGGAAACCGATGCCGGCATTTCGATTGCATTTTTAGCCTACACCTATGGCACAAATGGCATTCCGACTCCAGGTGGAAAGGATTATCTGGTAAACGTGATCGACCAAGAGGCTATTGCAAAAGACACCGCGAGAGCCAAAGAGCAGGCGGATGTTGTCGTATTAAGTCTGCATTTCGGCAATGAATATGAACGTATGCCGAGTGACAGCCAGAAACAACTGGTTCAGTTTGCAGCGGATCAAGGGGTGGATATCGTTCTGGGCCATCACCCACATGTTCTGCAGCCAATGGAGTGGGTGACAGGGGAAAATGGAGAGAAAACACTAGCTGTCTATTCCCTTGGTAACTTCTTATCCGGCCAGTATGACCTTTACCAGCGCATTGGCGGAATCGCCCAAATGACGATTAAAAAAACAGTTGAAGGTGAGCAAGAAACGATCGAAGTGACCAATCCTGCTTTTATGCCTACGTTTGTAAAGTTTAAAAATGATAATGACTATGAAGTGACCCCGATGTATCAGCTTACAGAAGCTGATCTTGCTGGTGCAGAAGATCATTATAAAGCCATCAAACAGCACATGTCACAATGGCTTCCTGAGCTTGAATTTATTGAGGGATCGTGACTAGTTTAAAAGTCAGTATAAAAGAATGGTTTTTTTTGATATGATATTCTTATGTTTTTGATCTAACGATGTTGAAGGAGTTTATTGTCTATGGAATGGAAGAATATATACCGGGGCATTTTGATGGGAGCAAGTGACCTTGTGCCAGGGGTCAGTGGCGGAACAATAGCATTACTCTTGGGATTTATGACCGGCTGATCGCTGCAATCAATGGTTTTTTAAGTAAGGACTGGAAGAAACAGCTAGGTTTCCTGATTCCTCTGGGGATCGGGGTTGCAGGTGCGGTTTTACTGTTAAGTAAAGTGATCCATTGGCTTTTGGAGCATTATCCGGGACCGCTGCATTTCTTTTTTCTGGGACTTATTTTGGGCGTTATCCCCTTCTTGCTGCAGCAATCGGATGCCCGCCATACATTCAAAAGCCGTCATGTTTTGCTTTTGATTATTGGAGCAGTTGCGATCGGCTCAATTGAATTTTTGGACACGACAGAAGGTGCACCTTTGGACGTGGGGACAACGGGCTCGTATATTTACTTGTTTATGGCAGGTTTCATAGCCAGTGCTGCGATGATTCTTCCGGGGATCAGCGGTTCAATGATCCTTCTTGTTATAGGTGCCTATTCGACTGTGATTACCGGACTCAAAGACTTTCAATTAGATGTTTTATTTGCAACAGGGATTGGAGTGGCTATCGGCATTGTCGTTATGAGCCGGCTGATTCGTTTCTTTTTAGAGCGTTACCGGACAGGGACATTCGCACTGGTGATCGGTTTTGTCATCGGCTCCCTAGTGATTGTCTTTCCTGGGTGGGCAGATGATGTGTCATTAATGGTGGCAAGTATTGCGGCTTTTGCGATTGGTCTTTTGGGAGCCTTCTTGTTAGGTAGGCTGGAATATAAAGCTGAAGGATAAATGGCAGAGGATAAGCATCTATAACGACATCCAGGTAAAACTTCGATACAATGAGGGTATCATAACTAAAGAGGTGTTTTACATGGAACATATTCAAACACGGGAACAATTTGATGAGATCATCCAATCGGATAAACCGGTTATTATAAAATTCTTCGCTGACTGGTGCCCTGATTGCAAGCGCATGGACATGTTCATCGATGATGTCATGAGTGAATTTAAGCAGTATGACTGGTATGAAGTGAATACAGATGAGGTTAAAGGTCTGGCGGAAGAATATGAAGTGATGGGGATTCCGAGTATGCTCATATTCCAAAATGGAGAAAAGAAAGCCCACCAGCATAGCGCGCACACAAAAACGCCCGAATCCGTAACCGAATTCCTGCATCAGCAGCTTGGATGAAAAATTGAGATAGGTTGATAACAATCTCGAGCATACACAAACCGATGGTGACCACGCGCTTGTGAGGCCGCTCCGGGAAAGCACTGCGCTTTAACTTTATCACAGCTCAAGTGCGACATCTGTTCAAGAAGTTCACTTTCACAGTGTCTTCTTTGCCGCGGGCCTGCTGAGACTCGGGCCCGCAGGATGTGGGTCATGAAGGCGTTGCGACAGGACGTCGCGGTTTTAGCCTTCCTTCCCCTATACCGCGCTCCGGGGTCTGACCGAGGCTTGTCCTCCCGCTGGAGTCTCCGTGTTTTCCCTCCGCTAAATCATAAAACCCGAACAAATATCCATAGAAAATGGATTTGTTCGGGTTTTATGTTTAATTAATTTGTTTTGTCCCAGCCTCTCTATGACTTCTAAAGTTCTAGACAAGGTCAAATGTCAACTGGCCGTCTTGGGGGAAATACAGCTTTGTGTTGGCCAGTGGCAAATGGTTGTATAATTTACGTGGCTTGAGGTTGTAAATGCGTGCGAATGTGTCTTTGTCAAACCACCCCATATTGATTTTCGTAATGGCTTGTGGATTTAACAGGCTTGTGGATGCCTGATAATCAGCAGGTGACCCCCATTCAATGAGAAAAGGCAGCATTTCCTTTGTGTAATCATATTCAGGGAAGAGCATGCGCCATTTGAGCATACTGCCATCCGGTTTCTCACGTTCCCCTGAGAAAGGCCCTTGATAAGGAATGTTTTGCTTCTCAAAGTGATCGATTAATTTATCCATTTGTTTGGTTCTGAGGGCGACTTGAAATGGACCGGGACGATCATGATCCAGCATATGAACAAGGTGCTGTATCAATGGATTGTCTGATGCTCTTGCTGTTTCTTTATCTTGAATACCCAGCCACTCCATATAACTCGTATTGGCAAAAAATGAAAGGTAATTGTATGTGCCCCAATTTGTATGCTCGCCGCCTTTTATGGCTTTAATGGAAAATTGATTGCCATAGCGCGAGCTTGCGTCTTCCGCATTCTTTCCTGCGATGACGATATGATCCAATGCTAACATCAACATCACTCCCCGATTTTAAGTGAAAGATCTGCTCGTTTTTTTTTCGTGATGTACTGACAAACTCTTATTATGAACAAAGACTGGCAATGATTGCAACTTCTTTGATTGACAGGTACCACTTTTGGGCTGTCTTTTGGTATAGTAACATTAAACGATATTGAAAGTAAGCAGGTGTTGTTATGGGGAAGGCCCAGATATTAATAGTGGAAGACGAACGAAAGCTCAGCCGTTTGCTGCAGCTTGAATTGGACTATGAAAACTATGAAACGACAGTGGTGGATAATGGGAAGGACGCATTGAGGCAGGTGGAGGAAGGTCAATGGGATCTCGTTCTTCTGGACATTATGCTGCCAGAGCTGAGCGGCCTTGAAGTGCTGCGCCGGGTGCGCCGCACAGATGAAGCGACACCTATTATCCTCCTGACAGCCCGTGACCAGGTTCATGATAAAGTGAGCGGACTTGATCACGGAGCCAATGATTATATCACTAAGCCATTTCAAATTGAAGAACTGCTGGCACGAATTCGTGTTCACTTGCGTCAGCCTGTGAAAGAAGCTATTACCCAGGGGAATGTGATTAAGGTTTGTGACATGGAAATTAATTTGGATGCGCATGAAGTTCAGCGGGCAGGCCAGGCTATTCAGCTGACGCCGCGTGAATTTGATCTGCTGGCATGTCTGGCCCAAAATAAAAACATTGTCTTGACACGTGAACAGTTGATTGAACATGTGTGGGGGTATGATTATTTCGGCGATACAAATGTCGTTGATGTCTATATCCGATATTTACGCCAAAAGATTGACAATGGTTTTGACTATCCATGCATTCAAACTGTCCGTGGCGTCGGCTATTCCATAAAGGATCATGCTTAATGAAGCTGCGAACGAAGATCCAACTGTTCTCAAGTCTTTTCATGCTCATATTGCTTTTATTGATTAATACATCGGTTTATTATTTATTTTACAAAATCACTGCTGAAAGTGAACTGGATGAGCTTGTGGAACAAACCAATACGATTGTCAGACGGCTGAATGACGACCCGAATATTTCTGAAAAAAAGTTGCTCCGTGCCTATTTGCCTCAGGACGGTATGATTCGGGTTGTGCAAGAAGATGAATCCCTCCTATTGGGGTCGCTTACACGTGAAAGCGAGTACACCGATATCCCTCCTGAATTTAGCCGGGGAGAGAAGCATTATGTGACTTCAAGAGGGAACGGTCTTTATACGGCTACCGTTGCCAAACCAATTATTTGGACAAACGGTGATATTGTAACTCTAGAGGTGACACGGCACTTAAACGCGCTAAAAGAAAATATGAACACATTGCTATACGTGCTGATTGCTGCCTCACTGCTCATGCTAATCCCGACGTATGTGGCCGGGCTCATGCTCGCACGTTTTCTGCTTAGCCCAATCAGAGCTCTGACAAGAACAATGCAGACGAACAGTAAGGAATCCGAGTGGCAAAAGATTGAAGTGAACAACCGTTCCAAAGATGAACTTTTCGAAATGGAAGCTACATTCAATCAAATGATTGAACACCTGAAAGCGAACTTTGAAAAGCAGGAAATGTTTGTTTCGGATGCGTCCCATGAGTTAAAAACACCAATTTCCATTATCAAGAGCTATGCTCAGATGGTGCGACGCCGCGGGTATGATGACAGGGATGTGCTAATCGAGTCGATCGAGACAATTGAATCTGAAGCAGATCGCATGCAAAAGCTGGTTGAACAGATGTTGGAACTAGCCAAAAATAAAGGCACCCACGAACTTGAGAATGTCAATTTGTCCAGTCTCGTCACTGAGACAGCCGAAACGTTCGAAAGAGCATACAATCGTGACGTTATCTTAAACGAACAAGATGACCATGTATTGGTAAAAGGCTCACACGATCAGCTGCAGCAAATCTTCTACATTTTGATTGACAACGCCTTTAAATACAGTGATGGTGATATCCATGTTACAGTAAGAACAGAGCACAACTTGGCTTGTGTGGATATTGCCGATGAAGGTCCAGGCATTCCAGAAAAGGCACAACCCGATGTTTTCAACCGCTTTTATCGGATTGATAAGGCGAGAAGCAGGGAAACTGGCGGGACTGGTCTTGGTCTGGCTATAGCCAAGACGATTGCCCAGACGCATGATGGCGATCTCACGTTAACAAGCATAGTTGGTAAAGGGACAACATTTACGTTGGAACTTCCAGCCCTTATTGAAAAGTGACCTTCTTTCTCAGCAAATTCTAATGTGATACTCAGCGTTTTATCATAATTGATGGGTATGATGGGTATACAAGGCCAAATAAGGAGGTTTTAACGATGAAAAAGAAAATGGTTATGGCAGGCAGTGCCGTCGCCGCAGCAGCCATTCTGGGATTGGGACTTTATCATTCTGATGCTTCACAAGCAGATACGCTGTCTACAACCGATATTAAGCAAATGGTACAGGATCAATATCCTGGCACCATTACCGAAATAGAACTGGATAAGTCCACTAATAAATCCGTATATGAAGTGGAAATAGAAGGTGAAAATAAATCATATGACCTGACACTGAATGCTGAAACAGGCGAGGTATTAAGTCTTGAAGAAAAAACTGTCTTCACAAATAAAAAGGCAGATAAAGAAGAGGATAATAAACTTGTAGTAAAAGAAAAAGAAGATGCTGATCAGGCAGCTGAAAACAAGCAAGACACAAAGAAGAATGTTAAAAAACAAGAAGCTCAATCCTCCTCCAAGGAACAGTCTGCTAAAAAAGAACAGCCAAAACAAAGCAATCAGGACAAGGGCATGATTGGCGGCAAAGAAGCTTCGCGAATCGCCTTGAATGAAATAGATTTTCCCGGGACTGTCGTGTCCGTTGAATTGGATGAAGACGATGGACGCATGATTTATGAAGTGGAAATAGAAGGTGAAAACGGGGAAGCAGATGTTGAAATCGATGCCTACACAGGGAAGATTATCGTCCTCGAAGTTGACCTTGATGATTATGACGATGACAACGACGACAGCAACGACAACAATGACAGTGATTAATCTCACGGGACCTGCGCAAACGTGTCCGATTTATTCGGGCACGTTGTTTGTATTTGAAACCAAACCCCAGTATTGAACGTATGTTATAAAGGAAGCGGATTGAGAAAGGGGGCGTGGCTGTGAAAGCTCTTGAGGCCGTTAATGTCAGTATGCATGTTAAGGAAGCGCGTTTAATTGAAAATGTGTCGTTTACGCTCAAAAAAGGTACGGTGCTTGGCCTGGTTGGTCACAATGGCGCTGGCAAGTCCACATTAATCAAAACAATTATGGGGGTCCTCGAGAAAACCACCGGATCAATCGTTGTTAATGAAACGTTTGATCAAGACGCTCACCTGCTGGAATATAAACAATGTCTGTCATACATACCTGAAGAACCATTGCTTTTAACTGAGTTGACTGTCATGCAGCACTTTCAACTCTACGGACAAAGTTACGGTTTGGCTGAAAAGGAGCTTAACGCGCGTGTGGATCCTTATATAAGCGGATTCGAGCTCAAGGATAAACTAAATGAATATCCGGATGCATTATCTAAGGGCATGCGTCAGAAAGTCCAGACCATTTGTGCCCTCTTGCCTGACACCTCCATTCTGATTATAGATGAGCCTTTTATGGGACTTGACGTCTATGCAATGGAATATTTGGTTGATCTGATTCGTGAGAAAGTATCAAACGGTACAAGCGTTATTCTGTCCACCCACCAGCTTGAACGGGTTAAGGACATCGCTGATTCCTATTTGATGCTCCAGGAAGGACAAGTTCAAGAAGAAGGGCCGATCAGCGCGTTTGATATTATTCAAAGGCGGACTGAAATATGAATCATGCATCTCTCCTGCGTACCTACTTTTTTATCCGTCGGAAACGCAGGGCCAAAAAACGTCGTATTCGTAAAATGGCTTTTGGTGTTATGGTTGATAAAACAACCGCTGTCTATTTGCTGATTTTGGCAGCATATGCATTTGCGAGCATTTTCATTCTAAGTGATGTACTGGACTCTGTAGCTGAATGGTTTACGGTTGTTGAGGAAATAGGGAGGGAGCGATTCTGGTTCATCCTCACGATTTTGCCTATTCGTTATGTGAACCAGGCATTCACCAAACCGGGGGTCACGTTTTCAAGTTCAGAATTCCAGCTGTCTTTACTGCCTTATAAACGCAAAAGCATTTGGCTAATGAGCGCACTGTTACAATGGGGCAGGCAACTCGTCATACTGGGTGTCACTGCTGTCGCCATTATTTATCTGACCGGATTATCTTTTCAGCTGGTTTTTAGTTATGCAGGCTTGCTGATGTTTTATAACGTCATCATGACGATTCCGCAATGGAAGCTGTTCCAAATGCATATTGTCTGGAAAATCGGGACAGTTGTTTTACTTATTATAGTGAACGGGGTCGGCGTCTTAACCCATCCGGCTGTAACAGGGGTTCTTCTTTTAGGAGTCATCTTAGGTCTTAATATTCTCTGGACAGAACGCCTTTTTAAGAACATCGATTGGAAGAGGGTAACTGAATCAAGTGACTTCGCAATCTGGAGTATGATGATTGTTGACCGGGCAAGTGGTGTGAAAATGAAACAGAATAGGTTGTACAATATATTCGATAAAGTAAAGTTGTTGAA
This sequence comes from Lentibacillus sp. JNUCC-1, assembly GCF_009741735.1. NCBI lineage: Bacteria > Bacillati > Bacillota > Bacilli > Caryophanales > Bacillaceae > Lentibacillus > Lentibacillus sp. JNUCC-1. The sequence goes on from NZ_WHOH01000003.1 coordinate 72,141, forward strand.
ACGGCCTTTGGATTATAAGGGGCTCAGTATCTGCAGGCGCATTTGGCTGTTATACCTCGGAAAAAATTATCAGCTTCTTCTGCAATTAATCGGTGCGTTGCTTGTTTTAATGTTTTTTACATTATATTTGGGAAAAGTCTATTTTCATATCGGAGCAGCGTTGGCGATATATATGTATACGCAATCTGCAAGAGCACTTTTCATAGACCGGTTTCACCATGATATTGTACAAATATTACCTTGGCCTGTTAAGTATTATAAAAAGGCATTTTTGGAATGGATGCTATATCTGAGTATTCCGTTTGTCTTGCCAATCAGTCTGTATGCCATGCTTTATGGGTCGTTATGGTTACCGGTGACACTGCTCCTGTATGGCACTGTATTTGTACTGTCTTTTGAAATCACACTTAAGAAAGCCATCTCGATTGTGGCAAAGCACCGGACCGACCACAGGGGTGAGGAATTTGTGATGGCACTTGGCCTGATATGCGTTGGCGCAACAGGCTACTTGCCGATTTTATCATTGAGTTTTATGCTGTTTGGCTGGCTGCTGCACAGTAGATATACCAAGGTTGTAGCAACATAATCTTATGGATCAACCTCTCCGTCATGCTCCGGAGAGGTTTTTTCTTTAAAATGTAATCTAATTTACATATTTGTGTTTAACCTGTAACAAAACGGGAATAGAATGGTGAAATAATTTAACTGTGCGTTAGGCATATAAGGGGGTAACACCATGAATCATAAAGACATCGTTGTATATGTAAGCAACAATTGCAGCTCAAGTGAAACAGTCATTAACCAGCTGGAGAGATGGAATGTTGATTATAAAGCAAAAAACGTTTCAAAGGATCAGGAAATTATGAGTGAACTGCAGGAACAGGGCATATTTGGGACTCCTGCAACGTTTGTTGGAAATGAACCGATATTAGGTCCGCAGCTTAGCAAGCTTAAACGAAAAATAGGCGTCTAGATCAAATATACGCACATGAATGAACTTCAAGCGTATACTATCTTATCAACGAATTTGTTACACATCCGCGAAGCAATATATTCCACAATATAACACCACTATGTGTGACCGCTTTGAGTCATACTAAGAATAAGCATTTGGGATTCTCCCAAATGCTCTACGAATAAGAATGGAGCGACAATAATGGCTGGTTGTTTGATTATCCACGGATATACAGGCGGCCCTTTTGAAGTGGAACCATTGGCGACGTATTTGCGCCAGTCTTTGAATTGGGATATTAGAATGCCAACTCTGCCGGGGCATGGGGAAACGATTGCGATAGAAGACATGTCTCATAAAAAATGGATTCAAGCTTCTGAGGATACACTGAAACAATTGCTAAAACAGCATGACGACGTGTATGTGATTGGCTTTTCAATGGGGGGATGATTGCAGGTTATCTGGCAGCAAAGTATCCTGTCAAAAAACTTGTCCTCCTTGCACCATCCAGGAGATTTCTGTCCTTTAAACAGATCACCCGGGACATTGGGAATGTTGTTTATGACGGTATTCGAGGAAGATTGCGTGAGAATCAGATTTATGCGCACTACAGCAAGAAATTAAGATCTGTTCCGGTTAAAGCGAATATTGAGTTTTTAAAGCTTATCCGGCATACCCGCTCATACGTTCATCAGATCAAAGCTCCGGTATTGATCGCACAGGGACAGCAAGACAATATGGTCCCCTACAAGACTGCCCTGCATCTCGACAAGGAGATTGCTTCAGAACAAAAAGAAATCGTTCTCTTCGAAAAATCCCGCCATCTGTTATGCCTCGGGAGCGACGGTGAATCGCTAAATAAAATCGTATTGGACTTTTTGAACACATAAAAACGATATGAGACACGCTCATATCGTTTTTTTATCTGTTTATCGTTTGTCCCCAAAGAAAGAGATAACGAGGGCACCTTCTCCTGCGTAAGTGGAGATCAGAGGGCCGGTCTCTGTCAGCAGGCCTTCTTTGAATGGGTACGTTGCCATGATATCGGCAAGTACCTGTTTGCCTTTTGCTTCGTCGTTTGTGTGAGTCATAGAGATGATTTTGTTTTCAAATTGCTTTGTGTGGTCCCCGATCTGGTCAACAAAGCGACGAATGGAGCGTTTATCTCCGCGGACCTTTTCGGTCACTTCGATCGTGCCGTCATCCTCTGTTGCTTTCATGAGCAATTTGATATTGAGCGTTTTGGCGATCTTGCCTTTCACTTTATCGAGGCGACCGCCCCGGACCAGGTTTTCCAGTGTCTTCAGGACAAATAAGGTTTTGGTTTGTTCGATCCGTTCATATAAGTGAGTGACAAGGTCATCAAATAATATCCCTTCTTCCATCTTGCGGTTTGCTTCGTGTAATAGAAGTGCAAGCCCGCATGAAGCTGTTTTGGAATTGATCACAGCGATTTGCCGGTCGGGTTCCTCTTCAAGGAGCATGTCCTTTCCACTTACGGCATTATCATAAGTGCTGGAAAGCCCTTTAGTGAGACTGAGCATCAGAATGGCTTTGTTTGGATCAATTTGTTTATAGGCTTCGTAAAAATCGTTTGGACTGGGGCAGAGGATAGTGGCAATTCATCTGCTGTTCTCATTTTATTGTGAAACTCCGCTGTTGTCATATCAATGCCTGTCCGGTATTGTTCATTTGAGAAATGCAGATAAAGCGGTACGACAGTGACGTTTAACTTTTTTTCAAGCTGCTGAGGCAGATCTGCCCCACCATCTGTCATCAGTTGAATGGTCATATACTCACCCGTTTCTAACGTTTGTTTAAGTATAACAGGAAATAAGCCTATGGGACATTGCTTTTTTACAACTGTTCTTTTTTCGACAAAGTTACTTTGCGCTTCCGGGTTGTCGCCAGAATAAACAAGAACAGCCCAAATATGACGATGGAACCACCAAGAAGCTGTGCCCCTGTTATAACCTCTCCCAATATGAGGTATGCCAGAATGCTCGCTCCCACAGGCTCAAATACGATTGCCATTGAGATGGTGGAAGTGCTAAGCCATTTTAAGGCCCAATTAAACAGTGTGTGACCAAAAAACGTTGGTACAATTGCCAATGCCAGAAAAATGGCCCAGTGGTCAAGCGGATAACCTGTAAAAGCTTCACCAAGGACGATGTTGTAAATAATGAGTGTGATAGAGCTTATGCCGTAGACCACGAATGTATACGTCATTAAAGACAGACGTTTCCTGACTTGCTGCCCCATCAGGAAGTATCCGGTGATGAGCACTGCTCCGCCAAGTGCCAGCATATCGCCAAACAGTGCCATGCCGCTGATCTGAAAGTCGCCCCAGCTGATAATAAAGCTGCCCAGAATCGCAATCAGCATACTGAAAACAGCCCCTGCGGAAAAACGTTCTTTAAAAAATAAAAACGTACCAAGAAAGGCAAAGATCGGCTGCAATGTGACGAGCACAACAGAACTTGCAACGGACGTATAATTCAATGATTCAAACCAAACAATAAAATGAAACGCCAAGAAAACACCGGCAAGAATAGAAAGCAGCCAATCTTTTTTATGGATTAGCCTGAACTCATGAGTGCGTTTCAAAAGAATATATGGCAGCATAATGATGACTGCCAATAACAATCGGTAATTCGCTATGATAGATGCCGGTGCTTGGTCAGCCAGTTTTACAAGAACAGCGGATAGCGACACCGATATGACACCTATTACAATTGCTGCATATGGGTTAAACGGAGGAAGCCGCATCGTAAAACCCCCTTCAATTAGTCGGTAAATAAGTCATGAATGTATTTTACCATGTGCGCTCAAAAAATCATATAAATTAACAAGTGGATAAATCACCTTGGTTTGTGTTATGATGAAGTGACGGTTTCAGGGTGTATCATAGATATGACCAGCGACAATTCTAGTTAAAAAAAGGAGTAGACAAGTACGGTGACAACTTTTAATGAATTAAATATATCCACGCCTATTATGAAGGCATTGGAGAAGATGGGGTTTGAAGAAGCAACACCGATTCAATCCGAGACCATTCCACATGCCATGCAAGGCAAGGATGTAATAGGACAAGCACAGACAGGAACCGGTAAAACAGCCGCGTTCGGTATTCCGATGATTGAACACATCAATCCAAAAGACCGCAATATTCAAGGTCTGGTCGTCGCACCGACACGTGAACTGGCCATACAGGTCGCCGAAGAACTGAACAGACTGGGACGCATCAAAGGTGTGCGTTCGCTGCCAATTTATGGCGGATCACACATGGGCAGACAAATCCGAGCGCTTAAGGACGGACAACATATTGTTGTGGCTACACCTGGCCGCTTACTCGACCATATGCGCCGAAAAACCATTCGTACAAGCGATGTGCAATATATTGTACTGGATGAAGCAGATGAAATGCTAAACATGGGCTTTATTGATGACATTCGTGATATTTTGAAGAATGTGCCTGAACAACGTCAGACATTGCTTTTCTCGGCAACCATGCCAAAAGAAATTCGCGATATTGCCACCAATATGATGAACAGCCCGGAAGAAATCAAGGTAAAATCCAAAGAAATGACGGTTGAGAATATCGATCAATATTTCGTGGAGATTCCGGAACGATTCAAATTTGATACACTTTCCAATCACTTGGATGTTAATGATCCCGATCTGGCTATTGTGTTTAGCCGCACGAAAAAACGGGTTGATGAGATTGCGGAAGGCTTGCAAGCAAGAGGCTTTCGAGCTGAAGGCATCCACGGTGATTTGACGCAGCGCAGCCGGACAAGTGTGTTGAACAAGTTTAAAAACAACCGGGTAGACGTGCTCGTTGCGACAGACGTTGCAGCACGCGGCTTGGATATTTCCGGTGTGACTCATGTGTATAACTTTGATATTCCGCAGGACCCGGAGAGTTATGTACACCGCATTGGACGTACAGGACGGGCAGGACGTACAGGGGAAGCCATTTCGTTTGTAACCCCGCGTGAAATTCCGCATCTGCGTCTGATCGAAAAAGTCACAAAGAGTAAGATGAAACGCATGAATGCCCCTACCAATCAGGAAGCAAAGCGTGGTCAGCAGCAAATCACGGCTGACAAAGTGCTGGACATGATTGAAAAAGGTGAGTTAGAGGGCTATCATGAAACAGCGAATGAACTGCTGCGGGATCATGATTCCATCACTGTCATTGCAGCGGCTCTTAAAATGCTGACGAAAGAACGCCGGGATGTGCCGGTCAAGCTGACTTCCATTGCACCAGTCAGTGTAAAAAAAGCACACCACGGCAGCGGGAAAAATAACCAACGTCGCAATAACAACAATAAGCGTTTTTATGGCAAACGTGATAACAAACGCAATTATGGCGGTAGTCGCAACCGCAAAGGGAATTTCCAAAAACGCCGAAACCGTGACTGATTAGTTTCTGGTATCACATGAAAAGCTCCTTATATATTGAGGAGCTTTTGTTATGTTCTAAGATGGAAGCGCTTAATCGAAACTTTCATTTAGTTCAAACGTAGACAAAGATATGTATAAATCTCGGAACAAGGAGGCACGGCTTCATGAGATTACCACCAAAACAAACCATTTCCACTGATGCCATTAAAGCCTGGAGGATAACTGCATCTTTATATATATTGATTGTGTGGGCACTGATTATCGCTAACGGCATCTTTGTATTTATGTTTGATTATTCCAAGTGGGCACTTTGGGGCGGACTAGCCTTTGGGGTCTTGCTTACATATTTGTTTGTCCTTAAAATACCTTCTCTCAGATGGCGCAGATGGCGTTATGAGGTGTTTGACCAGGAGATTTATATCCAACACGGTATTTTGATTGTCACCCGCACCCTGATCCCAATGATTCGGGTGCAACATGTCGATACAAAACAAGGCCCAATATTAAAAAGGTATCAACTCGCCAGCATAACAATTTCTACAGCAGCCACAACTCATGAAATTCCAGCATTGGATGATGAGGACGCATCTAATTTACGTGACCGAATCTCGGCACTGGCGAGGGTGGATGAAGACGATGTCTGAACCAAAACGACTGCATCCAGTGGCGGTTATCTTTAATATGATCAAAACATTGAAGGAATGGATTTTTGGGGCAGTAGGTATCGTAGCTTTAGCCCTTAAAGAGGGAGAACTTTTAATACTTGGTATTGCGTCTGGTGTCATGCTGATGCTTATTTTGCTTGTCAGTTTTTTGAAATGGCTGAGGTATACTTATGCAGTGGAAGGCGATGAACTTCGGATCGAACAAGGGATTTTCATCCGGAAGAAGCGGTATATTTCCAAAAACCGTATTCAAGCCATAGATTTAACGCAAAGTGTAATTCATCGCTTGACAGGGCTTGTGCGAGTCGAGATAGAAACTGCAGGAAGTGGCAGTGATACGGAAGCCTCTCTGAAAGCTGTTGCATATGAGGAAGGTGTTTGGCTTCGTGAACAGCTTAAATATGCAGTGGGACATGATGAAAATGCTGAGGACGAGATGCTGAATACACCAAACGAAATTGTCAAAAAGCAGATTACATTTGAACGCCTGTTTATTGCCGGGAGTACTTCCGGGAGTTTAGGTGTGCTGGCAGCGCTTGCCGGGGTGTTGTTTACGCAGCTGGAGCAAGTGATTCCAGCGCATGTATATGACGATGCATGGGCATGGGTTGTTGATCAAAGCTTGATCATCCTGGGGATCTTTGGCGTGATCGGAGCCCTGTTACTCTGGATGCTAGGTATTGCCGGTACGATGATTAAATACGGGCATTTTACCATTACAAGACAGGGGGATGAACTCTTCATACAAAGAGGTTTGCTTGAGAAGAAACAAATTACGGTCCCGCTTAAACGCATTCAAGCAATTGGTTTCAGGCAGAGCGTGCTTCGTCAACCATTCGGATTTGGGACACTGTATGCAGAAATTGCAGGGGCTCTTTGGAAGAAAACAGTGACTTTTCCACTGTGCTGTTTCCGATTATGAGAAAAGGTGAAGTGAATGGGTTTCTGGAAACACTTCTTCCGGAAACAGTCGTGCCTTCTGAGCATCTTAATCCAGCTCCAGCTCGTGCGCGTAAGTTTTACATGCTCACTGCACTTTGGCCTTTCTTTATCACACTTATTCTGACATTGATTTTTGCCCCTTCATTTGTTTGGCTCCCGGGCTTGCTTGCGGTTGCGGCGGCGACTTTGGGCTGGATGCAGCACCGTGACGCTGGGGTGTTAGCAGGGGAGGAGTGGATCCATCTTCGCTGGCGCCGATTCGGGTTAACACAAGTTGTGATCCATCACAGGCGGCTTCAGGCCTTTGAAAAGAAACAAGATTTCATCCAAAAGTTTCAAAAGTTATCCACGATGGAAGTATCCATCATCGGTATGGCTGGTACAGGAACGCACTATACCATCAGAAGCCTGGATACCAATTCTGTTGACCATTTGGCAGAATGGTTTTCCTATCGCAGAGGCATCAATAAAACCACTGAAAAAGCATGACTTTCAGTGGTTTTATCTTTGCTTAGCATATTATAAAATATCCGAGCTGCTAATAAACATTGCTAAGCGCCGCGTCAGCTCCAACGCCTACCCCTCGAGTCATAAGCAAGAACGTGTAGTGGCAAAGACCGCCACTACACGTTCTTGCTTATGATATTCGTGGGTGACCAAGGCGTTTCCGCTTTTGTTCTAAGGAAATTCCATTATAATATATTAATCCGACTCAGGAGTCCGATTAAAACAAGCGCGCCTAAAGCAATCCATAAAAAAGTTGTGATTCTTTTCTTGCGCTTGGCCTTCTTCTTCCAGCGGTTTGGATCAAACTGGATTCCTTCTTTATCAGAACGGCGCGTGCGCTGCGTGCGCCATGGTGACCACGCTTGAACACCAATTAGAATCAGAGGCGCAAGCGCGAGACCGCCGACAAATCCGAAGACGTGAGCGGAAATGTTAATGTTAGGTCTCAGAAACGTCATGACCATTCCGATAATAAAGATGACCATGATGATCTGGGTGCTTCCCTGATCGATGAGATCCTTCCGCATGGCAATCATATAGATATAGATCCCGAATATGCCATAGATAGCGCCAGATGCGCCAAGGTGTGCTGTTGGAGAGTCGGGATTCATGATATAGGTGCCAACGTTGCCGGCGATGCCCATCAGGAGATAGGCAAGACTGAATTTGAATCTACCCAGCATCTGTTCCAATGCCGGACCGAATAAGACAAGTGAAAACGAGTTGAACAGCATATGCATAAGCCCTGCGTGAAAGAAGATTGGGGTGATCAGACGCCAGTACTCACCTGCGCTCACAGCGGGGTTAAAACCGATGCCCCAGTTCAACAGGTCATATGCAAAGGGCAACTGTAAAATATCGATCATTACATAAAGAACAATGTGAATGGCAACAAGGATCGACACAATCGGGTAAAGCTGAACGAACTCCTTGATGCTTCTTTCATTTCGAATAAACATAATTCCGCCTCCCATCGTCATGCGGTGTTTTACACACCCGGTATCGGCGGGTATGATAGGAATAGAGATTCATGACCAGTGTATTCCAATAGTAAAATAATCATACTAAAAAGATCAGATGACATGCAATACAGAGCCCTCGACCACCACATTATCGAAAGGGATGCGAAATTTTATGATTAAAGGCATAGGCACGGATTTGATTGAATTAAATCGGATTATAAAACAGATGGATAAGGGCGAACGCCTTGCAGAACGAGTATTGACGGAACAGGAACGTGATATCTATCATGCCCTGCCAAATCAAACCCGCAAAGCTGAATATCTTGGCGGGCGTTTTGCTGCTAAAGAAGCGTTTGCTAAGGCAGCAGGAAAAGGCATTGGAGAACATTATAGTTTTAAAGATATTGAGATCCTAAACAATGAAATAGGTGCGCCTGTCATGACAGTTAAGAAAATGGGCACTGTGAACATTTTCGTCTCGATCAGCCATGCAAAGGCTTATGCTCAGGCATTTGTGGTGATCGAACAGCCAGTTTAACTTAAGGACATGTCAGGGTTGTCTGCATATTGCTCAAGGTTGTCTCATATATTTTAGTGCGGGTAGGAGGGACCCCATTGTTTATTGTGACCGCGAAAGAAATGTACGATATGGATCATTACACAATGCATGACATCGGACTCGGATCAATGTTGATGGAGAATGCCGGCAGAGCCATCAGTGACAAACTTACAGCAAAAATCACACTGGAAAGCAGAATAGTTGTACTTGCTGGCGGCGGCCATAATGGTGGAGACGGTTTTGTTGTTGCCCGGACACTTCATAATCTTGATTATGATGTAACGGTTTTACAAGTGGTTCCGGATGAGAAACTGTCCTATACAACCGCCGGACAAAAGGAAATATTCCAGAGGTGCGATGGGGAAGTGGCATGCATTGAAGGGGACAGCATAAAGAAGGAACTGTCCAGAGCCACAGTGATTGTTGATGGCATGACAGGTTTAGGCATTAAAGGCCGTCTGCGATCACCGCTTGCGGAGGTTGTCGAGGAAGTTAATCACAGCAAAGCCTTCGTTTGTGCAATTGACATTCCTTCAGGCTTACCGGCGGATGAGGGAGCTGGCGACTTTACTGCGGTGAGAGCAGATATGACAGTCATCGTCGGTGCCGTTAAAGAAAGCGCCTTTCTTCAAAGGACAGCGCCCTATTACGGGGCGTGGGTGCTCGTTCATATTGGACATCCTGCCAAAGCTTTTCCACAAAAGGAGCAGCGGTTTGTTATGGATGAAGGCGTTTTTAAACGGACCATGCCACACCGCATAAGTGACGCTCATAAAGGCAGCCATGGCAAAGGCCTGCTCATTGGGGGGAGCGACCTGATGCCAGGCTCTGCAGTGCTCGCAGGAAAAGCAGCTCTTAAAACGGGTGCCGGCCTTTTGACAGTAGCTTCGACGGAACGCGTCATCCATCATGTGGCCAGCCACTGTCCAGAAGCGACTTACATGGCCTTGCCTCACGATCATGGTGAGATCGTTCCGAATCATGATTTGAAGTTGGCGGGCTTTGACGCGGTAGCCATAGGGGTTGGGCTTGGAAGACGTGAGCAGACAGGCGCCTTTCTTCAGATGGTGTTAGAAAAAGCGCGATGCCCTTTGATTATTGATGCGGATGGCATTTATCACTTAAAAACCTGTCTTAAAGCTGCTAAACAGCGTACCGAGCCAACCATTATCACACCACATCCGGGAGAAATGGCGAGACTGATGGATATTGACGTAAAAACCCTTTTGGCTCAACCATTTTATTATGCACGGCAGCTTGCTGAAATCTATGACATATATGTCGTTTTAAAAGGGAAAGTCACGATCATTACCACTCCTTATGGCGAGCAAGCTGTAGATCTGACAGGCAATCCTGGTCTGGCAAAAGGCGGCACCGGAGATGTGTTAACAGGTATCACGCTGGCAATGGTGATGCAGGATCAAAGCATTTTCCAGGCATTGTGCAATGCATGCTTCGTGCACGGCATGTCTGCGGATATTCAAGTGGAACAACGTCATTCAATGTATGATTTAATGGCTTCAGATGTCATCACTGGAATTCCCGCAGTCTATCGCACATTTCGTTCTTAGCTGTCAACCCGCAATAAACAATGATCCCTTTGTCCGAATATGACTCATAATGAGAGACAAGGGAGATATGTCCATGAGTAAAAACAAAGGTCTTTTTGTAGCGGTACTTGCCGTTATGATGATCGTTCTTGCAGCTTGTGGCGGCAAATCCCAGGAGGATGTCGTCGGTAAACTTGAAAAAAAGCTTGAATCCATGAACGGTTATAAGGTGAAAGCAGACATGCTTATGAATACCGGGCAGGAAGAACAGAACTTTGATATCGATGTTCTGCACAAGAAAGATGCCTATTACCGTGTTCAGCTTAACAATGATCAGGACGAACACGGCAGTCAGATCATCCTGAAAAATGACGATGGCGTATTTGTCCTTACACCCGAGCTTGAGAAAAGCTTCAAATTCCAAAGCGACTGGCCGGAAAACAGCAGCCAGCCTTACCTGTATCAATCACTTGTCAATGATATATTGAAAGATGAAGAAGCTGAGTTTCATGAAACAGAACAGCACTTCACTTTTAAAACTAAAACAAACTATCAAAGCAACAACAACCTGCCATACCAGGAGATCTATTTTGACAAGAAAACATACACACCTGTTCTGGTAAAAGTGCTGGATAAAGATCAAAAAGCTTTGGTAGAAGTTAAGTTTTCCAAGTTTGAAATGGATCCGGAGTTCTCAGACAAAGACTTTGTTCTGGAAGAAAATATGGAAACAGAGGATAAAGACAAAGATGTCGCAACATCAGCTGACCAAGAACTGGATACATTCACAGTTATGTTTCCGCTGTTTATGGCAGGTTCTGAGCTGATGGAGAAGAAAGAGATCAACCTTGATGACGGCAAGCGTGTCATTATGACGTTTGGCGGGGAGAAGCACTTCACATTGATTGAAGAGAAAAGAAAAAGCATGGAAGCTTCAGCTGCTCCAAAAGAAGTCAAGGGCGACATTGTAAATATTGGTCATTCAATTGGAGCGCTTGCTGATGGAGTTATTGAATGGACCAAAGACGGCGTTGATTTCTACCTGACCAGTGAGGAACTGACTAAAGAAGAACTTATTGAAGTTGCCAAATCGGTCCAGGGCAAAGAAGTGAAATAAATGATTCATATGAAAGCAGACACTCCTATAGAGAGGGGGTCTGCTTTTTCGTCGCTTATGCTTTTCGGGGGTGACCAAGGCGTTTCCGCTTTTGTTCGTCCAGCTCCAACGCCTACCCCCTCGAGTCATAAGCAATAACGTTTCGTGGCAAAACCCGCCACTACACGTTCTTGCTTATGCTTTTCGGGGGTGACCAAGGCGTTTCCGCTTTTGTTCTGTTTGTTATTCAGTTGACAGGAGGTTCTCGACGGGAAATAATAAGAAGACAATCAGATATACTGGGGGGAGTTGAGATGAAAGCTTTGTACCGTCCGACATGGGCAAACATAAATTTGGAAGCGATTGGTTATAATATTAACCAGATCAGGAAAAGAATCCCCGCTAAGACCGGTATCATGGCGGTTGTCAAAGCAGATGGTTACGGCCATGGTGCTGTTGAAGTCGGCCGGAAAGCTTTAGCATCAGGCGCTGAATGGCTTGCCGTTGCCCTTTTGGAAGAGGCGCTTTCTCTGCGTAAGGCAGGCATTAACGCACCGATTCTCGTGTTTGGCTGGGTTTCACCGGAAGATGTTCACATAGCTGCACAGGAACAAGTAACACTGACCTTTTTCCAAAAAGAGTGGCTTGAAGCGGTCAATAAACAGGAATTGGATAAGCCGCTGCAGGTTCATATGAAATGGGATACAGGGATGGGGCGAGTCGGTATTCGTTCAGCAGATGAGCTTGACGCAATCGTTGAAGTGTTGCGCCAAAGTCCAAAAGTCTCTTTGACGGGAATTTATACGCATTTTGCAACAGCAGACGAGGCTGATCTGACTCTGTTCAATGAACAGCAGGAACGTTTTCAAACACTTAAATCCATGTTTGAATTCATGTGGCCGGACCGCGTAAATTACCACACCGGAAACAGCGCGGCCGCAAGTAGATTTCCTGACCATATGTACGACTATATCCGGTTCGGCATCGCCATGTATGGCCTTTATCCGTCCGCTGTAACAAAAAAAGAGCACCCGATCGATCTTAAGCCTGCTCTATCCCTGCACAGCCGGCTGACTCATGTGAAAGAAGTCTATAAAGGCGCGACCATCAGCTATGGGGCCACTTATCATGCGAACAGCACCGAATGGGTTGGGACCATCCCTATCGGTTATGCGGATGGCTGGATCAGGAAATTACAAGGTGTAGAAGTGCTTGTTGAAGGAAAACGTATGCCCGTGGTCGGGCGTATCTGTATGGATCGGACAATGATTAAACTCGATCAATCCTATCCAATTGGCACCCGGGTCACGTTAATTGGCTGCCAGGGAGAAGATGAGGTTACAGCAGATGACATTGCAGAAAAACTCGACACGATTAATTATGAAGTCGCATGTATGATTTCAGAGCGCGTGCCGCGGCTGTATGGAGTGGATTTTTAAGTTATTCATATAAGGCATAAAACACGGCACAGACTAATATATATACCACGTAGGCCTCTGATTAAAACAGAAAAACCGCGTTTTATGTAAAAAAATGCCCAAAACCCCTTTGCAAAGCACTGAAATCGATGGTATGATAAAAGTTGAATTCATACAGATTGTTCAACAGTTGGCGGAGGTGTATGGTTTTGTCGGAGAGCTTGCAAGAAATTATGGTAAGACTTCCTAAAAATCTGGTACATGAGGTGAATGGATTGGTACAATATGAAAACAATGATTTGAGCGACTTCATTTGCCAGGCAACACGCAATTATCTCGAACACAAGAAACATGAACATGTACAGCAATTCCAAGCGTCCATGCAGAAGGGTTACCAGGAAATGGCACGCATTAATTTAAGCATTGCTTCTGAAGCTTTCCAGGCAGAGGAAGAAGCAGAAGATACTTTAGAGCGTTCCGTGATCGGGGTGTAGCCTCTTGATCGTTCAACGAGGCGAAGTGTATTTCGCCGATTTATCCCCTGTTGTTGGATCAGAACAGGGTGGCATTCGGCCAGTATTGATCCTGCAAAATAATATCGGTAACAGATTCAGCCCGACCGTCATTGTCGCAGCCATAACGGCACAAATCCAAAAGGCCAAGCTGCCCACACATGTGGAAATAGATGCAAAGCGTTATGGGTTTGACCGGGACTCAGTCATACTGCTCGAACAAATCCGCACACTGGACAAGACGCGGCTGACAGACCGTATAACCAGGCTTGACAAAGAAATGATGGATAAGATCGACTACGCATTGGAAATCAGTCTTGGACTAAAAGATATGTATCATAATAAGGATCAATAGAAAACTCTTGTTTTGAGAAACAAGGGTTTTTTTATGTCGATAGCACTAGATGCGCATATTGCCTTGTAAATCCAGAATATGCCATGGCATGTTCGTTGCAAAAATTTACATTACGTGACACAATAGAAAAAAACTCTGTCAAATTTGGAGGGGCGAAATGGACACTAAATTCAAAAAAATAGTACTTGAAAATAGTGACACAATTGTTGACAATTGGTTAGAGGAGATTGCATCACTAAAAGACGGAAATTACACATCAAGTATTTCAGAAGAATTGTTTGATAGTACCAACCGTGAATTTGTTAATGTGATTTTCACAAGCATCCAGCATAAAGGCTCAATTGATATTGTGGATGACTTTTCGGAAAAACTGATCAACCTGGGTTGGCCGCTTAGTTATATTACTGATGGACTGCAGGTATTCCGGCGTGTGACGATCGACTTTATTCTATCTCGGGCAGAACAAGTTGATTCTCAGTATATCTCTGAGTTAATCAGAAGTGTTGATATGTGGACGGAACCATTAATCAGAAAGCTTGTTAATGAATATTCAGGTAGCTGGGAACATGTTGTATCTTTGCAGCGGGTTGCACTTCAGGAATTGTCAGCACCGCTCATCCCTGTAATGGATAACATTACAATTATGCCACTCGTTGGCACAATTGATACTGAAAGAGCGAAACTCATCATGGAAAATCTGTTGGACGGTGTGATTCGACATAACTCTGAAGTTGTCCTAATGGATATAACCGGTGTCCCTGTTGTTGATACAATGGTTGCCCACCACATTATCCAAGCAGCAGAAGCTGTTCGGCTTGTTGGTTCCACCTGTATATTGGTTGGCATTCGTCCGGAAATCGCCCAGACGATCGTTAACCTTGGTATTAATCTTGATAAGTTTCCAACGAAAAGCTCACTTAAGAAGGGCTTCAGTGCAGCACTTAGTCTAACTGGAAGAGAAGTTATTGATGGCGAATCGAATCATACACAAATCAATTCTATAATCGATTCATTATACAAGGAGTGATCTTATGAAGAAAATTCCTATTCTGAAGTTACATCAATATCTGCTTGTGTCAATTCAAGTGGAAATAGATGACCAAACCGCTATGCAATTTCAAGAGGATCTGCTTCAGAAAATTCATAGTACAGGAGCATCAGGGATTGTAATCGACTTAACATCAGTGGAAATGATTGATTCATTTATTGCTAAAGTATTAGGCGACGTTGTAACGATGTCAGATTTAATGGGGGCGAAAGTTGTCCTGACAGGTATTCAGCCTGCTGTAGCTATGACCTTGATCGATCTTGGCATTCATATGCAAGATGTTCCGACCTCTTTGGACATTGAACAAGGGCTGGTCAAGCTTCACCAGGAATTGGGGGGTAACCTATGAATAAATCCTGTGTGAACATTAGGCAAGAAATAGATATTGTTGCAGCACGCCAGCTTGGCCGTGATCTTGCAAAAGAGGTAGGATTCAGCGCAGTTGACCAGGCAAGGTTTACAACTGCTGTATCTGAAATTGCCAGAAACATATACTTATATGCAAACGAAGGTAAAATTTGTTTCGATATCACTCAAAACATGAACCATACAGGGCTTCGGTTGACGGCGACAGATTCAGGTCCCGGGATTAAAGACATAAGCAAAGCTATGGAAGATGGTTATACAACATCCGGCGGTCTTGGAGCAGGTTTGCCCGGTGTAAAAAGGCTGATGGATGAATTTGACATTTCTTCAGAGGAGAATGTCGGTACAAAAATAATGGTTATAAAGTGGAAACGCTGAATTAACACCATACCAAAAGGGGAATGCATCCCCTTTTTGTATAGAGATTAGGCTGGGGAGGGGGATTGCGAAGGTGGATGTCGCGAAACTTGATTTAGACAGTTATAAAGACCTATTAAAGAAATACATCAAACAACAAGACGAAACATCCCTTTATGGAGCGGAGCAGATGAGTAAGTCATTCATCAAAAATAATATTCCGCCTGAGGAAATCGTGAATCTCCACATTCAAGCTTTAGCTAAGTTGTATCCCAATATATCAGAAGATATCCAGAGCTCCATGAATTTTCTGCTGGAAACAATGATATACTACGGATTAGCCCATCAGGAATTTCAGTCCTTAAGAGAGAAGCAACTGGCATTGCAATCTGAAATCGCTGTTGCGGCCAATGTTCAGGATACACTTTTAGCCACGGCAAAGCCGGATATTGAAGGACTTGATATTGGTGTGATCAGTGTACCGGCACACCAAATGAATGGGGATTATCATCACTTTATTAAAGGAAAAGACGGTTCGTTAGGCATAGCAATGGCAGATGTCGTCGGTAAAGGGGTGCCAGCTGCTTTATGCATGTCCATGATTAAATACTCCATGGATATTTTGGAAGAGGAAAAAATGATCCCTGCCAAGATCCTGAAATACTTAAATCGGGTTGTAGAAAGAAATGTGGATACAGGAATGTTCATTACCATGTTTTATGCACAGTATTTGCCAACAACGCAAATGCTGCATTATGCATCAGCAGGCCACGAGCCAGGTTTTATATACAATGCGGAAACAGATGACTTTTCAGAAATAGAAACAGCAGGACTTGTACTTGGTGTGATGGCAGACAGCGAATACCCCAGCTATAAGCAGCCTGTGAACATAGGGGATATGATTATATTATTGACCGATGGTGTGACAGAATGCCGTCGCGGGGAAGAGTTTATCAGCCGTGAAGAAATTTTGGATGTCATTCGGGAGTATATGCATCTTCCTGCACAGGAAATTGTTGATCGTGTCTATAAATACTTTGAACGGTTGCAGGATTTCCAGTTGCGAGATGATTTTACTTTGTTAATCATGAAGCGAGAGGTTTAACTTTTCATTTAGTCGGGTATATAGAATTAATGTGCCGTCTAACCTTACATACAATTAATGGTGAAAGATGACACAAACGACTTGAACATAGTGGGGAGGAATCATCTTGAATCTGACAATAGATATTTTAAATGAACCGGATAAAACCGTCGCAGTTCTTTCGGGGGAAGTAGACGTATATACAGCGCCTCAATTAAAAGAAGCACTGCTCGACCTTGTTAAACACGACAATGCTATGGTTGTGGTCGATATGGCAGATGTTGGCTACATGGACAGCACAGGTCTGTCTGTGTTTATCAGTGCGTTGAAGGCCGGAAAAGAGCATGACAGCCATTTGAAGCTGATTAACCTGCAAGACAGTGTCACCAGACTATTTGATATCACAGGACTGGATAAGGTCATTGACATCAATGCATCTATTCGAGGAGGAAGTTGACTATGGCTGAAACATTTGACTTTATTGAGATGAAAATACCGGCTAAAGCTGAATACGTCGGTGTCATACGTCTAAGTATGTCAGGGATCGCCAACCGGATGGGCTTCAATTATGAAGATATTGAGGATTTGAAAGTGGCGGTTTCAGAAGCGATTACTAACGCTGTTACACATGCCTATAATGAGGAGAATGAGGGCGAGGTGACAATCGGATTTGGTGTTTATGAGGATCGTCTGGAAGTGATGGTGGCTGACCATGGCGGCAGTTTTAACCTGAGCGAAGTAAAAGGCAAAATCGGACCTTATGAACAAAACGAATCTATTGAATCATTGCGCGAAGGTGGCTTTGGTCTATTCATTATTGATGCCCTTGTGGACAAAGTGGAAATTAATAATGAGTACGGGGTGATTGTCCTAATGACCAAATACCTTCAAGAAACCGGGGTGGAGCTTGATGGTAACGAACTCTCAACAAGATAATGCAAATCGGGATAACGTCTATGATTGGATTGAAAAACTGCGGGAAAATCCCGAGGACCAGGAAACACAAGAAAAAATAGTGATGGCCTACTCAGATCTTGTGGAATCCATTGCCAGAAAGTATTCTCGGAACAGCAGCATCCATGAAGATCTGACTCAAGTTGGGATGATCGGTCTCCTGGGAGCGATCAGACGGTATGATCCTGAGGTTGGACGTTCATTTGAATCTTTTGCCGTTCCAACAATCATTGGGGAAATCAAGCGTTTTATCCGTGATAAAACCTGGAGTGTGCATGTGCCCCGGCGTATAAAAGAACTTGGTCCGAAAATCAAAAAGGCTGTGGACGAGCTGACGATAGCAGACCAGCAGTCTCCTAGTATTAAGGATATTGCGCATTATCTCGATGTGTCTGAAGAAGACGTGCTGGAAACAATGGAGATGGGTAAAAGCTACAAGGCCCTATCTGTAGATCGCAAAATTGAAGCAGACTCTGATGGCAGTACAGTTTCACTCTTGGATCTTGTCGGCAACGATGACAAAAGCTTTGAAACGGTTGATCAGCGTATGCTTCTCGAACGTATTTTTCCCGCATTGTCAGAGCGGGAGCAGCAAATCCTGAAATGCACGTATTTTGAGAACATGAGCCAGAAAGAAACGGGCGAATTGCTTGGAATTTCTCAGATGCATGTTTCAAGGTTGCAGCGACGTTCATTGCGAAAACTGCGCGAAATCATTGAGTCAGAGAGTGCGGAGGTTTTAGAGTAGTATGACACGAACTGATGTGAGTGTGTTTCAAAAGCCTAAAAATGGCAACTATTACTGTGGTGACAGTTATTTTTACGAAGAAACAGACACAGGTTTTATTTGTGTACTTGCAGATGGATTGGGAAGTGGTGAGCATGCAAAAGACTCATCACAGGTCGTTATTGATGTTGTTGAAAATAACAGAAAAGCCACTGTTAAAGAACTTATTAAGCTGAGTAATAAAGCGCTTACGGGTAAACGCGGTGTGGTACTTGGTTTATTGAAAATTAATTTTGATGACAAGACCTACAGTTTTTCTTCGATAGGCAATATAGGTGTTGTAACGATCACAAGCAGGAGCAAGAAAAAGAGAAACATTCCTAATTCCGGGTATTTGGGCGGCTATGAACGCCCTTTTAAAGTGGAAACAGGGAAGCTTGAACCAGACTTGATATTCGTTGTGTTTTCCGACGGTGTGGAAGATACTGACCTCTCCAAACCCTTCATGCTGAACAAAAATGTTCATGCACTCACTGAAAGCTTTGCTAACTACAAAACAGACCCTCCCAGAGACGATGTTACATTAATCGCTATCAAATATAATGGTTAAAGCTATAGAAATCATACAACCAGGACTGGCAGCAGCGCCGGTCTTTTTTTATTGCTTAGGAAATTATAAAATATCCGCGATTTAATAAACATTGCCAAAGGCCACGTCCAGCTCCAACGCCTCTTACGGAGATTGGTTCTATCCTTATGTTGAGCATATGGCATGAAGTTTGGTAGAATGAACAGGTAAACAAAGGAGGAACAGACTTGGTAGATAAGACATTTGACGAAACAACGATTATGAAATGGGTTGCCAAAGAAACACAAATTAAGCAATCTACTGTAGAAATCGTTTTATCCTTAATCAAAGAAGGCAACACGGTGCCGTTCATTGCCCGTTACCGTAAAGAAGCAACAGGAGCATTGGACGAGGTCCAGATCAAAGATATTCATGACAAATGGCAATACAGAACGAATCTGGAAGAACGGAAGGAAGAGGTCCTCCGTCTAATAGATGAGCAAGGCAAATTAACTGAAACACTTAAAGCCGATATTGTACAAGCAACTCAATTGCAACGAGTAGAGGATTTGTACCGGCCTTATAAACAAAAACGACGCACCCGCGCGACGGTGGCAAAGGAAAAAGGACTGGAGCCTCTTGCTGAAAAAATCTGGGCTCAGGATATCGCCAACATTCAGTACGAGGCTGAAAAGTTTATCTCTGAGGAAGACGAATTACATACGATTGACGATGTTCTCACAGGTGTAAACGATATTCTGGCAGAGTGGATTTCAGACGAACCAGCATACAGGGAATCGATTAGAGACATGACCTTTAAACACGGTCAGATCCGTTCGGAAGCTAAAAAACCTGAACTCGATGAGAAGAAAGTTTTCCAGATGTATTATGATTATCATGAAGCCGTGCGCTCGCTTGTCTCTCATCGGATTTTAGCTTTGAACAGAGGCGAGAAGGAAGAAGTGCTGAAAGTAGCGATTGAGCCGCCTGCTGAGAGAATTATTGCTTATTTAACCAAGAAAGTAATCCAAAAAGACTCAGATGGAGAGGCGTGGGAATTGCTGGAAGAGGCGATTGCAGACAGTTACAAACGTTTGATTCAGCCGTCCATTGAGAGAGAGATCCGTAACACGCTTTCCGAAGGCGCGGAAGAACAGGCCATTGAGGTCTTTTCAGAAAATCTCAAGAACCTGCTTCTGCAGCCACCGTTGAAAGGCAGGACCATGCTTGGTGTGGACCCAGCCTTTAGAACGGGCTGTAAGCTTGTGGTCATTGATGAAACCGGCAAAGTCCAAGAAGTCGATGTGATGTATCCGACCGCACCGCGAAAAGATGTTGCAGGCTCTGAGAAAAAGGTGCTGAAGCTTATTCAAAAATACGGGGCTGAGCTTATAGCGATTGGTAACGGCACAGCCTCGCGGGAAACAGAGCAGTTTATTTCAGATGTAATCACCAACAATCAGCTTGATGTCCCCTATATTATTGTCAATGAAGCTGGGGCAAGTGTTTATTCAGCCTCTGCGCTCGCTCGTGAAGAATTCCCTGATCTGCAGGTTGAGGAACGCAGCGCTGTGTCGATTGCACGGAGGGTTCAGGACCCGCTCGCTGAACTTGTTAAAATTGATCCCAAATCAATCGGGGTAGGACAATACCAACATGACGTCAGTCAGAAGAAACTGAACGCCTCTCTCGGATTTGTAGTCGAGACAGCAGTTAACCAAGTGGGGGTGAACGTCAATACAGCATCCCCGTCATTGCTGCAGTATGTATCAGGACTGAGCAAAACGGTCGCCAATAACGTGATAAAAAAGCGTGAGGAACTGGGTAAGTTCACAAACCGTGCTGAGCTAAAGGATATTCCGCGCCTTGGTGCCAAGACTTATGAACAAAGTATCGGATTTTTGCGGATTATTGATGGGGATCACCCGCTTGACCGCACACCGATTCACCCTGAAACCTACAAACAAACGGAAGCTTTACTGGAAATGCTTGGGTTCAAGGCTGAGGACATCGGGTCGGATAAGCTTCAGGAACAATTAAAGACTTTAAATCAGACTGAAACCGCGGCCCAACTTGATATCGGTATTCCGACGCTCGCAGATATTATTGATGCCCTAAGCCGGCCAGAAAGAGATCCGCGGGATGAATTTCCACAGCCGCTTTTGAAACAAAACGTGCTTTCAATGGAAGATCTCGAGCAAGGGATGGAAATGCAGGGAACCGTCCGTAATGTCGTTGACTTTGGTGTTTTTGTTGACATCGGGGTGAAACAGGATGGACTCGTTCATATTTCCAAGATGGCAAATAAATTTGTCAAGCACCCTATGGATGTAGCGTCTGTTGGCGATGTCGTCACAGTATGGATAGAAGATGTGGATCAGGAAAGAGGTCGTATAGCCTTATCAATGGTCCAGGGAAAGCAGTGAATATTAAAAAGCCCGGACGACTTTTAATCGTCCGGGCTTTTTACATCCAACTCCAACGCCAACCTCCTAGAATCATAAGCAAAAAATTTTCACGGCAAAGACCGCCATTATACGTTTTTGTTTATGATATTCGGGGGTGAGCAAGGTGTTTCCGCTATTGTGCCTTTAATTACTTCAAATCACTCGCTGCTTCAACATCGCTCATGGCAATACCTAATGCACTGGCAACTCCCTCGCCATAGGCTGGATCTGCTCTATAGCAATTGCTGATGTGACGAATTTTAATGTGTTTTTCAACACCTTCCATGTCTCGAGCTGTGTTCTCAAACAAAGCTTGCTTTTGGTCATCATCCATTAAATTGAACAGTTTACCGGGCTGTTCGTAATATTGATCATCATCTTCACGGAAGTCCCAGCGATCGCCGTTACCTTGAATCGGCAGACCTGGTTCTTTATATTCGGGCTGATCGTGCCACTCACCATAACTGTTTGGGCCATATCCAATACGGCTGCCTTGATTTCCGTCTACTCGCATTTGACCATCGCGATGGTAACTGTGGAACGGACATTTTGGCGTGTTAACCGGAATTTGGTGATGATTCACACCCAGGCGGTAACGCTGTGCATCACCATAAGAGAATAGGCGTCCCTGAAGCATTTTATCAGGAGAGAAACTGATGCCAGGCACAACATTAGCAGGAGTAAATGCAGCTTGTTCTACGTCCTGGAAATAGTTCTCGGGATTTCGGTTTAATTCAAATTCTCCTACCTCAATAAGTGGGAAGTCTTCTTTATACCATACTTTCGTAAGGTCAAATGGATTGTATGGCATATTGTATGCTTCCTCTTCAGTCATAACTTGAATATACATTTTCCATTTGGGGAAGTTCTTAATTTCGATAGAATTATACAAATCACGCTGGTGACTCTCTCTATCTTTACCGACTGTTTGTTCAGCTTCATGGTCAGAGAGATTCTCAATGCCCTGTTGTGAACGAAGATGGAACTTCACCCATACGCGCTCATTATCGGCATTGATCATGGAAAATGTGTGACTGCCAAAACCATGCATGGTACGATACGATTTTGGAATACCCCTGTCACTCATGACAATGGTCACTTGATGAAGTGCTTCAGGTAATGAAGACCAAAAATCCCACTTGTTGTTTGGCTCCGGCATGTTTGTCCGTGGATCCCGTTTGACCGCATGATTCAAGTCAGGAAAAAGCAGGGGATCTCTTAAGAAGAAAACCGGCGTGTTATTGCCGACAAGGTCCCAATTTCCTTCTTCTGTGTAGAATCTAAGTGCAAATCCACGGATATCTCGCTCGGCGTCTGCTGCTCCTCGCTCTCCAGCCACGGTTGAAAAACGGGCGAACATTTCCGTTTGTTTGCCAACTTCAGAGAAAATTTTAGCACTTGTATATTTCGAAATGTCATTGGTAACCGTGAATGTTCCAAAGGCACCTGACCCTTTAGCATGCATCCGCCGTTCTGGGATAACTTCTCTGTCAAAGTGGGCTAATTTCTCCAAGAACCAAACGTCCTGTAGAAGCATAGGTCCTCTTGGCCCGGCTGTCATTGAGTTTTGGTAATCAGTAACCGGGGCACCGGCTGCAGTTGTAAGTCTTTTTTTATCTTGTTGCTCATTGTTACGCATATTGATATGCACCTCCGCTTATTTATAATAATTATAATATCATACTTTATATCAAATGACTACATTTTTAACTTGAGAAGGGTGAGATTATATTTTTATAGGGTTGGTACCCGTAATATATATATGATAGTTTTCAATTTGTATGCTAAAATAATAGTTTGAGCAAGATGATTGGAGGGCTTGTGTGCGGATGGAATTGTTAAAAGAGAAAGAACTGCATAAACTGGTTGATGACTTGTCTCGAACTTTCTTCGACAAACCGTTTAAACATGAGGTGCGGTATAATACGCGATTACGCACAACAGGTGGACGATATATCCCTTCTTTGAGAATAATCGAACTTAATCCGAAGTATGTAAAGGAAATGGCAGAGGAGGTAGAAGGAATTATCAAGCACGAGCTCTGTCATTATCACCTTCATATAGAGGGAAAAGGATACAAGCATGGAGACCCGGAATTTAAAGCTCTACTGAAAGCAACAGGCTCCCCGAGACATTGTCAGCCATTGCCTTCCAGTGCATATCAATTCAAATACAGTTACACTTGTATGCGGTGTGGCCATATTTATAAAAGGAAACGCCGTGTTGATGTAAAGAAATTCAGATGCGGAAAGTGTCGAGGACAACTATCACTTAGCCATGAATAATGGAACTGAAAGGTTTTTTTGAATGAGTATTGACGAATCCTTGAGAGCATGTTAAATTATATAAGCCCATTAACGGGAGTCATGAAGGCAAATAATTTTTATATGAGTTATTGACAAACGGTTCCTGCTGTTGTATGATATTCTTCGTTGCCGACAAAAAGTGATTTCAACTTCACTTTTCGTCAAAAACTGTTGGCGCATGAGTACGAAATGTGATATAATGTACTCTGCTTCACGAAAACATGACATAATGAGTGCAGGAATTAATCACTCTATATGATCAACCTCATGAATAAGCATTACAGATCACTTAACTTTATTCCACAGTAGCTCAGTGGTAGAGCAATCGGCTGTTAACCGATCGGTCGCAGGTTCGAATCCTGCCTGTGGAGCCAAGTGGAGAAGTACTCAAGTGGCTGAAGAGGTGCCCCTGCTAAGGGCATAGGTCGCGTTAGCGGCGCGAGGGTTCAAATCCCTCCTTCTCCGCCATTTCATATGGCCCGTTGGTCAAGCGGTTAAGACACCGCCCTTTCACGGCGGTAACACGGGTTCGAATCCCGTACGGGTCATCTTTTTATTGCAATTAAATAGGTTGGGTCTGGTAGTTCAGCTGGTTAGAATGCCTGCCTGTCACGCAGGAGGTCGCGGGTTCGAGTCCCGTCCAGACCGCCACTTCTTGGGCTATAGCCAAGCGGTAAGGCAACGGGTTTTGGTCCCGTCATTCCCAGGTTCGAATCCTGGTAGCCCAGCTATTTTTATTGTGATTGAAAGTCTGTTAAAATAGACAATATAAAGAGAGTTCCAGTTAAAATAACAGAGAACGTCTTATAAATATAAGAGCCATTAGCTCAGTCGGTAGAGCATCTGACTTTTAATCAGAGGGTCGGAGGTTCGAATCCTCCATGGCTCACCACTTGCGGATGTGGCGGAACTGGCAGACGCGCTAGACCCAGGATCTAGTGTCTTCGGACGTGGGGGTTCGACTCCCTCCATCCGCACCATTTTAATTAAATATTTCATTATATGCGGTCGTGGCGGAATCGGCAGACGCGCTAGGTTGAGGGCCTAGTGGGAGTTAATCCCGTGGAGGTTCAAGTCCTCTCGGCCGCACTTTCATTTCTAATAATGCTGTACTGAGCGATACTCAGCACATGCGCCCGTAGCTCAATTGGATAGAGCGTTTGACTACGGATCAAGAGGTTAGGGGTTCGACTCCTCTCGGGCGCGCCATTTATACGGGAAGTAGCTCAGCTTGGTAGAGCACTTGGTTTGGGACCAAGGGGTCGCAGGTTCGAATCCTGTCTTCCCGACCATTCGATTTTGAAACTGTTTATATGCGGGTGTAGTTTAGTGGTAAAACCTCAGCCTTCCAAGCTGATGTCGAGGGTTCAATTCCCTTCACCCGCTCCATTTTAAAATGGGCCTGTAGCTCAGTTGGTCAGAGCGCACGCCTGATAAGCGTGAGGTCGGTGGTTCAAGTCCTCCCAGGCCCACTCTTCTTAAAAAAAGAAGAAAAAAAGCATTGACTTTAAATGCTGAAGGTATTATATTTATAAAGTCGCTTTTGAAGAGCGCACAGCAATTTTGTTCCTTGAAAACTGAACAAACAACGAAGCAGATGTCTGTAAAACAGATGTCAGAGGTAAGAAGTTTTAAACTTCAAACCCTGAATCAATTTTTTAAGAAGCTAAGACCGTTCATCGATTGGTGTCGATGAACATCCAAACTTTTATGGAGAGTTTGATCTTGGCTCAGGACGAACGCTGGCGGCGTGCCTAATACATGCAAGTCGAGCGCGTGAAGCAGGCAATTGCCCTTCGGGGCATGCGCCTGTGGATCGAGCGGCGGACGGGTGAGTAACACGTGGGCAACCTGCCTGTAAGACTGGGATAACTCCGGGAAACCGGAGCTAATACCGGATAACACCTTTCATCGCATGGTGAGAGGATAAAAGATGGCCTTTGGCTATCACTTACAGATGGGCCCGCGGCGCATTAGCTAGTTGGTGGGGTAAGAGCCTACCAAGGCGACGATGCGTAGCCGACCTGAGAGGGTGATCGGCCACACTGGGACTGAGACACGGCCCAGACTCCTACGGGAGGCAGCAGTAGGGAATCTTCCGCAATGGACGAAAGTCTGACGGAGCAACGCCGCGTGAGTGATGAAGGTTTTCGGATCGTAAAGCTCTGTTGTCAGGGAAGAACAAGTGTCGTTCGAATAGGGCGGCGCCTTGACGGTACCTGACCAGAAAGCCCCGGCTAACTACGTGCCAGCAGCCGCGGTAATACGTAGGGGGCAAGCGTTGTCCGGAATTATTGGGCGTAAAGCGCGCGCAGGCGGTCCTTTAAGTCTGATGTGAAATCTTGCGGCTTAACCGTGAGCGGTCATTGGAAACTGGAGGGCTTGAGTGCAGAAGAGGAGAGTGGAATTCCACGTGTAGCGGTGAAATGCGTAGAGATGTGGAGGAACACCAGTGGCGAAGGCGACTCTCTGGTCTGTAACTGACGCTGAGGTGCGAAAGCGTGGGTAGCAAACAGGATTAGATACCCTGGTAGTCCACGCCGTAAACGATGAGTGCTAGGTGTCAGGGGGTTTCCGCCCTTGGTGCTGAAGTTAACGCATTAAGCACTCCGCCTGGGGAGTACGGCCGCAAGGCTGAAACTCAAAAGAATTGACGGGGGCCCGCACAAGCGGTGGAGCATGTGGTTTAATTCGACGCAACGCGAAGAACCTTACCAGGTCTTGACATCCTCTGCCAGCGCTGGAGACAGCGTGTTCCCTTCGGGGACAGAGTGACAGGTGGTGCATGGTTGTCGTCAGCTCGTGTCGTGAGATGTTGGGTTAAGTCCCGCAACGAGCGCAACCCTTAACCTTAGTTGCCAGCATTCAGTTGGGCACTCTAAGGTGACTGCCGGTGACAAACCGGAGGAAGGTGGGGATGACGTCAAATCATCATGCCCCTTATGACCTGGGCTACACACGTGCTACAATGGATGGAACAAAGGGCAGCGAAGCCGCGAGGTGTAGCAAATCCCATAAAACCATTCCCAGTTCGGATTGCAGGCTGCAACTCGCCTGCATGAAGCAGGAATCGCTAGTAATCGTGGATCAGCATGCCACGGTGAATACGTTCCCGGGCCTTGTACACACCGCCCGTCACACCACGAGAGTTGGCAACACCCGAAGTCGGTGGGGTAACCTTTATGGAGCCAGCCGCCGAAGGTGGGGCCAATGATTGGGGTGAAGTCGTAACAAGGTAGCCGTATCGGAAGGTGCGGCTGGATCACCTCCTTTCTAAGGATATCTAGCATAGATGCCCGTCAAACGGCATCACAGCTAAATTAACGGAAAGACATCACTTCGTTTGTTTGTTCAGTTTTGAGGGAGCAAATCTCTCAAAACTTTGCACCTTGAAAATCAAATAAGAGCAATCAAGACATCAAATAAATCGTATGTTTATTCATTGAAATAAAACACGCCAGTTAAGTGAATAAGGGCGCACGGTGGATGCCTTGGTACCAGGAGCCGAAGAAGGACGGGACTAACACCGATATGCCTCGGGGAGCTGTAAGTAAGCTTTGAACCGGGGATTTCCGAATGGGGGAACCCACTGTTCGTAATGGAGCAGTACGCACATCTGAATACATAGGATGTGTGAGGCAGACCCGGGGAACTGAAACATCTCAGTACCCGGAGGAAGAGAAAGCAAAAGCGATTTCCCAAGTAGCGGCGAGCGAAACGGAATCAGCCCAAACCGGCAGGCTTGCCTGTCGGGGTTGTAGGACACACCATATGGAGTTACAAAGCTGTTTGTTAGACGAATCGATCTGGAAAGATCAGCCAAAGACGGTAACAGCCCGGTAGTCGAAAAGAAGCAGCCTCCGGTGTGGATCCTGAGTACGGCGGAACACGAGGAATTCCGTCGGAATCCGGGAGGACCATCTCCCAAGGCTAAATACTCCCTGGTAACCGATAGTGAACCAGTACCGTGAGGGAAAGGTGAAAAGCACCCCGGAAGGGGAGTGAAAGAGAACCTGAAACCGTGTGCCTACAAGTAGTCGGAGCCCGTTAATGGGTGACGGCGTACCTTTTGTAGAATGGACCGGCGAGTTACGATTGCATGCAAGGTTAAGTGGTAGACACGGAGCCGCAGCGAAAGCGAGTCTGAATAGGGCGTATGAGTATGTAGTCGTAGACCCGAAACCGTGTGATCTACCCATGTCCAGGGTGAAGGTCAGGTAACACTGACAGGAGGCCCGAACCCACGTATGTTGAAAAATGCGGGGATGAGGTGTGGGTAGGGGTGAAATGCCAATCGAACACGGAGATAGCTGGTTCTCTCCGAAATAGCTTTAGGGCTAGCCTCAAGATCAGAGTACCGGAGGTAGAGCACTGATTGGACTAGGGGCCCTCATCGGGTTACCGAATTCAGTCAAACTCCGAATGCCGGATACTTATGCTTGGGAGTCAGACTATGGGTGATAAGGTTCATAGTCGAAAGGGAAACAGCCCAGACCGCCAGCTAAGGTCCCAAAGTATACGTTAAGTGGAAAAGGATGTGGCGTTGCACAGACAACCAGGATGTTGGCTTAGAAGCAGCCACCATTTAAAGAGTGCGTAATAGCTCACTGGTCGAGTGACACTGCGCCGAAAATGTACCGGGGCTAAACGTATCACCGAAGCTGCGGATTGTTCTTCGAACAATGGTAGGAGAGCGTTCTAAGTGCTGTGAAGTCAGACCGTGAGGACTGGTGGAGCGCTTAGAAGTGAGAATGCCGGTATGAGTAGCGAAAAAAGAGTGAGAATCTCTTTCACCGAAAGCCCAAGGTTTCCTGAGGAAGGCTCGTCCTCTCAGGGTTAGTCGGGACCTAAGCCGAGGCCGAAAGGCGTAGGCGATGGCCAACAGGTTGATATTCCTGTACCACCTCGTGACCGTTTGAGCGATGGGGGACGCAGGAGGATAGGACAAGCGCACCGATGGACGTGTGCGCCCAAGCAGCGAGGGAGTTGGATAGGTAAATCCGTCCAACAATCCCAATCTGTGATGGGGAGGGAAATTGAGTACCGAAGTGTCTGAATCCACACTGCCAAGAAAAGCCTCTAGCAAGGTCACAGGTGCCCGTACCGCAAACCGACACAGGTAGGCGCGGAGAGAATCCGAAGGTGAGCGGGAGAACTCTCGTTAAGGAACTCGGCAAAATGACCCCGTAACTTCGGGAGAAGGGGTGCTCCTTTAAGGAGGAGCCGCAGTGAATAGGCCCAAGCGACTGTTTAGCAAAAACACAGGTCTCTGCGAAGCCGAAAGGCGAAGTATAGGGGCTGACACCTGCCCGGTGCTGGAAGGTTAAGGGGACGCGTTAGAGCCTACGGGCTCGAAGCGTAGAACTGAAGCCCCAGTAAACGGCGGCCGTAACTATAACGGTCCTAAGGTAGCGAAATTCCTTGTCGGGTAAGTTCCGACCCGCACGAAAGGTGCAACGACTTGGGCACTGTCTCAACGAGAGACCCGGTGAAATTATACTATGCGTGAAGATGCGCATTACCCGCGACAGGACGGAAAGACCCCGTGGAGCTTTACTGTAGCCTGATATTGAATGTTTGTACAGCTTGTACAGGATAGGTGGGAGCCTTGGAAGCGTGAGCGCCAGCTTACGTGGAGGCACCGGTGGGATACCACCCTGGCTGTACGACCATTCTAACCCAGGGCCGTGATCCGGTCCGGAGACAGTGTCAGGCAGGCAGTTTGACTGGGGCGGTCGCCTCCCAAAAGGTAACGGAGGCGCCCAAAGGTTCCCTCAGAATGGTTGGAAATCATTCGCAGAGTGCAAAGGCAGAAGGGAGCTTGACTGCGAGACCTACAAGTCGAGCAGGGACGAAAGTCGGGCTTAGTGATCCGGTGGTTCCGCATGGAAGGGCCATCGCTCAACGGATAAAAGCTACCCCGGGGATAACAGGCTTATCTCCCCCAAGAGTTCACATCGACGGGGAGGTTTGGCACCTCGATGTCGGCTCATCGCATCCTGGGGCTGTAGTCGGTCCCAAGGGTTGGGCTGTTCGCCCATTAAAGCGGTACGCGAGCTGGGTTCAGAACGTCGTGAGACAGTTCGGTCCCTATCCGTCGTGGGCGCAGGAAGTTTGAGAGGAGCTGTCCTTAGTACGAGAGGACCGGGATGGACACACCGCTGGTGTACCAGTTGTTCCGCCAGGAGCATAGCTGGGTAGCTACGTGTGGTAAGGATAAGTGCTGAAAGCATCTAAGCATGAAGCCCCCTCAAGATGAGACTTCCCATCACTTCGAGTGAGTAAGATCCCTCAGAGACGATGAGGTTGATAGGTCTGGTGTGGAAGCGTGGTGACACGTGGAGCTGACAGATACTAATCGATCGAGGACTTAACTAGCGTAAAGTACGATGATGACTTGACCTCTTATTTGATTTTGAAGGTATAAATCATGTGGTTAGTATTTGGCCGCATAGTTTAGGACTTTCCTGTTCATACTATATAAAGTAAAGTCTATAGTATAATATTTATCTATATCGCGGGGTGGAGCAGTCTGGTAGCTCGTCGGGCTCATAACCCGAAGGTCGCAAGTTCAAATCTTGCCCCCGCAACCAAATTATTTTAACTGGTGAGATCAGTTAAAAACTAGTAGTACTTTAATGCAACCTAATTGGTCCGGTAGTTCAGTTGGTTAGAATGCCTGCCTGTCACGCAGGAGGTCGCGGGTTCGAGTCCCGTCCGGACCGCCACTAACTTAATTGTTATAAGATTGATATATAAAAACACACGATTCCCTTCGTGTGTTTTTTTAATATAGTGGAATAATGGAATATTCTATCTGAAAGTGGGTCTAAGGTACATATGACTTAAAACCAAACCAATAAGATATTATTCGTTTGGGAAAAATATTGCGTTGGTACTAACAGTGTTCTTTTGCATATATCGGCGCTCGCACGCATATATCAGCGCTCACACGCATATATCGGCGTTCCTGCGTATATATCAGCGCTCACACGCATATATCGGCGTTCGTGCGCATATATCAGCGCTCGCGTGAATATATCGGCGTTCGTGCGCATATATCAGCGCTCGCGAGGAAATATCGGCGTTCGTGCGCATATATCGGCGCTCGCGAGGAAATATCGGCGTTCGTGCGCATATATCGGCGCTCACGAGAATATATCGGCGTTCATGCGCATATATCAGTGCTCACACGCATATATCGGCGGTTGCGCGCAAATATCAGGGCTCGCGTGCAAATATCAGCGCCCCCGCGCATATATCGGCGCTCACAGGCACATATCGGCGCCCCCGATACAGCACCATCAAACAAATACGGCGACTCAACACAGAAATTCCTTTCCCATAAAAGCCAGACCACCTTAGCTTTTCCAATTTGTTTTTGCTTCTGCTATCATGAATGTAGACTTAATCTTAAGGTGATGGAGTATGGAAGAATTTACGTTTATTGAATCCATTAAGCAATCTTTTTATAGGCAGTCTTCTCTGGTCAGAGGGGTGGGCGATGATGCAGCTGTGTTTCGGCAAACCAGTCAGGATATTGTAACAGCGATGGATACTTTTGTTGAAGGGGTTCACTTTACTAAAGACACCATGTCACCCTCGGAAATTGGCTGGCGTGTACTGGCAGCTAATTTAAGCGATTTGGCTGCTATGGGAGCAGCACCTGCGTTTTATCTGGTGTCTGTTGTAATACCTGAAACCTGGTCGGAAGAAGAGCTTCGTGGCATTTTTGAAGGCATGAAGCATTTGGCCAGCCGCTATAATGCTGATTTGATTGGCGGAGATACAGTATCAGGTGCAGAGTTTTCCGTAACGGTTACGGTTATAGGATATGCTGATCGCGACAAAGTACGTTACAGAAGTGCAGCAAAAGCGGGTGATGTTGTTTTTGTAACAGGCAACTTGGGTGACTCGGCAGCTGGGCTTCATATGCTTCAAAACCCTGATGAATATGAGTATGCTGATTACTTTAAAGAACGGCATGTGAGACCTGAAGCTCGTATCGATTTTGCTCAGGAGCTAAAGGGAATTAAGCGGGTGGCTTTAAATGACGTCAGTGATGGCATCGCCAACGAAGCTTCGGAAATTGCCTATGCCTCACAGGTGAGTATCCATTTACTGCATGATGCGGTCCCCCGTCATCCAGGATTAGCACAATTCATAAGGTCACAGATAGATCAATGGGTCTATTTTGGTGGTGAGGATTTTGAGCTGCTTGGAACGGTATCACGAACAGAATGGCCAGATGTTCAAAAGGCTGGGAAGGCAACAGGTCTTGCCGTGACTGAAATTGGTTATGTGCGCGAGGAACAGCCTGGTTCTGTATTCCTCAGGGAACAAGGGCATGTTAGAGTATTAAAAAAAGACGGCTACCAACATATGAAGTAGGTGTTAATATGAGAAAACGTGTTATCAAAACTGAAGCGGAAACAGCAACAAAACAACTAGCAGAAAAGCTGGCCATGTATTTGCGACCTTCTGATGTCATTACACTTACAGGTGAGCTTGGAACGGGGAAGACCACTTTTACTAAAGGTATAGCAAATGGACTAGGTGTCAAGCGCACTGTCAATAGTCCAACTTATACAATCGTTAAAGAGTATGCGGGGGAGTTGCCGCTTTACCATATGGATGTTTACCGGCTTGAGGATTCTGAGGAGGATATTGGCTTTGAAGAATACTTTAGCGGTGACGGTATTTGTGTCGTAGAATGGCCCCAGTTTATTGAGCCTTACTTGCCTGCTGAACGATTGGATGTTCAGATGAAACATATTGATGCGTACACGAGAGAATTAACTTTTATACCGAGAGGCCAGCATTTTGAATCAGTCATTCTGAGTTTAATGGGTTAAAGTGGCTATAGTGATATGTTTTATAAAATGAAGGAGTCAACATGATGAAAATTCTTGCGATGGATACATCGAACAAAGCACTCAGTGTGGCGATCACTGCGGAGGATCAGATTATAGCAGAAGTAACAACCAATGTTACCAAAAATCATTCAGTCCGCCTGATGCCAGCTGTTCAGTATGTGATGAAAGAAGCCGGCATGAAGCCTGAAGAACTTGATCGAATAGCAGTCGCCAAAGGGCCTGGCTCTTACACAGGCGTGAGAATCGGCTTGGCAACTGCCAAATCGCTCGCCTGGGCGCTTAATATTCCTGTGGTAGGTGTATCAAGTCTAGAAGTGGCAGCGTATCAAGGTCACCTTTCCAAGGGCATTATTGTACCGTTCTTTGACGCCCGCCGCGGTCTTGTATTTACCGGTGCATATCAATGGGATCAGAACCAACTGTCTTTAGTTGCTGAAGAAAGAAATCAAGATATGCAAGCATGGCTGACTGAATTGAACCAGTGGGATAGCCAAATTGTATTTTTAAGCCCTGATATGGGTGCATTTCAATCCCTTATTACAGAACAGCTGGGAAAAAAAGCTGTGATCCCTAAGGGGCCGAGTCATATTGCACGTGCCGCACACTTAGCTGTGATTGCAAAACAGCGAACACCAGACCATACACACGGGCTCACCCCGAACTATTTGCGTCTGGCAGAAGCAGAGGCGAAATGGCTGGAAGCACAAAAGGATCGTCCTTCACATGGATAATGATCATTTTAACATCAGACAGATGATCAGGAGTGACCTGTCCAGCATCATGGCAATTGATCAAAAGGTCTACACAAGCCCTTGGACTGAAAAGGTTTATGAACAAGAAATCAATCACAATCCACATGCTTATTATGCTGTTGTAGAAATAGATAATGTGGTGGCAGGATACGCTGGGGCTTGGATCGTAATGGAAGATGCTCAGATCACTAATATTGTCGTTGACCCCGATTACAGAGGGCGTAAACTGGGAAAATCATTGTTCAAACATATGCTTCAAGTGGCCATGCTTCATGGGGCAGAGAGATTGTCACTCGAAGTGCGTGCATCAAATCAAGTTGCCCAGAATATGTACCGGCAATTTGGGCTGGTCCCTGGTGGAATACGAAAAAACTATTATCAAGACAACCACGAAGATGCGGTTGTAATGTGGGTGAATTTAAGATGACAAAAGACACGTATATATTAGGTATAGAAACAAGTTGTGATGAGACGGCGGTTGCCATCGTAAAAAACGGACACACCATTATTGTTAATGTTGTGGCATCCCAAATCGAGAGTCACAAGAGATTTGGCGGGGTAGTCCCTGAGATTGCTTCACGTCATCATGTGGAGCAAATGACAGTTGTGCTTGAAGAAGCCTTTCGAAAATCAGAACTTAGCTGGAGCGATATCACAGCCATTGCTGTAACAGAGGGGCCAGGGCTTGTCGGAGCACTTCTTGTAGGTGTCAATACGGCCAAAGCACTTGCCTTTGCAAAGCAGAAACCGCTAGTGCCTGTTCATCACATTGCTGGACATATTTATGCCAACCAGCTTGTTGAATCACTTAAGTTTCCTTTACTTGCATTAATTGTTTCGGGAGGACATACAGAGCTCGTCATCATGAAAGCACATGGTCAATATGAAGTTATCGGTGAAACACGTGATGATGCTGCAGGCGAGGCCTATGACAAAGTGGCCAGGATGCTTGGTCTGGCTTATCCAGGTGGTCCGAAAGTGGATCAGTTGGCGCATGAGGGCAGTGAAACGATTGATTTTCCGAGAGCCTGGCTTGAACCGGGGAGTTACGATTTTAGTTTCAGTGGCTTGAAGTCAGCAGTTATCAATACGGTCCACAATGCGAAACAACGTGGTGAAGACCTTAAACCCGCGGATATTGCTGCAAGCTTTCAAGCAAGTGTGGTTGATGTTCTGACACAAAAGACTCGTCAGGCAGCTCTGCAATACAATGTCTCTCAGGTAATTGTAGCTGGTGGCGTCGCAGCCAATAAAGGACTGAGAACAAGCTTAAAAGCAGCTTTTGCTGATACAAGCATCCCGCTGCTTATCCCGCCCATCGAACTGTGCACAGACAATGCTGCGATGATTGCTGCTGCCGGAACGATTGCATATGAACAGGGGAGACGTGCAGACCTTGATCTGAATGCCAATCCGTCATTGATACTAGGCATATAAAAAGTTGTCCACCAACAGTGTGGACAACTTTTTTGTTTTCCCAGTTTAACAGTATTCCTTTTGTGGGCAAATACTGTGGATAACTACAGGTTAAGCTGTGTATAATGTGCATAACCTGAATTAAAAGGCGTACGAATACACTTTAACTGTGCATAAGCCTGTGGATGGTCTGGATAAGTGCGTGTGTTCGTCGTTCTATACACAAGATGTTAACTTTCCTGTAAATTTGTCCATTCCTCCAGCAACGCTTCAATTTTAGTTTCAGTTTCACTCGTTTTGGCCGCGACTTCTTGTGCTTTTTCGTGATCTTGATACACTTCTGGTTTTGCGGCTTCATTTTGATAATGTTCAAGGTCTGTTTCAAACTGCTCGATCTGACTTTCCAGCTCAGCAATGCGACGTTCTTTCTTTCGTTCTTCACGTTGACGTTTTTTCTCTTCTTCAAAATTCAGCCTGTTTACGCTGGCTGGGGTTTTTGATTTTTCTTCGGAGGCTTCCAGTGCTTCTATTTCCGCCTCTTCTTGTTTCTTTTCAAGATAATAATCATAATCGCCCAGATATACAGTGGCTTCCTCCTTCGTCATCTCCACGATTCGATCTGTAATCTTGTTGATAAAATACCGATCATGAGACACAAATATAATTGTGCCAGGGAAGTCAGTCAGCGCAGCTTCAAGCACTTCTTTACTGTCAATGTCAAGATGGTTGGTCGGCTCGTCCAGGATTAACAGATTGGCCTTCTGCATCATTAACTTAGCGAGTGCTAGGCGGGCTTTCTCACCACCACTTAAATCGTACACAAGTTTAAGCACATCGTCTCCGGAAAATAAAAAGTTTCCGAGCACGGTACGGATATCTTTCTCATTCACAAGCGGATGTTCATCCCATAATTCCTGCAGTACGCTTTTATTAGAATTGAGGGTGGCCTGTTCCTGATCGTAGTAACCGATTTGTACATTTGTGCCCAGCTGAATGGAACCGCTGGAAGGAGATAGTGACCCAAGGATAACCTTCAGCAGCGTGGACTTGCCCACGCCATTTGGACCGATCAATGCGATGCGTTCGCCGCGTGAAACGTCCAAATGAAACCCGGTGAATAAAGCTTGTGCTTCATCTTCATACTTAAAACTGAGCGCGTTGATTTTCAGAACGTCATTTCCACTTTGCCGATTGACAGTAAATGAAAATGATGCCGAATTCTCCTCTCCCAACGGACGGTCAAGCTTGTCCATTTTGGCGAGTTCCTTACGCCTGCTTTGCGCCCGCTTAGTTGTAGAAGCCCGGGCGATGTTCCGCTGTATAAAGTCTTCCATTTGTTTCATTTCTGATTGCTGCTTTTCAAATGCTTTCAGGTCACGCTCATAATCCAATGCTTTTTGTTCAAGAAATTTACTGTACGTACCGACGTATCGTTTAGAATGATGGCGGCTGATTTCGTATACAATGTTCACTGTTTTGTCGAGAAAATAACGGTCGTGTGACACGATGACGACAGCACCTTCATATTTGTTTAAGTAGTCCTCAAGCCAGCCGAGTGTGTCGATATCCAAATGGTTGGTCGGCTCATCGAGAATAAGAAGATTGGGCTGTTCCAGGAGCAGTTTCCCCAGGGCAAGGCGAGTCTTTTGACCGCCGCTCAATTCCTGAATAGGCGTTGAATAATCAAACCCCTCAAAGTTCAGTCCGGATAGAACTGCCTTAATGTCTGCTTCGTAACTGTACCCCCCGCTTTTTCAAAGGCGTGCTGGAGTGTGTCATAATCATGCAGCAGCTTTTGATAGTCTCCATCATTCAATTCATCAGGTCTTCCCATCTGCTGTTCCATTCGTCGAAGCTGTTGTTCCTGTGTTCTAAAATGGCTAAAAACGGACAGCATCTCTTCCCAAATGGATTGGTCGGACTCTAAGCCTGTATGCTGGGATAAATAACCGGTTGAAACATCTTTCGGTTTAATAACTTCACCCTCATCAGTATCTAA
This sequence comes from Lentibacillus sp. JNUCC-1, assembly GCF_009741735.1. Taxonomy (NCBI): domain Bacteria; kingdom Bacillati; phylum Bacillota; class Bacilli; order Caryophanales; family Bacillaceae; genus Lentibacillus; species Lentibacillus sp. JNUCC-1. The sequence continues at coordinate 108,969 of NZ_WHOH01000003.1, forward strand.
CATGCCGTTCATAATCTTAAGAACCGTTGATTTACCAGCCCCGTTACGGCCAACGATGGCAATCCGGTCTTTATCTTTTACTTCAAGTTTAATATTTTCAACAATCGTCTCGGCGCCAAACGATTTGCTGACCCCGTTCAGTTGCATCATAATCATATTGTTCACCTCATCTCCATAAGTGTATCGTATTCAGGGAGAAAGAGGCAATGATATTGTGAACTAACTCACGACTTATTGCTGATTTTCTGCTAAAATAGAGGAGAGCACACATATGGAGATGATATTATGTCCGAGTTTACACATTTTAACGAACAAGGGAGGGCACGGATGGTTGATATCGGGGATAAGTCGGCAACAGAACGCACTGCTGCAGCCCGGACGAGCATCCTTGTCGACCAAACTATATATGAAAAAATTACCGCTGGTGAAGTTGATAAAGGGGACGTGCTAAGCGTTGCCCAGGTTGCGGGTATTATGGCAGCCAAGCAAACATCCAGCTGGATTCCGATGTGTCATCCATTATCATTAAAAGCTGTGGATATTTCGTTTGAGTGGAATCTTGATGGTGACGAGTATGAATTGGAGATAGAAGCTTTTGTCAAAACAAAAGGGGCAACAGGTGTGGAAATGGAAGCACTCACGGCTGCCAGCGCCACAGCCTTGACAGTTTACGACATGGCAAAGGCCCTTGATAAAGGTATGATCATCGGGCCAACTTACCTGTTTACGAAAACCGGGGGCAAATCAGGTGACTTCAAGAGAGGAGGGGATTCGAATGGCGCAAAGTAAAATACCTCAGGCAACAGCGAAACGCTTGCCGCTTTATTATCGCTATCTGAATAACCTGCAGTCACAAGGCAAGAATCGTGTATCTTCCAAAGAACTGAGTGAAGCGGTGAAAGTTGATTCCGCAACGATTCGCAGGGACTTTTCCTATTTCGGAGCCCTTGGCAAAAAAGGCTATGGGTACAATGTAGAATACTTGCTCGGCTTTTTCCGAAAAACACTTGATCAAGATGAATTAAGTGAAGTAGCCCTTGTGGGGGTAGGGAACCTCGGTGCAGCTTTTCTGCATTATAACTTTGTAAAAAACAACAACACAAAAATCATTATGGCTTTCGATTCTGATCCGGATAAAATCGGAACGACCATTGCAGATGTGCCGGTTTATGATATTGCTGAACTGGAGGACAGATTGGGAGATATCAAAGTGGCGATCCTGACAGTTCCAGCAGATGCGGCAGACGCGACCACAGAGCGGCTCGCAAACTTGGGTATAGAAGGTATTCTAAATTTCACACCTGCCCGGCTCAATGCACCATCACACATTCGGGTACATCACATTGACTTATCGGTCGAACTGCAGGCACTTGTTTATTTCCTAAAACATTACCCCTTAGTTTAACTTTGATGAATACCGGTTAAATAAAACTGATACAAAAGAGCTGTATAAAACAACGTCAGCTCTTTTTAGTGTAATTTGCAGGAGGTTATACATATGGCACGCCTTCCGTCGAAATGGCTTGTCGTCATTTCGATCTTGTTTGGGACATTCACCGTTATTTTAAACAACAGCATGCTCAATCCGATTCTGCCTCATTTTATGGAGATATTTGATCGTGACGCTGTGGCTGTAGGCTGGGTACTGACCATATTCATGGTGTCGATGGGCATGACGATGCCGCTCACCGGCTATCTTGGAGATCGCTTTGGCAAAAAACGAGTCTATATATCTGGTCTTGTTTTGTTTATGGTCGGTTCCATTTCAGGAGCATTATCGTCGACATTGTCCATGATCATCATTTCAAGAGCCATTCAGGGCGCAGCTGGCGGTTTAATGATGCCGATTGCAATGGCGCTCATTTTCAATGCGTTCCCGCGGAATGAACGCGGTCTTGCAGTGGGGATTTACGGAATTGCTGCCATGGTAGCCCCAGCAATCGGTCCAACTGTGGGCGGATTGGTGATTGAGTATTTTACTTGGCCGTTCTTATTCGTATTTAACCTGCCATTTGCACTGACAGGCGTCTTTTTTTGCATCAAATATTTAAAGCCGACAGAAAAAGACCCCGCTTTAAAGTTTGACTTGATCGGATTCATTCTTGTGACTACTGGTGTGGGTGGAATATTGTTAGCGCTTGGCAGGGGATCGACATTGGAGCTGTTGCTCTCACCTCTAAACATTGCAATTATCGCAGGCGGAATCATTTTGCTTGTGATATTCGTAAAATATGAATTCAGACAAGAACAGCCCCTGCTGAATCTATCAATCTTTAAAATTCCGACGTACTCTGTATCGATTGTTGTTACCGCAACTGCTTCTATTGGGTTATTTTCCGGTATATTTCTGCTTCCGCTGCTGATTCAAGATGTTTACGGATTATCAGAAATACAGACCGGTCTGCTGTTTCTGCCGGCCGCATTGATGAGTGGCGTGTTCATGTCACTCGGAGGCAAAATTCTCGATGTCAAAGGGCCGAGGTATGTTGTGCCTGTAGGCCTTGTCATTTTGGGCAGTTTTACCCTAATGCTTGGATTTAATACGTTGCAGACGTCTTACTGGTTTATTTTGATCATTAATATACTGCGCAGTGCCGGGCTTGGGATGTGCAACATGCCGGCTACCACCGCAGGCATGAATGCTATTCCTGATGCAGAAGTGGCCCAGGGATCGGCCATGAATAACGTTTTCCGGCAGATTTTTTCTTCATTTGGGATCGTCTTCTTTTCGATTTACTTTGAAGTCAGACGAGGAATACTGCACACGGCAGACGGTGGCCTTGAAATGCAACAAGCAACCTTGCAGGCCTTGAATGAAGCATTTATGGTTGCAGGTGTGTTTATACTGTTGATTGTTCCGGTTTCTTTTGTTCTGAAAGGTCATCAGAATGAACGAAATCAAGCAAAATAAAAAGTGAGCCCGTATGTAACGGGCTCACTTTTTATTTTTGTTTTTATTGTGAAAATGGGCGCGAAGAAATCGTATTCCAAGACCAATATCAATTGCTGCCACGACGACAAGCGCAATTGACATAAGATTAAATCGATCGCCTGGAACACCAAGCGCCAGCCAAAAGAAAACGCCTCCGAGAATAAAATAAATTATCGCATTTGTTAAAGCAGACATTCGCATCGTGTGTCATCAGCCTCCAAAGATCATTTGCAAAGTTTCCATTTGCTCCATTTGTTTCTCCAGTTTTTCCAGTACACCGGAAGTTTGCAAAATAACGGAAATCGAGTTCAGGGACATGTGAACGATAATAGGGACAATAAGTCGTTTGGTTCTGACATATACAAACGCAAACACAAGCCCCATGCCACTGTATATCAAAATATGTTCAGGCTCTCCGTGAATAATGCCAAATATCCCCGCAGAAATGATTGCTGCAATAAAGAAATTGAATCGCTTATATAGCGAGCCGAAGATAATTTTACGGAATATAATTTCCTCGAGAATTGGAGCAGTTATTGTCGGTACTATGAAGAAAATCGGAAGAACCTTAATCATATCCATGATCATCATTGTGTTTTCAGATCCTGATTCAATTCCCAGCAGATACATTTCAATTGAAGCTGCAATGGCATTGGCGAAATAGGCCATAAATACCCCAAGAATCGACCATAAAACGATTTCCCCTTTTGTGGCCGCGTTTCTGACAGGCGGTTCCTTCATATAAGGTTTCATAATAAATAAAATCACAACAAGTCCAATAACAAAACTGATAAAGCTCCAATAAACAATAGCTTGATTTTCTGTCATTGGTAAGGTGAAAAAAAGCAGGGGAACAAATAACAACCCCGAAACTTGCATGATGACATAAGTGACAATGACACCCCAATAACGTCCGGTCAACATCAACGACTCCTTTAATTCAAGATCTATTACAGTTTATGCATGTACAACAGTTTCAAGTATTTTATGTCCATAGAAAATATTTTAGCACAATCCGTGTATTTATTATAATAGTAAGGGGCGTCCAGTAATGAAATAAAAATATAAAAGTTTATTGCTTGCATTTTTTTGGGAGATTAATTAATATATTAATTGGAATTAGCACTCAGTGACTTCGAGTGCTAACACATCAAAAATCAGAAGAGGAACTAAGGAGGTTTCGACATGATTAAACCACTAGGAGATCGTGTTGTCATCGAGCTTGTTGAACAAGAAGAAAAGACTGCAAGTGGCATCGTGCTTCCAGATTCAGCACAAGAAAAGCCACAGGAAGGCAATGTTGTTGCAGTAGGTTCCGGCCGTGTAACAGACAGCGGAAAAACAGTTACACCAGAAGTAAAAGAAGGCGAACGCATCATTTTCTCGAAATTCGCTGGCACGGAAGTTAAATACGAAGGAAAAGAATACTTGATTCTGCGCGAAAACGATATTTTAGCCGTCATCGGTTAATATGTATGTGATGAAAAAACAGGATACTTAATTCATTCAAGGAGGGCATTTTAACTATGGCTAAAGACATTAAATTTAGTGAAGAAGGCCGCCGCGCGATGATGCGCGGAGTAGATACATTGGCAGACGCTGTTAAAGTAACATTGGGACCAAAAGGCCGCAATGTTGTGCTTGATAAAAAATTCGGTTCCCCACTCATTACAAATGACGGTGTAACCATTGCTAAAGAAATTGAACTGGAAGATGCATTTGAAAACATGGGTGCGCAGCTCGTTTCTGAAGTAGCTTCCAAAACAAACGACGTTGCCGGTGACGGTACAACAACTGCAACTGTACTGGCTCAAGCTATGATCAGTGAAGGTCTGAAAAACGTTGCATCAGGTGCAAATCCTGTTGGCGTACGCCGCGGGATTGAAAAAGCAGTTGAGACTGCTATTAAAGAATTACAAGCGATCTCAAGCCCGATCGAAAGCAAAGAATCCATTGCCCAAGTTGCATCAATTTCCTCAGATAATGATGAAGTTGGTCAGTTGATTGCTGAAGCGATGGAACGCGTCGGTAATGATGGTGTCATCACAATCGAAGAATCAAAAGGCTTCAATACAGAGCTTGAAGTTGTTGAAGGTATGCAATTCGACCGTGGTTATGCATCACCATACATGGTATCTGACCAGGATAAAATGGTTGCAGAACTGGAAGATCCATATATCCTGATCACAGATAAGAAAATCGGAAACATTCAAGAAGTACTGCCACTGCTCGAGCAGGTCGTACAGCAAAACAGACCAATCCTGATTATTGCTGAAGATGTTGAAGGTGAAGCACTCGCTACACTTGTAGTCAACAAAATCCGTGGCACGTTCAACGCTGTTGCTGTTAAAGCACCAGGATTTGGCGACCGTCGGAAAGCTATGCTTGAAGACATTGCTGCACTAACAGGCGGCGAAGTTATTACGGAAGATCTTGGACTCGACCTTAAGAGTGCCAGCATCGATCAGCTCGGTCGTGCTTCCAAAGTTGTGGTTACAAAAGAAAACACAACAATCGTTGAAGGTGCCGGCAATCCGGAAAACATTTCTTCCCGCGTCGCACAACTGCGTGCACAAGCAGAAGAAACAACATCAGACTTTGATAAAGAAAAACTACAAGAACGCCTTGCCAAACTTGCCGGCGGTGTAGCGGTTATCAAAGTTGGTGCTGCAACTGAAACTGAATTGAAAGAGCGTAAACTGCGCATTGAGGATGCACTTAACTCAACACGTGCAGCAGTCGAAGAGGGTATTGTATCCGGTGGTGGTACAGCCTTGATCAACATCTATAACAAAGTGGCAGAACTCACTCTTGAAGATGATGAAGCAACTGGTGCCAGCATCGTACTCCGTGCGCTTGAAGAGCCAGTACGCCAGATTGCCCACAACGCCGGTCTCGAAGGTTCTGTCGTTGTCGAACGCTTGAAAGGTGAAAAAATCGGTGTTGGCTTTGACGCCGCAACAGGCAACTGGGTTGATATGGTTGAAGCAGGTATTGTAGACCCTACCAAAGTAACACGCTCAGCCCTGCAAAATGCAGCCTCTGTTGCCGCTATGTTCTTGACAACAGAAGCCGTCGTAGCAGACAGACCAGAAGAAGATGCCGGTGGCGGCATGCCTGACATGAGTGGCATGGGCGGAATGGGCGGCATGATGTAAATCATCGCCCGTAAACCTTGATTTGAGAGTGTTTATAAGAGGTTTTAAGCCTTTGTAACATTAAAAATGTCACAAGAAAGTAACATTTAATTGAATTTTATTTTGGAAAGGGCGTTTTCGTATAAGTTGCTAACTTTTACGGAAGCGTCCTTTTTCATCTTTTTGGTTACATGTGTGTAGATTTTCAAAGTCGTTTGTGGGTCATCGTGTCCAACCCTTTCCATAACCGTCGCAAGGTCAACACCAGCTTCAGCCATCATGCTTATGTGGGTGTGTCTGAAGATATGGGGCGTCGCCTTTTTTTCAATGTTGGTATATTCCATCAGCCTAGCCATCCTCATCACAATATTTTTTTGTATATAAGGATAACCATTCGCTCGGCAAAAAACGAAATTACCGTCATGTTCCACTTCATAACGATATTTCATTTTGATCTTTTTCTGACGTTTGTAATGTGATTTAATAAGCTGCATAATTTCAGAATCCACTTCAATCGACCGTATTGACCCATTCGTTTTTGGCGGCGTTAATTCAAATTTGCGCATGTTGTTATCTTCGTTATAGAGTGTTTTTGTAATTCGAACAGTGTTAGTGCTAAAGTTAATGTCAGACCATTTTAATGCACATAACTCTCCGGAGCGCATGCCTGAAAAGGCTAACAGATAGAAACGCTCGATATCTAATTCCTGGCCATTGTCTAAAGTGGCATTTAAAAACTCGTTCAATTCTTCGTTCGTTAAATATTTTTGTTCAATAGGTGCTATCTCAATTTCTTCAACTGTTTTTCGTTTTTTAGGTATAATAACATCGCGATTTGGACTTTCTTTAATAAGCCTATCCTTTATTGCATGCTGAAAAATCATGCCAGCTGATGTGTTCACTCCTTGGACTGTAGTCCGGGCATAGTTTGGCGAAATGTCATTAATGAATTTTTGAAACATGGAATACGTAATCTTTCCAATTGGGCTTTTTGCCATGTAACGGTTTAGTATAGCGACTTCTTTTTCCCGGATCCGTACTGTGCTCCTTTTAACGCCTGTTTGTTTGTATACTTCCAACCAAGCAGCCGCAACTTGATCAAATGTGACGCGTTTTCCTGAATTCTCGTCAATTTTATCTTCTTGAGTTGACCGGACAGCTTTTTTTACACGCTCTTTGGCTTCTCGTTGTGTCTTTGCACGTCGTTTTATTTGTTTGCGCTTTCCTGTTGCAGGATCAGGATCTCCATCGGCAATACACTCCCATTTAACTTGTCCAGATTTAGTTTTGAATTTTTGACAGTACATGATTCATGCCCTCCCTCTCACTAGCGTCGCATTAATATAAACGAAATATTCAGATTAACACCTTCGGTGTAAAACGAAAAAAGTTAAAACACCGAATTAAAGGTAGTAAACATCCATTTTTTTACTATGGCTAACGGCAGAAACAACAAGGACAAAGACGTTTTACGGGATACCTTTCCCTTCGATTTTTTTCAACCATATATAAGCTGGCTTCCACAGGGATGCTTTTAAATAGCGACTTATCTGCAAGTAGCTTCGATGGCTGCCTGTGTACAATTGAACCAATACGTTCAAGCAATACACAATCATTGCGATATAGACCTGGTTGTGGACAGCTTGTTCACTGTATCCGTAAAACTTTTTGATGCTCAAATGCTGCTTCATCCATTTGAAGAATAGTTCAATGGCCCATCTTGATCGATAGATGTCGGCGATTTCATCGGCATCCAAATCAAAGCGGTTCGTCAGTAGTGTAAGCTCATTGCCTTTTGTGTCAAACAATTTTAGTCTGCGAAACACGTTTTCCGAACGGTTTTGGGGTGATCCAATGACAACCATTTCATCCGATAACACATTCGATTCCTCTGGTAGTGAAAACGTCTCAAGTACACGTACGACGGCATTCTTACGCAAGCGAGAAACAAAGAAAAAGCCTTCGTCAGTCATACGATCGAAACGTTCATAATCCAGGTAACCGCGGTCAAATACGTACATGCAGGCCTTGTCGTCGACAAGAACTTCCAGTTGCCCACGATCATGGTGGACCGCATTGGTGATTACAGCTTGATCTGGATAAGAATGCCCTTCTTCCATAAACACCAGCCGTAAGTGAAGTTTGACACCTGACTTTGTTTGCCGGAATTCAGCCCAGTTATGGTTCGTCAGATTAAGCGGCAATGTGCTAGAATCAATGATTTTTAACGGCGTTGTAACTTGTCTTCGCTGTTGAAACTGTGTTTTCGCATGGATTTGGGAAATCAAATCCAGAAAAATGGTTTGAAAGAAAGCCGTAGGCACTTGGTTAAGCCGGCGACCCAGTTGTGAAAAACTGATTGTGTCCAAACCTGCCGATCGTTGAAGTTCTTCTGAGAAAACAGCGTCGCTCAGAGCCCGTAAACTCTCTATTTCATGGAGTTGGGCGTACAACAGTAATGACATAAACGAATCCATGTAGAGCTTTTTCGTATAATGGTCCAGTCGATGCAGACTTACTTGTTCTTCAAATAAAGCTTGATTAATTGGTGCTAACCATTGTTTGAATGATGTTTTTCGTGTAGACTTATCCATGTGTATGTCCTTTGTAATGGATTTGGATAGGTTACTACCACACCAACCATTATAAAGGATTTTTTTATGTCCGTACACGGATTCAAGAAGATTCCGTTTTTTGAATGACATTGTTGCATTTTAATGCGACGCTAGTGCCTCCCTCTATATAATTAAAATATCTCTAAAATGCTCTTACTTTCTTAGAATTACTCAAACACTTCATTGACATATTGAATGCGGGTTGAGTATCAGGTGTTGATTTCGGAAATTTCGGACGTAGTCTATGCCATCCTAACGCCCAAATTGTGAACATTTGGTGACAAGAGACGTGATAACCGTGCTGAAAATCTCCACACAACTTATGGTCGCTCACCCTCCCATGTATCACGGGATTATTATCCATACATTCCTTCGTCCTGCGTATCCACAAGGTGGAGGTCGGAAATGCTCCTTAGCTGGGTCTATTGCCCGAATGGGTTAAATAAGCTCCGACTCTGCACTATTGGTGTTTGTTCAATCCTAAGGCCATCAGATGCATTTGTTGAAACATCCCAAATGAATTAAAAAGGTTTATTAATCGCTCATTCAGAACCACTTATCTACGTGGAGTAGTTAACATCAATATTCATGCCACCTGACTTGTTTGTAATTCAGGTAGTCCTTGTAGTAGTTTACTTCCATCAAATTCACACTGCTTCGTGCCAATGGCGAATAAGACACGTATCAACTTACCGCACAAAGCGATCAGAGATTGTTGCTTTTTCAAAGGACGATCGGGACGCGTGGTGTAATAATGATGCAATGTCTTGAACGTCGAATTATGTGCTACCAGTGGGCGCACAGCTAAATAGATCGCTCTTCTCAATCGCTTGCGTCCACGCTTGTCTATTCGTGTTTGCCCTTTGAATTTACCCGAGCTGTGTTCTTTTAAGGATAGACCAGCCATACTTACAATTTGCTGGGGATGACTGTAGTTGGAGAGGTCTCCGACCTCGGCGAAAAACGTGGCCACTGTCGTGGGACCAATGCCTTTAATAGCCATCATTTCTTTAGCTCCAGGTAGATCTGTTATAAGTGTTTCGATCTCTTTATCCAATGACACAAGTTGTTGGTTGTACAATTCATATTGATCAAGCAGAGTCTGTAATTCCTGCCTGGCAAAGCGCAAACCTATCTGAACACCAATGCTTTTCTGGGCAGCTTGGACAAGCTGATTGGCACGTTTGATGCCCACACCACTTTTAACGACTGTTTTCCACGTTGAAAGCACGTCTTCAGGGGTCATATCCTGAATATCAGATGGGAATGGGAATTCACGCAGTGTACAAATAGCTGTCTTACCATTCCAGTCATTAAACACATCATCAAACTCCGGAAAATACCGTTGTATGGCGTTTTGGATGCGTCCTTCGACAATCATCAGCTGTTTGGTGAGTTGATCTCGTAATTTAATCCCTTCCCTTAACTCGGCATAAACACCGTCAAGAAGGTTCGGTACAGAGTATCGACCATCCTTAACCATCTGTGCAATAACACGTGCGTCTTTCGTATCATTTTTTGTGGGCGAATTGTCGTCCAGCTCTTTGCTTTTTTTAACATGCATCGGGTTAACTAACACAAAGTCATAACCTTTGGCGTTCAGGTAGTAGGCTAGACTCTTCCAAAAGTGGCCAGTCGGTTCAACGCCAAACATGACATGTGTCTTTTGGTTTTCCTCTTGAAGCCTAGCTACCCAATCAAGCAGCTTTTGATAACCGTGTATTCGATTTTCAAAGATCAATCGTTTGCCAAATTCAATACCTCGATAATCTTGTGCGCGAGCTACGTGTTTGTCTTTTGCGATGTCAATCCCCACGATCAATGTGGATTCTGTGATTTGCGCGATTTTGTGATTTTGGTTATAATTCATTGCGAGTCCTCCTTGGTATTTATTTAATTCGGGGTCATGATCATGACACCCTGTACTATACCAAGAGGGCTCTTTTCTGTTCAAACCTCAAATTTCTTCATTACAGGAATGCTCCTTATATAGTTTGTTTTGATACATTTCTAATCGTCTAACAGCGAAATCATATTCAACGTTAAATAAATTCATAATGGTGTCTATCGAGATATAGTCTGTTTTATGTAACATAAAAGTTGGTACGCAGAAATGGTAAGCAAAATGATTGGCTTGCCATTCCTGCATGTCTAAAAACAAACGATGCAAAGTTAGATGATTTCCACAATGCCTCAAATAATGACCAACTTCGTGACCAAATAACTGCCATTCTCGCTGCTTTGTCGATTTTTGTATTACTAAATCATTTCCGAAACGGAGACTGAATTTGCCGTAATAAATATTTAAATTAAGCCTCTTAGCAATATTATCAATTATTAATTGTTCTGGTCTATTGATGCGGAGAAACTTGTACAAATTCTGTATATAGTCTTCAAGATGAGTATTAATATAACAACCCTCCACAAGAACATATGTTCTAATTAAATATAAAAATAAAGGTATACAATTATATGTACACCATGTGATTTCCGATTTTCCTAAATTCGCTTATCTTCAGTTACTATAGTCTCCGTATTTGGCTGTAGAATTACTTTTTTCCTTTTTTCCTTTTAAAATGGAGATATTCAATTGTATCAAGCACTTCTCTTCTTTCTTCATCAGACATGTTTTTCCAATTGTTGAACATTAAGTCAGTTTGTGGATCATTTAATAATTCTTTTAGTTCCTCATCAACCCCCTTGATAGGATCGTCTGTTCTTCCATGAAGATAGTCCGTATCAATATCGAATAAATCAGCAATTTGATTAATGATGTCCAGAGGTGGTGTTTTAGTACCACGTTCATAAGCTGTATAGGTGACTCTAGCCACCCCTATTTTCTCAGCAACATATTGTTGGGTCCATTTTTTGTCAGTTTTCTTTAGTTCTTCTCTATAATTTTTTAGACGTTCAGAAAGGACACTCATATATTATCACTACTTTCCACCTACTACCTACATTATAAAGGTTTCTTTCAGTAACTTCATCCTTTGTTCCTAAAAGTATAACAAAAATTATAATTATTGTTGGCAAGTTCCTTTTAGTAACATAATATTATAAGTATAATGTTTCCTTAGGGAACATAAAGGAGGTGCGAAATGAGATTTTGGCTTAAAGAAATTCGGGGTAAAAGGGGATACACCCAAAATGAAGTTTCTTGTTTATCTGAGATTTCAAGAAGTCATTACACTCGTATAGAACGAGGAACAAAAAAGCCCTCTGTTGATACAGCGAAAAATATTGCTAATTCATTGAGGTTTAACTGGGTAAAATTTTTTATTAATGATTGTCCCAGATAGGAACAAAACGAGTGATGTTATTTGAATTAAAAACTTACATTTTAAGGATGGTGACGAGAATGCCAAGCACAACATTCAGCTCGGAAGAAATACAAACGTTCGTAAACGAAATCAAAAAACAATTGGTGCCGATCCTCGTTGAAGAATTAAAGGAATCAGAATTGCCACCATTGCTAACAAGAAAACAATTCATGGATATTACAGGGGTTGGTCCTACTAAGTGTAATGAGTTATTCAACCGTGGAGATTTCCCAGTCACGAGGGAGTTAGGTCATCCTAAAGTGCCTACAAAGATGTTTTTCGATTGGTTATACGCATCAGCACAGAATGTACAAGAAGTGCGTATGAAGTATCCATACAGCGCCATTTAAAATATATTAAGTAAAGAAACATGTCCCAAACAGGTAAGGAGAGATAGTAATGCAAGATCTGAAATGGATTAAATTAGATATATCTATGTTTGAGGATGAAAAAATTAAATTGATAGAACAAATGCCAGAAGCAGATACCATTCTGATTATTTGGGTGAAATTATTGGCACAAGCAGGGAAAACCAATGCAAATGGATATATTTATTTAAATGAAAATATTCCATACACAGAAGAAATGCTCGCTACGATATTCGGTAGACCAGTTAATACTGTAAGGCTTGCATTAAATGCTCTACGTGAATTTGGAATGATTCACATTGATGAAGATTCTTTTATACACATTACAAATTGGAAAAAACACCAGAATGTTGAAGGGATGGAAAGGGTAAGGCAACAGAATAAATTGAGAAAACAAAAGCAAAGGGAACGCCCCCTCTGTTAGGATAGTTGTCGTACGAGGCAAGCGTGGTATGATTAACTAAATAACACGGAGGTCATCGTAATGACAAATAATGGGATACGTTATTCAGAAGAACGAAAGGCTGCGATAGTGAAGCGGATGATGCCACCACAAAATGAATCCGTAAAGGCATTAAGTGAGGAAGTAGGTATTTCCGACGCAACGTTGTATAAATGGCGGAAAGAGGCCAGGGAGTCAGGTGCGGCAACACCTGGAAACGGACAAAACAGCGACCGTTGGTGCAGTGAAGATAAGTTTTTGATTGTTATGGAAACATATGCCATGAATGAGGAGGAGATAGCGGAGTATTGCCGCAAGAAAGGCTTGTACCGTGAACAGATTAATGCTTGGCAACAAGTTTGCCTTCAGGCAAACGGCAATGCTTTTAACCAAGCCAAAGCGTTAACTGGACAACTAAAAGAGGAAAAACAGCGATCCAAAACATTGGAAAAGGATCTTCAAAAAAAGGAGAAGGCGCTGGCAGAAGCTGCCGCATTGTTACTCCTAAGAAAAAAGGCCCGAGCGATTTGGGGGGACCAAGAGGACGAATGATAGGCCCACCAGATCGCGCACGTGCCGTGGAATTGATTCAAGAAGCTAATCGAAATGGCGCACGTCTTTCAAAGGCATGTGAAGAATTGCATATTCATGTGCGGACCTATCAGCGGTGGGTGTCTGAAGGCGATGTCAAAGTCGATCAACGCCCGCATGCCAAACGGCCCACGCCTAAAAATAAACTATCGGAAGAAGAAAGGGCAGAAATTTTAGAAGTTGTGAACCGAGAAGAATATGCCGATTTACCTCCTACTCAGATTGTGCCGCAACTGGCCGATCAGGAGAAGTATATCGCATCTGAATCGACCTTCTATCGCGTACTGCGTGAAGAAGAAATGCAGAATCATCGTGGCCGCAGTCAGAAGCCCAAAAGACGGGTTCCTGAAAGCCATCTAGCAACTGCGCCGAACCAAGTTTGGACATGGGATATCACATGGCTTGGGGGGCCTGTGAAAGGACTGTTCTACCGACTGTATTTGATTCTTGACCTGTTCAGTCGCAAAGCTGTGGGTTGGGAAGTATGGGAATCAGAGGAGGCCCAATACGCTGAGAAACTCGTAAAGAAAGCTGTGCTTAAAGAGGGGATAAAAGGCAGCCCTTTGGTACTACACTCTGATAATGGCAGCCCTATGAAGGCCGCGACATCCCTTGGGTTACTTGAGACCTTGGGCATTCAAAGCTCGTTCTCTAGGCCGCGCGTAAGCAATGACAATCCATTTTCGGAGGCAATGTTCCGCACACTTAAGTACCGTCCTGAGTTCCCTCATAAAGGGTTTGCTTCCTTGGAGGATGCGAGAAAGTGGGCAGGACAGTTTATTAAGTGGTACAACGAGGTTCATTTACACAGCGGTTTAAATTTCGTGACCCCTGCACAATGCCATAGTGGAGAATTTAAAGATATATTGGCAAAAAGGCATGACGTATATGAACAAGCAAAGCAACATCATCCAGAACGCTGGGGCGCAAGAAACACAAGGGATTGGTCACCTCATGAAGAGGTTGCATTGAATCCTATGCGTGAAGAGACTTTATTGGCTATAGGAGATTAATAGAATGGGTTTTTTATCACCTGATGATTTGAAATGAAAGAATGGTTTTCCCTTTCATTTCAAATCATCAGGGCAGCAAGCAAAGCGCGGTAGCTATGGTCATATGGCGTGAAATTTAAAGAAGCTAAACTGCTTCATGCGACAACTATGTTGACAAACACCGACATCAAGTGTCATAGACCCAAGCCGGCTTATCGAACTTATCTCAAAAAGAAAAACGGGAAGCTTAGACCTCTAGGAATACCGACCATGAAAGATAGAATTTATCAAAACATTGCTAAGTTAGCCCTTGAACCACAGTGGGAAGCAAAATTTGAACCAACTTCTTACGGTTTTAGACCTAAAAGAAATTGTCATGATGCAATCCAAAGAATTCACACCACTGTTGGTAATAAGAAGGTGTGGATATTTGAAGGCGACTTTAAAGGTTGTTTCGATAACTTAAACCATGACTATATCCTTGAACAAATTAAAGGGTTTCCAGCCTTTAATGTAATAGCGAAGTGGCTAAAAGCAGGTTTTGTAGATAACAATGTATTCCATGAATCAGAAGATGGAACTCCTCAAGGTGGCATTATTTCACCACTTCTAGCCAATATCGCACTACATGGTCTAGAAAATTTATTTAACATAAAATACCGAAAGGTAAAGAGGAAAACTAAAACATCTTACGAAAATCTGGCTAAGTTTGCCGTTACTAAATATGCTGATGACTTCGTCATCATGTGCGAATCCGAGGAAGATGCTTATGGTTTATACAATAAATTGAAGCCGTACCTGGAAACCAGGGGCTTGAGTTAGCAATGGACAAAACGAAAATAACGCATATTGAAGAAGGGTTTGATTTCTTAGGTTTCAATATAAGAAAATACAAAACTCATAATGGTAGTAAAGTTCTTACCAAACCTTCCAAAGATAGCTGGTCTTATGTCAAGAATTCGGACAAGTTAAATGTAGAAATTTCTTAGCTTAACGATTTAACGAAGTCCACCACCCTTGACCTTGTTTGTGTCCATGGTAGTGTTCTTGTGGCGGATAGGAGAAATTCAGCCTTTAGGGCTCCATCCGCACAGCCAGCGTACCATGGACAATCACTTCTAAGTTCCGCTGTTGGGGCCCCGACCCCTAACAGCGATCACTAAGAAGTGGCACAGCGGTCAAGGGCAAGCAGCTCCGCTGTGGTTATACCGCCAAACCTGAGTAGTGGCTCATTTCCCTGACAACAATTCTTTAACTTGCGAAATTAGCCTCGAAGTCAAATGGTGATACCATTCCACAATATCCATGAATTCTAACGGTGTTGTAAAATGCTTCTATATACTCAAACATCAGTTCATGGCCGTGTTTCAGATTTTTAATAGTTGCGTTTGTTATACCGGAAGTTTTTACGCAAAATATGGGTAGCGGTGACACAATGATTCTCAGTGTAGGTATTTCCATCATATTAATTGTGGCGTATCTGGCGGCGTTATTATTTAAGTTCGTGACACACCGAGGAATTTATCAAAAACAAGAGAATGAAACTGAGGAAAAAGAAGAGCCCCACTGGGGAAAAGGAAAAGCATTCACAGTTCTTGGGGTGTCAACGATCGCTGTTGCCTATATATCAGAAAACCTGGTTGGTACCTTTGAAGTCATTGGTACTGTGTTTGGGTTTTCTGAGTTATTTATCGGGGTCATCATCGTTGCTGTAGTCGGAAACGCTGCTGAACATGGGTCAGCAGTCATTATGGCATTTAAAAATAAGATGAACGTAGCCATTGAAATTGCGGTCGGTTCCACGCTGCAAATCGCTATGTTTGTGCTGCCGGTCCTTGTATTAATGTCTTTAATGTTTTCGACCTCAATGCCGCTTGTGTTCACATGGCCAGAGTTGACCAGTATGGTTGCGGGTGTACTGTTAGTGGTAATGCTTATGAATGACGGTGAATCGAACTGGTTTGATGGCATGATTTTACTGGCGGCTTATCTCATTATGGGGATCGGATTCTATTTAATATAAGTCGAAGTGTCAATGAGACATTCAATTAAATTACAAAAAAAGAGGCAGAGGAACGGGGCGATCCCGACCTCTGCCTCTTTTTTAAGGCTGTCTATATGACCGGCTGAACCATTGACCGGATTGGACCATTTGCTGTACTTTGTTTAAACGCATTGATTCATATTTTTTGAGAGCTTCAGAGGCAGCGTTACCTTGGATGCCTTTTGCCACACATTTGCCCAAATCGGCGGCATCTTGCAATGATTCGTTGAAGCCGCTTGCTGTAATGGGCGCAGGAACATGGCCTGCGTCACCGATCAATGCCATACGTCCCTTTACAAGCGTGTCTGGGATATATTCTTTAATGGGTATCCCAGTAAGATCACGGGTTTGAATGGCGTGGAGTGCTGCAGCTGACCATGGTTGGGGCCACTTTACCTTGGCTTGTTGGGCCATGTCTTGCAGTGTTCCTTCTGGAATGTCGGCGCCTTTGAGAGAGTGGTGCACCACGTCCCCTTTTACACAGCCGAGGCGGCGTAAGAGATCATTTCGGGTGTTGTCATACCATGTACACCCAACCCGCCGATCCACGGAAGAATCATCTTGCTTGGCCAAAATGGACCCAAAGAAAAAGCCGTTGTTGATGCCGTTTAGCATCGTCACCCCTGGCTTCATATCATAAGGGCGGTGTTCTTCTGGTAGATTATCTTCTTTAACTGATGCAAACCATACGAGATAGCCGGAAAAGGTGGCGTTTGGTTTGTGTGGTGCGATATGTCCTCTAACCATGCTGCGGTGGCCATCTGCTCCGATTAAAATATCTCCGTAAATGAGTTCACCACTATCAGTTTCAGCCCAAGCAGCGTCCTCATTTTGCCCGACTGACTTAATACGAGTGCTATAGCGCAGATCGATTTGGGCGTAGGACTGAGCTTCATTGCGAAGGCGGGATTCTATAAATGACCAATGCTGGATGGACCTCTTCCCGCCGGAAGCGAGTTTTCTCAGCAATTTAGCGGTCTTGGAACGATCAAATAGACCTCCGTCCACTTGTAGCCCAGCACCGCCTTTTCTGTCTTCGCGGGCTTTTTCAAATATCGTGACGTTTAAACCTTCTCTGGCTAGTGCAATACCCGTCATCAATCCGGAAAGTGACCCACCGACGATGATAGCAGACCTTCCATCTGGACGTTTTTCGGGAGCTTGATGTGATGTTCCGTTTTGCACGATTTTTTCCTCCTAGAGTGTAAAACTCGATACATACGCTGATACAACATGAAATTATAAGTGATTGTAGAGTAGCATATACCATTGATTGCTGGAATTCAATCAGACAAGCTTATTGCAATTTCAAGACACCAATGACGTCCAAAAATACGATAATAATGGCCACTGGAACGACATATTTAATCATCATAAACCAGAGTGCGAATATCTTTTTACCAAGTGTAGACCCAGTCTTGAACTCCGTCTCCAAAACCTTTCTGGGCACTGCAAACCCGGTAAAAATAGAAATGGCAAGGGCGCCGAGCGGCATCAGGATATTTGATACGAGATAATCAGATAGATCAAACATGGTTTTATCAAACAGGGTGACATCACTTAGAACACCAAACGACAGAGCTGCGGGAATGCCAGCAAGAAAAATGCAGATCCCGATGATCCACGTTGTTTTCCTTCGCTGTTCGTGCTTGTCTTTTGTGAAGGCTGCAACGATGATTTCCACCATTGAAAAAGCAGAAGTGAAGGTCGCGAATAGAAACAGCAAGAGAAATATGAACAGAAACAAACTTCCTAATGGCATTTGGTTAAATACCGCCGGGAGGACCACAAACAATAAACCAGGTCCTGCTTCTGGTTCCAGTCCAAAAGAAAATACCGCCGGAAAAATGGCTAGCCCCGCTAGCAACGATATAAATATATTCATTAGAACAACAGTAAAAGCTGATTTTGGCAGATCCTCTTTTTTAGAAAGATAAGAGCTATAAGTAACCATCACAGAAACGCCCACACTAATTGAAAAGAACGACTGCCCAAGAGCGAACAGAATCGACTTTGAGTTCAAGCTGGAGAAGTCCGGATATAGGAAGAACGAAATGCCTTCTCCAATATTGTCCAGGGTCAAAGATCGGATGATGAGAATGACAAAAGCAATGAACAATGCAGGCATCATAATTTTGCTGGCGCGCTCAATGCCTTTTTGGACACCTTTAGCTACAACCATGATTGTGATGACCATAAATATCAATTGGGCAAAGACCGTAACGAACGGATTCGCAATGATCTCATTAAATTGCGTTCCGTACTCGTTTCCGGCAAGTCCTGATAAATGCCCGGCTGCTGTTTCAAATAAATAGAGTAATATCCACCCGCCAACAACACTATAAAAAGACAGCAAGATGAAGCATGTGATCATGCCAAGTATTCCGATATAATGCCACTTTTTATCGGGAGCGAAAGTCTGATAGGCTCCGATGGCATCTTTCTGCGAGCCGCGTCCGATCGTGAATTCCGCCAGTAAAATTGGCATGCCGATAAATAAGGTGAACACAATAAAAACGAGAAAAAATGCTCCTCCGCCGGACACGCCCGTCATGTACGGGAACTTCCAAATTGCACCGAGGCCGATCGCAGAGCCTGCTGTTGCAAGAATAAATCCGAGTTTCGAGGTCCATTGTTCTGGTTGATGTTTCATGGCTGCCTCCTTATGAGTGACATAGATTAAAGTATCCATTATATTGAAAGAATAGGGAAATGAAAAGTGGAAGCGGACATTTTACAGAAGAGAAAATATAGAGGAGGTTGTGCATGGCTATTTCTTCACTTATCTTGGGTAATTTATTTATTGTTAATATTATATTTGCCTTTGTCATCATTTTTTTCGAACGTCAGAATGCCAGTACCACTTGGGCATGGTTGATGGTATTGGTCTTTTTACCTATTGTTGGTTTTATACTCTATCTCATATTCAATCAGAATTTCAGACGAAAGCGCATGTTTGAGTGGCCAGACCAGGAGAAGGTTGGGATCAAAGACAGAATCAACGAACAACTTGAAGCAATTGAACAAAACGATTTTGCATTTAAAAGTGGAATAACAGAAGCCTATAAAGATCAAATTTATATGCACCTTAAGAATGACGGAGCGATTCTAACTGAAGACAATAAAGTTGATATTTTCACAGACGGACGGGAGAAATTTGATGCCTTGCTGGAGGACATCAGGCAAGCAACAGACCATATCCATGTCCAGTATTACATTATTCATGATGATGGCTTGGGTACGGAACTGATTGAAGCCGTTACGGAAAAAGCGAAAGAGGGAGTGGATGTTCGGGTACTCTATGATTATATGGGCTCCAGAGGTGTATCTTCTCACTTTTATAAAGCGCTGAAGGAAGCAGGTGGCCTTGTGGAAGTCTTTTTCCCGCATTTTCATCTGAACTATCGGAACCACCGAAAGCTGGTTATTATTGATGGCAAAGTTGGATATGTAGGCGGTTTTAACGTTGGGGATGAGTATTTGGGATTGGATGAAAAATTTGGCTATTGGCGTGATACGCATCTTCGGACAGAGGGGAATATGGTCCATGCTTTGCAGACGCGCTTCATTCTGGATTGGAATCAAGCGTCTAAAAAACATGATTTCGCATATGAGCAGCGGTTTTTTCCGGAAATGGCTGGAACTGGACATGTAGGAGCGCAAATTGTCTCCAGTGGTCCGAATAATGAGTGGCAGCAGATCCGCAATGGCTATTTGAAGATGATACAATCGGCGCGTAAGTATATCTACCTGCAGACGCCGTACTTTATACCGGGGGATACGGTGCAGGATGCGTTGGAAATTGCTGCGCTCTCAGGCGTTGACGTGCGGATTATGATCCCGGATAAGCCGGACCACATGTTTGTGTACTGGGCGACGCTTTCAAACATTGGGGGGCTGCTTAAAGCGGGGGCCAAAGTATACGTATATGAAAATGGGTTCGTTCATGCGAAAACGCTGGTGACAGACGATGCGGTGGCGTCCGTGGGCACGGCGAATTTTGATATCAGGAGTTTCAGTTTGAACTTTGAGGTCAATGCTTTCCTCTATGATGATCAAACAGCCCGTGCTTTACGACAAGCTTTCGAAAAAGACATCCACCGATCTAAACAATTGACACTCGAAGCATACCAACAACGCTCCCTAACCATCAAAATTAAAGAATCCATCTCCCGCCTCCTCTCACCAGTACTATAGATAAAAAACCAAGAGGTACCTGTCACTTCCCGAAATATGTCGAATGTATTGTGAAGGGCTAGTTCATAGAGTTTTCTAATTGAAGAGGGAGCGTTCCTTGTTGAGGGGGGAGGCTCTACTGTTCGTGTGATAGAAAAGGAGTTTGGTTGGATAGATTGTGCTCTTGCTTTGATAGAAAGCGCTCTTCCTTTGACAGAGCGCACTCTTGCTTGGATAGGAGATGAGTTTCCTCTGATAGAAGGCACTTTTGCTCGGATAGAGGGTGTTCTTGCTCTGATAGAATTGCTTCCTCATATAAATGCCATCATATTCGACAAAAACCGGGAAGTGACAGGCACCATGAGGCACCACAAAGGCGCTACGGAGTCATGAAAAAAGCAGCGGGCGCATTGCGCCCGCTGCTTTTTTGAGATTTTATTTAAGTGATTCTTTAACTTTTTCAGCGACGTCGTCTGAGACCCAGCTGGTCCATACGTCTTCATGTTCTTTCATCCACCAGATGGCTGCTTCTTCTTCGGAAGCGTCGTTGTCATTCATGTAGTTCAACGCCTCTTCAGTCAGGTCAGTGCTGGTTTCATAGTTTTTAAGAAAATCTACAACTTCAGGTGCTTGATCAGGGAGATCTTTGTGAACAGCTACCACCACATCGTTTGGCGGGAAGGCCGTACCTTTATCCTCATCCCACTGCTCTCGGTCAAATTCAGGCTCCTCAAGCAATGTCAGATCGTATTTCGCTGTGCCCCATGTCGGTGACCAGTAGTAGCCCACCCATGCATCACCGGATTCATAGGCAGAAACGAGGTCGGCAACTGCAGCTGAATCGGATCCTGGAATAAAGTCATTCATCGTTTCATCCAGTCCGTATGTGTCAAACTTCTCCGAGATAGCTTCCTGCACAGCCCAGCCGCTTGGCCCATTAATAATACGGCCACGTCCGGGATCTTCAGGATCTTCAAATACTTCTGGATACTTTTTCAAGTCTTCCACTGTCTGGAGATCCGGAGCCATTGGTTCAATACCGCGCTCTTCGTCTCCTTCAATCACATATGTCGGCACATACAAGCCCTGGTTATTGTCGTCAAAGTTGGTGGAGACTCTTTCAATATCTCCTGCATCAATCGCCTCTTCGTATACTTCTTTAATGTTATCGGTCCAGACCTCCATGTAGGCGTTGATGTCACCTTCCCTGAGACCTTGAACCGTAGCAGCGGTTGATCCTGAGGTCACATCGGTATCATAGCCGAATCCTTCCTCAATGATCTTCTGAGCAATATGATTATGGACACGAATGCTGTCCCATCCTGCATCAGCGAAAGTGATGGTTTCAATTTCTTTGTCACTGTCTCCTCCGCATGCTGCCAGTACTGCTGACATTAACATAGCGATTACTAGTAAAAATATTTTTTTCTTCATCTCTTAACCCCTTTTACTTAATGTAATATATCCACTCTTAAGAATATCGATAGTTTGAAATTTTATCAAATGGGTTATAGGGCCAGATTAGACGGTAAATACGGGGATAAAGATATATTGAATAGATCAACAGCCCTTTTCTGCCAAATATTACTATTTACTCACTAGAACGAGTGTCTATGGTACTCTTACTTAGTATCTCATTCTTTGTAGGCTAAATCAGTACTCATACATTTAAAGGAGGAATTTTCATGGATCTCATCATAAATCAAGCCAAACTTGAAGAAGGCACAACACTTAAGGACATCGCCATTAAAGATGGCAAGATTGTTGTGATTGAAGAAAACCTTGAGCAATCAGCTGATCGCGTGATCGATGCCAACGGAAAAGTGGTTATTCCCGGTCTTGTCGAAAGTCACATCCACTTAGATAAAGCATTAATTGCCGACCGTCTGCCGAATAAATCTGGCACATTACAGGAAGCACTCAATGTCACAGCAGAACTGAAACCGACTTTTACCAAAGAGGATATCCAGGACCGTGCTGAACGGACCCTGGAAATGCTTATTAAGCATGGTACAACCCATGTTCGTACACATGCTGAATTTGATCCAGCCCAAGGCTTTACCGGATTTGACGTGATCATGGATCTGAAAGAAAAATACAAAGACCTTGTCGATATTCAAGTGGTTGCTTTTCCACAGGAAGGTGTTTTGAAAGCGCCGGGCACTGAAGAAATGATGTATGAGGCCATGGACAAAGGTGCAGATGTTGTTGGAGGTATCCCATACAACGACACACCTCCACACGATCATATTGACTTGATCTTTGAGATCGCAAAAAATACGACAAGCCCATTGATTTCCACCAGGATTTCAAAGACGATGCTGAAGGTATGACAATTGAATATATTTGTGACAAAACCATTGCTGAAGGCTTTGTAGGCCGCGTGTCTGTTGGGCATCTGACCAGTTTGGGTGCATTGCCTAAAGAACAGCTTGATCCCATCATCGAAAAGATGGCCAAAGCCCAGATTAGCGTGATGAGTCTGCCTGCCACTGACCTTCACCTCGGCGGACGCAAAGATGAATACAACGTGCGTCGTGCTTTGACCCCGATCCGTCAATTAAGAGACGGCGGCGTCAACATGTGCATCGCCACCAACAACATCCGCAACGCGTTCACGCCGTATGGCACAGGTGACGTCATGCTAACGGCCATGCTCGCAATTCCTGCTGCACATTTGGGCGGAGCAGCAGACCTGCCGATCGTATTGCCAATGATTACAACTAACCCGGCAAAAGCACTTGGCATCACAGACTATGGCGTTAAAATTGGCAACACAGCCAACCTTGTCTTGCTCGATACCGAATACGTTACAAATGCTGTGATTGATTTACCAACCCGATTGGCCGTTGTAAAAGGAGGAAAAGTGACTGTAGAGACGGAGAAAACTGTTACGATTAATCCTGATTTGTAGGGCATATAGACCACGTAGAAATAGCTCCCGAGTATGGGAGTTGTTTTTTTGAAGCTAAGATGACAGTTTTTAAGAATAATTGAGTCTCGCTGGCAGTCTTTTCCCTTATTAAAGTGGTTGTTTTATGCGGTATAATGTACTATTATTAATCTTATTGAGTACTTACACGCTTATTTGTGAATGAAATCACAATATGGTATCGCATAATGTATTAGACACTTTAAACACCATCGAAAGGGGATATCATCATGACGATAGGTATCGATAAAATCGGCTTTTATACACCACATTTGTATGTGGATATGAATGATTTAGCAGAAGCCCGTGACGTTGATCCGGGAAAATTCACGATTGGAATTGGACAGGAGAAAATGGCCGTGGCTCCGCTTACACAGGACCCGGTGACCTTGGCTGCGAATGCAGCCTGGGAGATCATTGACGATCAGGACCGCGACGCGATTGATTTTGTCATTTTTGCGACAGAGTCCGGTATCGATCATTCGAAATCAGCAGCGATTTATGTGCATCAGCTGCTCGGCCTTAAGTCCGGGGCACGTTGTATTGAGGTGAAACAAGCTTGTTATGGTGCGACAGCTGCCATTCAAATGGCAAAAGGACATGTGGCACTGCATCCGGAGAGTAAAGTGTTAGTACTTGGTTCGGACATTGCCAGATATGGGTTGAATACAGGGGGAGAAGTGACCCAGGGTGCCGGTGCTGTGGCATTATTAATTGGACAGGACCCTAGAATCATGACGCTTGAAGAACCAAGTGTGTATGCCACAGAGGATATCATGGACTTTTGGCGTCCGGTCTATTCTGAGATGGCCTTTGTTGATGGCAAATTTTCCAATGAACAGTATTTGGCGTTCTTCAACCGGGTATGGGAACAATATAAGTCGGAATCGGGTTTGGCTTTAAAAGACTTTGCAGCAATCTGTTTTCACTTACCCTATACAAAGATGGGCTTGAAAGCATTGCGAACGATTCTTGATGAGGGGGACGAAGCCGTTCAAGAGCGGCTGAAAGCAAATTTCCAAATGAGCCAACACTATAATAGAAACGTGGGTAACATATATACTGGTTCACTCTATTTAAGCTTGCTGTCTTTGCTTGAGTTGCAAGATGAATTGAAAGCCGGTGACAGAATTGGACTCTACAGTTATGGGTCAGGAGCTGTAGGTGAATTCTTCAGCGGCATTCTCCAGCCTGATTACAAGCAACATTTGCATGTTCAGGACCATAAAGCAATGCTCAATTCGAGAGAAGCATTAACCGTCGCAGAATACGAAGACATCTTCAAAAGCACGCTCCCAACAGATGGAACTACAGTGGAGCTGGATGTGGAACAAGACCCCGCCCCGATCGTCCTAGCAAGCCTAGCCGATCACAAACGCCAGTACCTCAGTCGATAGGGGTGCCTGTCACTTCCCGAAATATGTCGAATATTATTTTCAACGGGTTTGAGTAATGATCATTTGCATACATGAAAACAAAAAAAGCTCCTTTGCTGTAATCAAGCAAAAGAGCTTTTTTGTGTTGTGCCTGTATAATGTTCGACAAAAACCGGGAAGTGACAGGCACTTTTTTTTCCTCTCTTTCTCCTCTCTTTCTCCTTTCTTTCTCCTTTTTTCCTTCCATTTTTCTTTTCATTTTTTCTTTTTTGATTTCCCTATATGCATAGTGGAAATGGGGTGAAGTTGGGGGGATGAGGGTTGGGGGTGCTGGTGAGTGAGAGGCTTGCTGTGACAGTGATTTGGCTCACTTGTCATGGGGCGGGGGAGTTGTATAATGACGTCAGCTAATGGACGATATTTTCCATTAACTTCATATAAATGGGGGTTATGTAATGGTTCAAATGATGGCGTGGATTGTAAGTCTCGTATTTATGATTGCGGTTGCTGTTGTGTTTGGTGTGGTTGCTTTGAAGTCACGAGAAAGAGCGTATGAACCTATTAAAAAGAAATGGTATAAGGCAAGGTCTTTCTATGCAATGACATTGGTGGTTTTCATGCTTGTAATCACCATCTATACATTAAGAGAACTACCTTATAATCAACCAGTATATGGACAAGGAAATGAACCGGTTATCGTCGATGTTGAAGCTTTGCAATTCGGATGGGACATGAGTGAAACAACGTTCAAAGTTGGAGAACCGGTAGAATTCCATGTAACGAGCAGAGACGTGAACCATGGTTTTGGCATTTATGACGAAGAAATGAATTTGCTCGCTCAAACCCAGGCTATGCCTGACTATATGAACAAAGTATATATGACATTCGACGAGCCTGGAACTTACGACATACTGTGTCTGGAGTATTGTGGGCTCGCTCACCATATGATGGTTTCACAAATTGAGGTGACGGAATAATGAAGGAGGGATTGGGAATGAAACAACAACAGATCAATAAAGGAGCAGGGTCTGGGCATCGGATGATGGCAACGTATTTAACAGTCGGAGGCATTGTAATCGGTATCATGATGATGTTTGGCATTTTGATGTTAATGGCCCAAAGCGGGATGCTCGACTTATCTCCAGCTGCTTTTTATCAGTTCTTGACGATACACGGAACAGGGATGGTAGGTGCAGCGGCGCTGGCTGCGGCTGCGATCATGTGGTATTTTCTAAAAGATTATGTCCAATTATCCAAACATATCTTTACACTTAATCTTGTGCTTTTTCTCTTGGGTGTACTCATGGTTTCGGTTGGTGTTTTTTCATTTGAATATGCCAGCAGCTGGACGTTTTTATATCCGCTTCCAGCACTGTCAGGAAATGCCTGGGGAACAGCCGGAGCGTTACTTTATCTGTTTGGCATGTTGATTTTAGGCATTGGATTCCTGTTGTTTTATATTGATAGCGGCAGAGCCATTATTAAAAAGTACGGCAGTCTTGGCAAAGGCCTCGGCTGGGACGTGATCACTGGTAAAAAAGCAGAAAAAGATGCACCATCAGGCACAGTTGTAGCGAGCACCATGGTCACAATAGTCAATGTCACAGCTCTGACGGCAGGTGCTACGGTTTTAATTATGAACATCATTAATGTGGTCAATCCAGCTTTTACATTCGATCCATTACTTGCAAAAAACCTCACCTATGCATTTGGCCATATTTTTGCAAACTCTATTATTTATATGGGCGTTATAGCGGTCTATGAGATCTTGCCTCGGTATACGGGTCGGCCTTGGAAAGCGAATAAAGCCTTTCTCATCGCTTGGACCATGTCAACCTCTTTTACTCTGGTTATTTACACGCACCATATGCTTATGGATTCAGTCATGCCTAAATGGATGCTTGTCATGGGGCAAATCCTTTCATATGCCAATGGGTTGCCGGTGCTTGTCATAACGGCATACGGAGCATTAATGATCGTGTATAAATCAGGCATCAAATGGGATATGGCTTCAGGTTTGATATTCTTGTCCATGTTCGGGTGGACTGTGGGTGTTGTCCCGGCAATTGTGGATGCCACGATTGTTGTCAACCATGTCATGCATAATACGAAATGGGTGCCTGGACACTTCCATATGTACATGGGGCTGGGAGCTGTTGTCATGATCTTTGGTTTCATGTATTACCTTTCAAAAGTTGACAAAGGCATGAAGACCAACAAATTGGACCACATCGGTTTTGTGAGCTACATCCTGGCGCTTTTAGGTGTGAGCGGCAGCTTCCTGGTATCAGGCGCATTAAGCACCCCGCGCCGCTGGGCTACTCATTTTCCGGAATGGATGGCACCGGCTGCGTTTGGAGCTGTTGCGGGTGTACTGGGCGTTATAGCGGTAACCATATTTGTGGTGCATTTTATTCGCTATTTGCGTATGAAAGAGCGCAATACAGAGGAAATGAACATAGACATACCAGCTTAAAAGTTTGGGGGTGTTTGACATGAAGCAGTTATGGATGGGGTTTCTCATGTATATGATTTTGATACTGCCATTTGTCTCTGACTGGATGGAGGCGCGCATGATCGTCCATATGCTGCTTCAAATGCCTTTGCTCATTGTTGCAGGGTACTGGATGGGGAAAGGGATCATTCCGCACACACGCCGTTTTTGGGTAAAGTGGAATGCAGCGGGAGGCCCTGGTATATTGGTTTTTGTGTTCATTACAATGTATTGGATGCTGCCAAGAGCCATGGATGAAGCGCTCGTCTTATCGCATGTTGAGTGGTTTAAATTTATCAGTCTTCCAATCGCAGGCATATGTCTTTTTGACAGCTGGAAAAAATCATCCGGTATTATAAAAAGTTTTGTGTTCTTGAATTACTTATCCATGTTTGCTTTGATGGGATGGCTGTATATTGATTCCCCAATCCAGCTCTGCAACAACTATCTGGAAACACAGCAACGGCTTTTAGGCTGGGGCTTTGTCTTAATAACAGCTTTAATGGTCGTGTACTTGCTGCAAATCGTCTTTGTTGATCAAGGAGAAGCAGAAGCAAGTGAATAACGCACCGTGTTCGTGAAATTCGAAGTAAGTAAATATATGACGACAGCTACATTTAAAACTTAGCGTGGTTGAAAATGGAAATGAATGTGCAAATCTGCGTCTGAATGTGCATATATGGAAATGAGTGTGCAAATCTGCGGCCGAACGTGCATATACGGAAATGAATGTGCAAATCCGCAGTCGAATGTGCATATCACAGAATGAATGTGCGTATCCGTACCCTACATGCACAACTAAATCAGGTCAATCGAACATCGAGTACTTTCCTTCAATTGCCAGGACTAGTCGCTCAAATTTTCCCTACGTCGCGGTTTTTGCTTACCATTCATTCACAGAACAACCATCCTTTAAAAAAGAAACCAAAAAAGAGCAGCGCCTGCCTCAGACTGACTGCTCTTTTTCGTTCGATTGATCTTGCTTACTGCACCAAGGCCAATTTCAACGTATGGTCACCAAGTGTGTAAACTTTCATTTCTTCTGATGTGCTGTCTCCAGAAATTGTCAGCTCTTTTACGAGAACGTTGTCGCGAACAAGGGATTCATTTTCCTTGATCGCTGCGACGATATCGTCATCACCACCGAGGATAATGTTGATGCGCAGGTCAATCGGCAGATCCTGCTGCTTGCGTTCGTCCTGGATAGCTCGGATGACTTCGCGTGCAAGACCTTCGAGACGCAATGATTCTGTGATTGTCGTATCGAGGACCACGTTGAAGTCCTGGTTGGAGCCCATTGACAATCCAGCATCTGCCACGCGTTCAACATTCAACAGATCCATTGTCACTTCAAGCTCCCCATCGTCTGTTGGGACAACGGCTTTTTCACTTTGGACGACCTGAGCGGCTTCATCTTCAGAGAGTGCTTCAAGAAAATCTTTAACAACACGCACATTTTTACCGAGTACAGGTCCTGCTGCTCGGAAGTTTAATTTGACATCATAACGGACCAATTCATCTGACGAATGTTTAACAACGACATCCTTCACGTTGATTTCATCCTCAATAATGTCGCGGTATTTCTCCAATGCCGCACCTTTGTCCGGATTGACTGGGATTACCGTCAATTCAGAAAGAGGCTGCTTCGTTTTAATGGCTTCTGTATTGCGCACACCTCGGGCCAATTCCACAACCTGCAGAACGGTGTCCATGTCAGCTTCGAGTTCCTCATCAATCAACGCCTCATCCACTTTCGGGAAAAAGTCAAGATGAACACTTTTACCTGTCAGGTTTTGATGGATGTCCTCTGAAAGGAACGGTGTATATGGTGCCATCAGCTTGCTGAGCTGTGTCAACACAGTATGCAAGGTGTGATAGGCGGCTGTCTTGGAAGGTGTCATGCCTTCTTCCCAGAAGCGATCACGGGACCGACGGATATACCAGTTACTTAGCTCATCGACAAAGCGTTCAATCGCCTTGGCTGCCTTTGTGAAGTCATAGGCATCGAGCGCTTCCTCCACCACGACGGTCACAGAATTCAGGCGTGACATAATCCAGCGGTCGAGCAATGTTTTCTCGCCTTCATTACCAGCGTCAAATGTGTAGCCGTCAATGTTGGCATATAATGTGTAAAAGCCGTGTGTGTTGACGAGCGTATCAATCACCTTGGATTTAGCCTCAATGACAACCCGTTCAGAAAAACGTTTGTTATTCCATGGGGCACTGTCGGCAAGAAGCGCCCAGCGGAAGGCATCGGCTCCGAATTTGGTAACCAGGTCTGTCGGACTCAAGGCATTCCCTTTACTCTTGGACATCTTGCGCCCATGTTCATCAAGAATATGCCCGGTTGACAAAACGCGCTTATACGGTGCTTTGCCCGTGAAAAGTGTGGACACGGCAAGCAAGCTGTAAAACCAGCCGCGTGTCTGATCAATTCCCTCACAGATCACGTCAGCAGGGTATTGTTTCTCAAATTGCTCTTTGTTTTCAAACGGATAATGCTGCTGTGCAAATGGCATAGAGCCGCTGTCGAACCAGACGTCGATTACTTCCGGCACGCGATGCATGGTCCCGTCACATTTCTCACATTTTAGTTCCACACGGTCAACGTACGGTTTATGCAGTTCGATGTCACCTATGTCACCAATCGCTTTTTCCAGTAGATCAGCCTGGCTGTGCGGTGCATACTGGTGGTCACAATCATCACAAATCCAGATCGGCAGTGGGGTCCCCCAAAAACGGTTCCGGCCAATGTTCCAGTCAACCATATTTTCCAAGAAATTGCCGAAACGTCCGTGTTTAATGTGGTGTGGATGCCACTCGACCGTTTCGTTGTTGGCAATGAATTGATCTTTCAGGTCGGTTGTTTTGATAAACCAGCTTTCGATTGCATAGTACAGAAGCGGTGTATCACAGCGCCAGCAATGCGGGTAACTGTGTTCGTATTTTTCCTTATGATAAAGCAGCCCTTTTTCAGAGAGATACTTGACGATGTCAACGTCACAGTCTTTAACAAAACGTCCAGCAAATAACGGGATGTCGTCAGTGTAACGTCCGGCTGCATCAACAACATTATAAAAAGAGAGCCCTTTTTCCAAAACAAGCTTGTAGTCATCTTCACCATAAGCAGGCGCCGCATGAACAACACCGGTACCACTGTCAGCGGTGACGAAATCAGCTACCACAACATAATGGCCGTTTTCTGGCTGCATGAACGGGAATACTGGTTCATAATCAATTCCAGCGAGGTCGCTGCCTTTATGACGCGAAACGATTTCATATGATTCACCGAGTACCTTATCAGCAAGGGCTTCAGCCACAATGTAGACTTCACCATTCTGGCGCGCTTTGACATAGTCAAGGTCAGGATTCACGGCGAGTGTCACGTTGGCCGGCAATGTCCAAGGCGTTGTTGTCCATCCGAGGAAAAATTCATTTTCAGAGCCTTTCACCTTGAATTTCGCTGTGGCCGAGAGGTCTTTAACGTCCTCATAACCCTGGGCAACTTCATGGGAGCTGAGCGTGGTCTGGCAACTTGGGCAATAAGGACTGACACGGTGCCCCTTGGAGAGCAAATCGCGCTTATGCAAATCGCTTAAGATATACCAGACACTTTCGATATAGCGGTTTTGCAGCGTGACATACGGATCGTCCATATCGAGCCAGTACCCGATCGACTCAGTAAACTCACGCCACTCTTTTTCATAATTAAAGACGCTCTTCTTACATTCTTCAATGAACTTCTCCACGCCATATTCTTGAATTTCCTGCTTTCCGGAGATGCCGAGCTGCTTTTCAACCTCAAGCTCAACAGGGAGACCATGTGTATCCCAGCCCCCTTTGCGGAGAACCTGATAACCTTGCATCGTTTTATAACGACCGACAAAATCTTTGATTACCCGACCAAGCACGTGTCCGGCATGGGGCAGACCGTTTGCTGTCGGCGGTCCTTCGTAAAAGACAAACGTTTCCGCGCCCTCACGCTCATCCATCGAACGTTTGAACACATTGTTTTCATTCCAATAATCTTTGACCCGATTTTCGCGGTCCAATGCCGCTTCTTTCGTATTAACACTGCGCATCGTTTTCCACCTCTTATATATGAATTATTTTAATAGCCATTTTGAACATTAAAAAACCGCCCACTGCTCGAAAGCAGGGACGGATTATTCCGCGGTACCACCCAAATTCCGTATCACAATAGTGAACGGCACTCGTAAGACGGATAACGGCCGTCAGCCGGTTTCGCCTACTGGAAAAGTTCAGCCAAACGTCTCAGGGATGATCTTCAGTCTGCACGTGCCATCGCTTTTCACCAGCCAGCGACTCTCTAAAAGCTCCATGACAGTTTACTCTTCCCGTCAATGACAAAAACGTATTTATACTAAATCGTACACCGTAACTCGCGGGTTGTAAAGCATTATTGTTTAAAGTTTTGCCCATTTTGACCAAAAGCAAACAGCGAATGTGATATACTTTCCATAATTAGGTATGAAAGCGGTGAACAAAATGGAACGATTGCGTCAAACGGTCTCCAATCATTCATAAATTATTGAAGGAGGCTAACTGAAAAATGAAAGCATCAGACATTATACCGTTTTACGGTGGAACATATCCTGATTTATTTGAAATTGAACGGCGTTGTATGGACCGGAAAGGAAACGTGATAGACTTCCTTGATCAAAACTTGCCAAACGGGCTCGCACTCGACATCGGCGCCGGCAATGGCCACACGGCCGAACGTCTGCTAAACGATAACAGGCAAATTGTGGCTATGGAACCTGATGAGACGATGATTGATCCTGAAAAGCCCCTTATCTGGTCAAGAGGAACAGCTCAATCGATCCCGTTTCATACCAATACTTTTAAGAGCGCTTATGCGACCTGGGCTTTCTTTTTCGATGGTATGCCAGATGTTGATCAAGGACTCGCTGAAGTTGCACGCGTCGTTGAACCAGGCGGTCAGATCATCATTGTGGACAATTACGGTTACGATGAATTTTGTGCCTTGTCATCCCGGCCGATAGCCAGTGATGTAAATTATTGGTCGGCAAGAGGATTTAACCACACTGTAATTGATACTGTATTTGCTTTTGACTCAGTGGAGGAAGCACGAAAATTGTTATCGTTCTATTTCGGAGCAGCGGGTGAGAAAGTCGAGCAAATGATCTTTGAATACAAAGTCGTTGCTTATACGAAAACGAATCAAAAGTGAATCAAATAAATCCCTTCTTGAGTGCCAGTTTGATCAAAGGGTTAAAAAGTCAAGGCTACATTTGTGTAGGTTGTTGCAATTACTTAAAGCACAGTATAAGTAAACTGCGAAGTAACTAGGCAGAATTTATGACTGCTTCATGCGGCCGCTCGGGGGAAACACTGCGCTTTCCGCGGGCGCTGCTGAGCCTCGGGCCCACAGGATGTGGGTCATGACGGCGTTGCGACAGGACGTCGCGGTTTTAGCCTTCCTTCCCCTATATCGCGCTTGCGGGGTTTCACCGAGGCTTGTCCTCCTGCTGGAGTCTCCGTGTTTCCCCGAGCGGTTGCCAGGGGCAGTCATTTCAGGCTTTCTTTGGTTCGTAGTTTGTGTCTACTATTCATTAATAGTTAATTTGTAGAAGCAATTACTTTTTAGAAAGGGGATAGAATGGATAAGGACTATGAAAGAGCTAAAGAGCGCGAAAAAAGACGATGGGATGAGTATGATCAAAGGGAGAGTTCCTCAGATCACACACCGATGAACGATGCAATGGATCATTTCAGTAAAATTGAAGGTTATCCGACTAAAAAACCGGCAAAAATGAAAAGTTTGCCTTTACCTATTCGGATTGTCGGCTATTTATTGCTTGGCATCATGGCTTTGAGTTTGCTGGTTGGTCTCGTATTGAATTTTATTTAGAACCTCCACGACTTTTGTAGTATACTACACGTTAGACTCTTTTAATTTTGCTGTTGTGAATGGAGGTAATGACATGGCAGTGGACCATGGAAAAATAGAACAGGCGGCGCGCATGATTCTGGAAGCGATCGGGGATGATCCGGATCGTGAAGGGCTGAAAGACACGCCGGCACGAATTGCACGCATGTATGAAGAAGTGTTCCAAGGCATGCATCAAGATCCGAAAGAATACTTTGCAACAATATTCAGTGAAGATCATGAGGAACTTGTGCTCGTTAAAGATATTCCGTTTTATTCGATGTGTGAACATCACCTTGTTCCATTCTACGGCGTGGCGCACATCGGCTATATTCCTAAAGGCGGCCGAGTGACTGGCCTAAGCAAACTGGCACGTGCAGTTGAAACTGTAACGAGGCGACCACAGCTGCAGGAGCGGATTACCTCAACCATCGCCGATTCGATGATGGAGACACTTGATCCACACGGCGTCATCATTGTGATCGAGGCAGAACATATGTGTATGACGATGCGCGGCGTTAAGAAACCTGGAGCCAAAACCGTCACATCGGGTGTGAGAGGTATTTTTCAAAAAGAGCCAGCTGCAAGAGCAGAAGTCTTCAGCTTGATCAAAGGCCAGGGCTGAATAATAAGCGTAAAGAGTCGTTACCTGAAAAGGGGCGGCTCTTTTTTGTTCATAGAGAAAGCGTCCAGTGCCATACTAGGTTTTATAGGCTGTTGGTCGGGTATATAGGGGTAATGAACAAGCTATTTAAAGGAGGCTTCATGGTGTGACATCAAAGATTGTTGGACTGATTCCCTCTCCCGATTTACCTGCAGATCTTGCCTTCAAAATTAAAGACAAATTGAAGCTCGATTTAAACAAACATGTTGACCAAGACGTTGAGTGGGAAGTGGAGATTGATGTTGACCCACTGACTGGTTCAGCTGAGTATGTAAATGAAGTGATCGACAAAGCTGTCGACATAAAAGATAAAAAAGGCTGGGACTATGCAGTTTGTTTAACTGACCTTCCAAGTCTATCTAACAACAAAGTGGTGACATCAGATGTGAGCGTCAGGCGACAGACCGGCCTGATTTCTTTGCCTTCATTTGGAGCTTTCCCCTTGAAAAAAAGGATTAGAAAAGCGATAACCTATGTTGTTGATTTGATGTACACAAACGATGGACTGGATGACGGGGAAGAACAAACTGCATCACACCTTAAGTGGCGGTTCTTGTTTTCGCGTGTGAAGCGTGTGAAGCCTGAAGATGATAATAAAACGGACAACCGGTTTATCCTGCAGTCCAGAATTATCGGCTGGCTCCGGCTCCTATCAGGCATGACATTTGCCAACAAGCCCTGGACAGCACTCGGATCGTTTACCAAAGTACTGACACTGGCATTCGCAACCGGCACGTATATTTCCATTTTTTCTACCCCATGGCAGTTAAGTGTTGCGTATTCGATCCCGCGTTTTCTCCTCCTCATGCTTCTGTCGATCGCAGGCATGGTCATCTGGATCATTTTCGCTCATAAACTATGGGAGAAACCAACAGATAAGGGGCAGAGTCAATTCAGAAAGCTGTATAACTTGACCACCGTGGCAACGCTTACGGTGATTGTCTTGATCAATTATGCCGTGCTTTATATCCTGTTCATGATCAGTATTGCGATCTTTGTGCCGGAGAACTTGTTCGAAGGCTGGACACAAGTGGATGCGGAGGCCTCGATCCAGTATTTCGTACGATTGGCCTGGCTGGCGACGTCACTTGGGACATTGGCAGGAGCTGTGGGTGCGACAGGAGAGAAAGAAGAGCGTATCAAGCACATCACCTACTCCTATCGTCAACTGACACGTAGCTATGAACTTAAAAAGAAGCAAGAAAAAAGTAAGAGTTCAGATGCTGCTGAACGCGATGAATCACAAGTGAAGAAACAAGCACACGAGGAGGGCGAGCTTTCATGACACAAGAAATCTCAATTGGTTTAATTGCCGCTCCTGAGCTTGCGAATGAACTTGCGAATGATTTAATTGACCTCTTGCCAGATTCATTAGACGAACACTTGCCGAACGAAACAGTGTGGACCGTCGACAGCGTCATCGATCCGCTGACAGGGGCAGCTGAAAATGCGGGGGATATCTTTAAAGAAGCGGTTGATTACAGAGATGTGAGAGGCTGGAATTATATTATCTGTCTGACAGATCTTCCTGTTTTTCATAAGAAAGATATCGTAGCTGTTGATATTAATGAGACATCGGACGTATGTATTGTATCGATTCCAGCTTTCGGCTGGCGGCCTGTTTTGCATCGTATAAAAAAGACAATCATTCAGGTTGTAGGTGAAATGCATGGCATGTCAGGCCAAAAAGAGAATGAATTAAGTGACGATCCTCAAAAACAACAAGAAATACTGTCGTCTGACTTGTTACGTCGGCAGTTCCCAATTTCTCCTGTAAGAAAGGTGCGATCATTGCTCACAGAAACAGGAGAAGTGCACACCCGCTATCTTGTAGTGCCCAAACTCAATGGTGGACTGCGTTTGTTGTCTGGCATGACCTTTGCCAATAATCCGCTGAAAATGATGTCAACCCTCACAAATGTGATTGCCATTGCGTTTACAACTGGAGCCTTCGGTATGATCTTCACGACGATGTGGCGACTTAGTCATTTGTTCACGGTTTGGCGTTTGACAGGTATTACATTAACAGCAATTTTTGGTATGGTGCTGTGGGTGATTGTGGCTCATGGGTTATGGGAGAAACAGAGCTCGAATTTCAATCAAAAAAGTAAACGGCTACGCAGGCTGTACAATATGACAACCGTAACGACACTCTTAATTTCTGTCACAGGTTATTACGCTGTGGTTTATCTGTTATTCTTTGGGACTGCGCTCGTATTCATTCCACCTGATATTTTAGGCGAAACGCTGATGCTCGGTGAATCTGCGGGTGTCCAGTCCTACTTGAGAATCGCCTGGTTTGCTGCATCGATTTCAACTGTCGCAGGTGCGATTGGTGCCGGTTTGGAGAACGAACAGCTCGTTCGCGATTCAACATACGGATATCGGCAATATCGGCGGTATTACGAAGCCAATAAAAGTTATAAAGAAGAAAAATAAAAAGCTGCGGGTTCCGCAGCTTTTTTGTGCTTTCTCAGTAATAGTAAGGCGTGTGAAACTTTATATCTGTTTGGTTCGTATAATATAGTAGACAAGAGGGGGACATGGTTTTATGAAGAAGCTTTCTTTAATCATTCTAGTTTTAATGGGATTCTTGGTATTTCCGCTCCAAGTTTATGCTGTTGACTTTGACATTGAACAAACGGATATACATGCTTATTTACTGGAAAATAGGAATGTGGATGTTGAAGAAACACACACATATGCATTTGATGGAGAATTTAACGGTATTACGCGTACACTTATTGCAAAAGAAGGTACTCAGATCACGGATGTGCAAGCGACTGAAAACGGAAAGCCGCTAAAAGTGGAGCAGGATGATAATTTATATAAAATCCACCGTAAAGGTGAAGATGAAACGATTACAGCGGTCCTCAGTTATACCATTGAAAATGGCCTAGAAGTATATTCCGATCTGGGACAATTCTATTGGGCGTTTTTTGACGATGGCAATGAATCGGATTATGAGAATCTCAATATATTTATCCATCCGCCCAAACCTGCTGAAGACCCTGTCTTTTTAGGGTATGATGCTGCCTTTGGTACAGGAAAAACGGCGAAAGATGGGGCTGTTCATTTTGATTTGGGTCATGTGGGCAGCGGACAAAAGGGCGATATAAGAGTGGCATATGACGCTTCTCTTTTCCCAAATGTACCCTCAGCTGGAGATAAGACCATTGCCAACGACATACAGGCTGATCGGGCAGAAATTGAAGCTGATATTGCTGCATTTGAGAAGCGGAAAGATATACTAAGTAAAATTGCGCCAGTCATTCTGGGTGCATTTGGCGTTTATTTAGTCATCTTGCTTATACGTCGCAGCCAATACAAGCAGCAAGTGAAACAAGAAGCAGAACGCCGGTTTGTCGATGACTTTTTCGTGCCTAAAGCGGAATTGAGCATGCCAGCGACCATTCACTTTATGAACAGTGGGGTGCTTGATGCCAATGCACTTTCAGCAGCTCTGCTCGATTTGATAAGAAAAGGTTATGTTAAAGAGGAAGATGAAGAAACGTTTACTGTCATCAATAGACAAACAGATTTCAAGCATGAGCAGATGCTGATCGCCTGGCTCTTTGATATGATCGGGTCTGATGGGACGTTTCGTATGTCAGATCTTGAATCTTACACAGAAAATGAAGATAACCATGAAGCCTATCATCAAAGCTTCCAGAGTTGGCGTGACAGTGTCAAAGAGGAGGTATCGAATGCCCAATTGTATGAAGATCGCTCGAAGGCAAGATGGATGATCGGGGGTTCTAGTCTTCTATTGGTGCCTGCAATTGTCATTTTCGGTATCCACGAGTTGTTTGGCTGGATGCTTGGCGGTATTTTGCTTGTCATCGCCCTTGCAGCGTTTGCACTGGGAGCGATTCGTAAAACGGCCAAAGGTGTTCATATCGAACAACAATGGAAAGACTTCAGTGAGAAGTTTGCTGATGTCGCTCCCACAGAATGGAATGAGTGGCTGGACGACGATCAGAAGCGGGCCTTTATTTACGGTCTTGGGTGTAACAATAAGACCATTCAGGAAAAAAGCCAAGTGTTTATGGAACAGGGGCCTCGTTATGCTGATATTGCGCATGCCCCCGGTACCAATATGTTTTTATTCATGGCCATAGCTGGAACGTTCCAGCACCAGTTTGATAAAGCAGATACAGCCGCTGCGGCCAGTCTTTCTGCTGGCGGAGGCACACCTGGTGTTGGGGGTGGTGTCGGTGGCGGCGGTGGAGGTTCCGGCGCGTTTTAAAGACCAAAGCCGGCCCTGGCTAAACAAATGAAAAACGAGCAGTCTTGTGGAATATCACAGACTGCTCGTTTTTTAGTATTTTAGAAAAACCGAGTGGTCGTATAGGAGTTTCGGTGTTCAAGATCCTCTCTGATGCGTGCTTCTTTTAAATCGTGCACTGTGTCTTTATCCGGCTCAGTGTTATCGTCAGCAATCACATAAAAGTGTCCATCAACGATTTTCTCAATAAACTGGGCAATTTCATCATCTGAAAATTCCAGTGCAGCCAGTTCATCTGTAATGTCGCGGTGATGGTCGGCTTTATTGGTGAATAACTGTTTCATTTTGCTTTTCCATGATGATGATTCAGAAAGGGAATTGGCCACATTTGCTTCTGTTTTTTCTTCAAAGTCTATTGGATTGTCAATGTTTGACAGAATGGTTATGTGAGCAGGCTCATAGCCGCTGTCTGCAAGTTTTTC
This sequence comes from Lentibacillus sp. JNUCC-1, assembly GCF_009741735.1. Lineage (NCBI taxonomy): Bacteria > Bacillati > Bacillota > Bacilli > Caryophanales > Bacillaceae > Lentibacillus > Lentibacillus sp. JNUCC-1. The sequence goes on from NZ_WHOH01000003.1 coordinate 147,676, forward strand.
AGTCATTTTAATCGTTTCAGGAACCGATTGATACGGGCCGAAAATTTCCTTCATCTTCTAACACCTCCAGCATAATGGGGTATTGCTTATTAAAGAATTACCCCGAAATGTAAGCGGCTAAACCATGACAGCTTGTCCTTTTTATACGTCGGATTTTAATAAGATCCATCGCACGAAAGCCCCCACTCCTAAACCAATCGGCATAAATAGGATTGAGAGCCACACCGGTCCGAATTTGACACCACCGATGGAAAGAACGGGTGAAAATATAAGTCCAACAGTCACGATATAGGCAGAGGCGACAAATGGCAGATATGCAAATTTGCTCTTTCCACCCCTGCCGTCGTGATACGCATCCCACATCGCAAAAAAATACAAGCACGGGTAGAACATAAGCCAGTTGTAATTTGTCAGTTCGATTGCTTCCTGAATTTCTCCGTGGAAACTGAGAATGATGACTTGATTAAGATTTCCCATCACATTGACAGCTATTTCGAAAGCAATGAGGATAATGCCTTTAATGTATTTTTGGTTTAAAAGTTGACCAAATCCAGGGAGAGCGATGCTCCACAGCAGCATACCCAATGCGCGACGGTGGTTTGGATGATTGGTTTTCGACATTGCTTTACCGTCCCTCATGGTCCAGAATGGATCTTTTCATTTGTTGGACGGTCATTGCATATGTCCTGATGATGTCATTTGTTTCCATCAAGCAACACTCCTTTAGTGGGTGAGCTTAGTTTTCGCTATCTGTGAGGAGCTTATACAGAGGTTGAGCATCTGTATAAAAACACGAGTTTATGGGAAACAGAAGCTTATACTGTTTTCTAAGTGAGGGATGTTCGTGGATTTCAAATCATTGTTTGGACGGATGAAACAAACAAAGCAAACGTCATCATCTAATCCGGAGAAACTGGCATCCGGGTTAGATGAAAATATCAAACATATAAAAAACCTGCTCGGATCCCCGTCCGACCTGGTGACACGGACATTTGACATCTATCATTCATCAGTAAAATGTGGCGTGGTGTATTTTTCAGGACTGACAAATAGTGAACTCTTACATAAAGATGTGATTAAGCCAGTACAGAACGCAGGTGAAAAAAAGGGTTTCCCTGAAGAGGCAATGGCTGTTTACGATGTGCTCAAGAAAGATGTGATCGCTGCCGGCAATATAAAAACAGGCCAAACTATGGACGATGTGATGGATGCTCTGTTGAGTGGGACGACCGTGTTCTTTGTTGATGGCGTGGATCAAGCGCTTTTAATAGAAATGAAAAAATGGGAAATGAGGTCTGTTGAAGAACCGGTTTCTGAAACGGTGATCAGAGGACCTCGGGATGGATTTGTCGAAACGCTTCAGACCAATCTTGCGACTTTGCGCCGGTATATTCGTGATCCCAATTTACGTTTTGATAGTTATCAGGTAGGGAGGAGATCGAAAAAAGATCTGGTTGTGGCATATGTGGCAGGTGTTATTCATCCTGATATTTTGAAAGAGGTTAAACGGCGATTGGAAGCAATTGACATGGACGATGCCCCTGAATCTGGATTCATTGAACAGTGGATTGAGGAAAGTTTTCTATCGCCTTTTCCGCAATTTATTAATACAGAAAGGCCGGACACGGCTTCGGCAGCAATGTTACAGGGGAAGGTTGTTATTCTGCTTGACGGGTCCCCTTTTGTATTAATTGCGCCGTCAACGCTTGGTAACGCCATGCAATCGCCTGAGGACTATTACGAACGGTGGACAATTGGATCGCTTGTGCGCGGTTTACGGTATATGGCGGGGTTTATTGCGGTGTTTCTGCCTGGTTTGTATATTGCGTTATCCGAATATCATCAAGGGCTGCTTCCCACAAAACTCGCTATGTCGATTGCTGCGACTAGAGAAGGCGTCCCATTTCCGGCTTTTGTAGAAGCACTTTTAATGGTTACCACAATGGAGCTGCTCCGTGAGGCGGGAGCACGATTGCCACAGACGATTGGACAAACGATTGGTATTGTCGGAGGGCTTGTTATTGGTGATGCGGCTGTGCAGGCTGGCATTGTAAGCCCGATCATGGTCATCGTTGTTGCCCTGAATGCTATTGCTTCATTTGCAATTCCAACCTATAGTTTGTCAATTACGTTCAGGATTCTCGCCTATTTCATGATGTTTGCGGCGGGTGTTTTTGGACTGTACGGCATTATCTTAGGTTACATCATGATCAATATTCATATTGTTAATCTGAAAAGCATTGGTGTGCCTTATTCCAGTCCTTTTGCTCCGGCATTTTTGAAGGACTTTAATGATCTGGTTTTTCGCACACCTGTCCCGCTGTTGGATCGTCGCCCAGTGTATTTGCAGCCGCAAGATGATCAATCTGCTGACAAGGGAGGCAAACAATCGTGAAGTCATTTGAATATGCTGGTGGCAAAATCACAGAAAGAGAATTGATGATTGCTGTGACTGGAGCGGTTATTGGTCTTGGTATCCTAGTGATTCCAAGAACATTGGCCGCACATACGAATGCAGCAGACGGACTTGTATCAATTATCATTGGCGGCGTTTTTCTTATAATCATGACCTGGCTGATTGCGAAATTTTCCGCTGTATTCCCTGGCCAAACCATCTCCGATTATGGAGCCACACTTGTCGGCAAGAAGGTAGCTGGTTGCGTTGTTTTTATCTACGGGATTATTATGATGGTTTCTCTGGCACTCAGGATTCGTTTGTCGGCAGATATTACGAAACAATATTTGTTTGATAAAACACCACTCGAGGTGCTGGCCCTGCTCTTTTTATTTGTCCTGGTCTATGCTGTTGGCGGATCGAGAATCGGATTGTTTCGCTTAAATATGCTTTTCTTTCCATTTGTCTTCGTCATTGTGTTGGTGGTAATAGGGTTTAACCTGCAAACTATGGAAATCGGGAACTTGCAGCCGGTGTTTACAACAGACATGAAAGAATACTTTATAGGTTTTGGAACCAGCGCACTCACTTTCTCCGGTTTTGGGATCTTATGGTTTTACATGTCTTTGGTTGAAAATCCCAAAAAAGGTCCAAAAGCTGCGGTGATTGGCTCTGTCATACCAGTTGTGTTATACATCATGCTGTTTGTAGTTATCATTGGTGTTTTCGGAAATACTGTTACAGCAAATTTGGTGTATCCAACTGTAGAACTGGCTAAAAACGCTGCAATTCCGGGTGAGTTTCTGGAACGCTTTGAATCGGTGTTTTTTGTCATTTGGACAATGGCGATATTTAATTCTGCAGCTTTAACGCTGGATATTGCCGTATTTGCTATGACGTCTGTTTTTAAAAAGGCTAAAAAGATGCATGTCATACTGATCTTAACGCCGATCGTTTATTTTATTGGGATGGTACCAGGGAAAATGTACACAGTGGAAATATACGGACAAATAATAGGATACATTACGGTCGGTTACTCAGTCATTCTGATTGCGGGTCTGGGGATCGTGGCTAAAATAAAAGGAGTGGTTTAGCCGATGAAAAAACGGGTTTCTCTCATCGTAGTCATATGCAGTACGCTTATGTTGTCGGGCTGTTGGGATAATATCGATATTGAACGAAAAGGGTTTATTATAGGGACAGCCGTGGATCTGAAAGAAGAGAAGGAAAATGGACAATACGTTCTGACAATGACCAATCAGGTTGCCGTGCCAGCAGTTCTCTCGACACAAATACAAACTGGTGGCGAGGCCAAACCGTTTTTAAACATGAGTGTAGATGGAGAGAGTATGATATCCATTCTAAGAGAAACCGCAACAAGATCGAGTCGGATTCCTTTTTTTGAACATATGAAAGTACTGGTCATCTCCTCAGCCATTGCCGAGAAAACCGACTTGTTTGAGAGTGTGCTTGACTTTTTCCTCCGCGATATGGAGTTGCGGCGTGACATTAAAGTTATGGTCAAAGATGGGGAAAGCGGACAAGCAAAAGACATCCTGGAGGTTAATCCAGCTGTTGAATTACTCCCTACACTCTATGTTAACGAAATTACCGAAAACGTTGGCAAAACCATTCGTATGATGCCTCCTGTGACCGTTGGTGACGTTCATGGTGATATATTGGAAGAGTTTAGTTATGTTTTACCCAAGATCAATGTGGTGTCAGAAAAAAAACTTGAATATGAAGGGGCTGCAGTTTTCAACGGTATGGCAAATCAAATGGTTGGGACGCTTGATGCAGAGGAAATAAAGGGATTAAATTTAGTGACCCGAAAAAACAGGAGCAGTGTGATTGAATTCATGGTCCGCGATCATCTGATGGTTTATGAGTTAGAAATAAGCATACCAAGTATAAAAATTGTTTCGGCAAACCCTGGCGATGTGAGAGTAGATATCAACATTACGACACAAGGGGACATCGCTGAAATGTTTGGAAGTGAATCACTCCTCCATGAAGACTATATAGAAGAAATACAGAAGAAAATAGAAGAGAAGATCGTAAAAATTGTAGAAGGAACGATTAAAACGTCGCAAGAGGATTTAAACACGGATGTGCTCGGTATTGGAAAACAACTGAGCCAGAAACATCCGAAAAAATGGGATCAGTTGAAGGGATACTGGGAAGAAGGAGAGAATTATTTTTCCCAGGTAAGGTTTCAGGTGAAAGCGACTGCGGAAGTTCAGGGGATTGGGGCGGTGGATAAAGCAAAGAAGAAGCGAAAGGATGAGTGATATGTCACTGTGGTATGAACTCGTACTTGCTGTAAAGGAACCCATGATAGTGATTTGCACCGTAATCTCTTTCGTTGTGCCGTTTGGGGTTTATAAAATTAATCAAATGCTGCATCAGTACGGTGATCCGCCTTGGAAACAGGAAGATAAGGAGAACAGTTGAGGCTAGAGGGACAGTATGTGCGAACGAGATGAGTTTTGTTGAGTAATATTCCCTTGATGATACAATGAAGAGGATCATAATCACAGGGGTGGAGAAATGGATTTAGCAACATACACAACAATGGATGCAGTAGAACTTTCAGAACTGGTTACAAGGGGAGAAGTTTCCCCGGAAGAATTGCTTGAGTGTGCGTTTCAGCAATTGGATAAGGTAAATCCGGAATTGAATGCAGTTGTACATGAAAGGCGTGAACGTGTACTTGAAGAAGCGCGTGATGCTGGTGGTAGCAAGGGTGCTTTTGCGGGTGTCCCTATGCTTTTGAAGAATATTTCTCAGGCGCTTGAGGGGGAACCACTCACCAGTGGATCAAGATTGATGGCTGAATATAAAGCTGAGGGACATTCCAATCTGGTGCAGCGGTTGCACGATGCAGGTGTGCTCGTGATGGGACATACAAACGTTCCTGAATTTGCTTTGAAAAATATTACTGAACCGAAATTGAACGGGGCCGCGCGCAACCCGTGGAACCCTGATTATTCACCTGGAGGTTCGAGCGGAGGAGCAGCAGCGGCTGTGGCTGCAGGTGTTGTGCCTGTAGCCGGTGCAAGTGATGGTGGTGGATCGATTCGAATTCCGGCTTCATTTTGTGGCTTGTTTGGATTGAAACCGACACGCGGTCGTACGCCGGTCGGGCCGGGGGCAGGACGTCAATGGCAAGGTGCATCGATCGATTTTGTCCTGAGCCGGAGTGTACGTGATAGCGCGGCAATGCTTGATGAATTGCAGGTTGTTGAACCAGCCGCCGCTTTTCAGGTTCCGCTTTATGAAGGAACGTTTGCTAAGGATATGAAGAGGTCGTTCGATCGTCCTTTAAAAATTGCATATACAACTGCCTCACCAGTTAGGACGCCTGTTTCCGACGATGCGGTGCAGGCTGTTGAGAAAACGGTCGCATGGCTGGAGGCGCAGGGCCATATCCTTGAAGAACATGATAACGGCGTTGATGGCGTGCAGTTGATGCGCAATTATTTTTTAATGAACAGTGGAGAAGTGGCCACGGTTGTAGCTGGGATGGAAGCTATGATGGGCCGTGAACTCACTGCAGATGATATGGAGATCGAGACTTGGATTCTGAATGAAGCTGGGAAGTCCGTCTCGGCAGCCGAGTTTTCTGCGAGCTTAGCATCGTGGGATGTGGCCGCTGCACAAATGGCCGAGCTACATGAGACATATGATTTTTACCTGACACCGACCACGGCTTATACAGCACCGAAAGTTGGAGAGCTGACTTTTTCTGAAGAGGATGAGCAGAGGTTGCGTGAACAGGTGATCAAGCTTGATGGGCGGGACAACAGCAGCTCGTATATGATATGTTCCTGCCCAGCTTGACATATACACCTTTCACACAGCTTGCCAATTTGACCGGGCAGCCTGGCGTGTCGCTCCCGGTGTATGTGTCTGACGCTGGCCTGCCGTTGGGCGTGCAGTTCATGGCTGGAAAAGGTGCGGAACTGAGTCTGTTGCAGCTCGCTTATCAGGTTGAGCAGTCGGAGCTGTGGCAAGGTGTTAAGCAATTGAGTCGGGTTTAGTTTGTGTGAGTTTTAGGATGAGAGTCGCTCCTGGAGGGGAGGGGCTCTTTTTTGGGTGGGAGGAGGTTAGACACGAGAAACTACCGCTCGCACGGAAAAACCGCCGCTCGTGGGAAAAAACCGCCGTTCAGGCCGAGAAACCGCCGCTCGTGGGGGAAAACCGCCGTTCAGGCTGAGAAACCGCCGCACATGCGGGATAACCGCCCCCGTACTAACGTAGAATATACCTCCTGCCTTTATACTTTCCAATAGTATCGTAGTTTTCTTTTGTTAAGAGATGCTTCATCATACTCGGGCTTTCGATTTGCAAAAACTCACGGGCTTCTTGATTTGATATGGTCGGACCGAAGAGCAGTTTGTATTCATGCAGTGCTCTAATATGAGCGCGAGGATCGGTTGCGCCGCACCTTCTGCAGTGGCAGCTTCTTTTTTCACGAACCATCATGGCCTGCTTGCAGTTTGTGCACCAGATGCCTTTCCTGATTTGTGAAAGCGAAATGTTATATTTATCAACGATGCGCTCGTTTTTAGGCTGATGGGATTTGACAAGTAAGCGGGCAATGTCTTCCAGTTCGGTGATGGTAAAGTAATTTTGCTGGTAATGTTTCTTCAAAAGTGGCATTCGCTTCAGCAGGTTCTGTGCAAGAATCAAATCGGGTGTTGAATTGGGATCGGTACTATTCAAGATTACATTGGGATTGGAAAAGACACTTAACGGATGGATTGGGATTGGAGGGATGTTCGCCTTTCGCAAGAAATTCGCGAGATGGTGTCGCTGGATGCTTGCTTGCAGGACTGGATCGTTAAATCGCTGCGGTTTTCCGTTATCATTTTCACGATGTAGGATGCCTGTTTCAGATTGGTAATGAACGACACCGGTGTGATTTTTCACTTCGATAATGGGGAAGAAATTTGGAAGCAAAATGAGGGTGTCAATTTGAAAGCGGTGTGTGCCAGAATGGAGCTCCAATCCATGTAAAACGGGGAATGCTTCTAGTTCGAGCAGATTGTAATAATAGTCGAGACTTCTTTCGCCGAAGAATCCGGATCGTTCTCTTTGAAGTTTGTCGTTCAGGGTAGCATGGAGCGGATCGCTTGGGGTTAGCCGGGGAACTAAAACTTCCAATTGCTGGAGTGATGCGGGCTTGACGCGGGGTAAGAAGGTCACCATAAAAAAACTCCCTTATTTAGTTATTTGCAAATATTATATAAGATTTTTCAAAACAAAGCAATTTGTTCTACAGTGTTTAAAGCCGCCAGAATCGCCACGCATTGTATACACTATTAATCTGTCGGAGATAATAATGGTAATCCGCCTTTTACTTCAAGCCGTCTTTTTAGTATATTAGTAGTAGGTATAAGAAACGTAATTAAACTGCAATCATAATTCAGTCTTTTTAAATAAACGAGGGAAAATGAGGGGCCAATTATATGACACAAGAAATGCTTACGTATCATACTGAAATAGAAAAAGTCATTGCTAACATGAACAGGGTAATGGTTGGGAAGGAAGAAATTGCAACGCTCAGTCTTACAGCACTGCTCGCCCAAGGGCATGTGCTGCTTGAGGATGTGCCAGGCGTGGGGAAGACAATGCTTGTGAGAGCACTTGCCAAATCGCTCGACTGTGACTTCAGAAGGATCCAGTTTACCCCGGACTTGCTTCCATCAGACGTGACGGGGGTATCGATCTACAACCCCAAAGAAATGGAATTTGAATTTCGTGAAGGGCCGATCTTCGGAAATGTCGTCCTGGCCGACGAAATTAACCGCACATCGCCGAAAACGCAATCTGCTCTTCTTGAAGGTATGGAAGAAAAAAGCGTCACGGTCGATGGAAGCACGCGTCCCCTGAAGAAGCCTTTCTTCGTTATGGCTACTCAAAACCCGATTGAATATGAGGGGACATACCCATTGCCAGAAGCACAGCTTGACCGTTTTATCATCAAAATGAAAATGGGCTACCCGACTCAAGAGGAAGAACTCGAAATGCTCGCCCGAACCGCTTCCGGCCACCCGATAGATTCCCTTAGCGCTGTGATTACCAGAGATGAACTTGCGACGCTTCAATCTAAAGTACAGTCGATCTATATTGAGAAAAACATTCAAAGCTACATTATCAATCTCGCATCTGCTACCCGGACACATCCATCAAGCTATCTTGGTGTTTCGCCGCGGGGTTCTATGGCTTTAATGAAGACGGCTCAAGCTTATGCGTTTATCTGCGGGCGTGATTACGTCCTGCCTGACGATGTGAAATATCTCGCACCATTTGTTATGACACACCGTGTGATTCCAACGACAGAAGCGACTTTTAATGGCGTCGGATCTGAAGTGATTGTGGATGAAGTGATTAAACAGACACACATTCCAATTCGAAAGGATCTTTAGTATGGGCAGCATCGCTAAATTCATTGGCCAGTTGATTTTTATCGTCTTCTTATTCGCTGTCTTATTTTCTTATGCGATGTTTCAAGGCGGATTTGTGAGCTGGTTTTTGTTTTATGCTTTCTTGCCGATTATGTTGTATCATCTTGGGCTCCTTCTCTACCCGGTTAAAGGCTGGCGTGTCAAACGGGTTTTGACGCGGAAAACCCTTAAAACAGGAGGTCATATTCAAGTCACTATTGAATTGAAAAGAGGGTTGCCATATCCATTCTATTATTTAATCGTTGAGGATATACTTCCTGAAACGTTAACTAGACGTGATTCCCCGAAGCTTCGGTACCAAAGTTTCAACGACGCGAATGTTATTCATTACCGGGATTCCGTAAAACAGATTGTGTACCCTTGGTTTAAAAAGACGATATCCTGTACATATAATCTGAACGAATTGCCCAGAGGCGGACATGACCTCAGTGCGATTCGCATTCGCACAGGCGATGTTTTCGGATTTATAAAAAAGGAACATACCTTCAATGTCGAGGATGAATTGATCGTCCAGCCTGCATCTGTAAATGTGCGCATGATTGAACAGCGGAAAAGCCTTTCCCAGGGAGATGTCGCTGCGTCTGGGAGCAGTCTGAAGCAGACCAATGTGGTGACAGGCGTGCGTGAATATATGCCAGGGGATAAATTTTCCTGGATTGACTGGAAACAGACCGCCCGCAAAAACGACATTATGACAAAAGAGTTTGAACAGGAACAGAGTACGGAAACACTTATTATTTTAGATGGGACTCGGTACGACGAACAAAAAGCACCTGTTTTTGAGGCGGCGGTTGAGCTGACGTTGTCCCTCATGTTAGCCATGCGACAGCAAGCCTTACAGGTCGGCTTTTTATCATTGGGGAAAAAGGTACGCTTTTTTCCAGTCTTTCATGATCCGGCAAAGACAGATGCCATCGGAGAACACTTAACTCATATTCAGCCAAGCGATGCCAACGCGTTTGCGGTCAAACTGCGCGAACAGTTAGAACGACAGAAAACTGGGCTTGTCTCGATTATTGTCACTACTCACATCGATCTTGAAACGGTACAGCTTCTTAAACAAATGAAACAACAAGGCAGGCGCATGATCCTTATGTATATACAAGCATCAAATCTGATCTCTACTGAGGCCGGTGCAATGCTTCATCAACTCCGCACGTCTGGTGTGATTGTGAACGAACTGACTGAAAAGGAATTGAGTAAAAATAGGATTGAGGTGCGCACATGAGACGTGTACAGCAGCCTGACACACCAAACACATCAACTTTATATAGCATTGTCTTATATGCGTCAGCACTCCTTTTGTTTCTGGAGTGGATTTATCCTGTTAAGGAAGTCGCCGACCCGTTTAATCTTGACGTTTTTATCATCTATGCTGTCTTTTGCTTTTTTATATCCTGGGTTCGGCTGCATTGGCTGATTGCTTTTGGCCTTAAATTAGCAGGACTTGTGCTGGTCATTCACAGTTTATTCCTTGAGGCCATGCTGTTCACGCGTGATTGGTTTACCCAAGTGGGACTTGAGCTGAGTTTTAACATGGATCGGATGTTTGCGGCAGAATGGTTTGAACTGACCGCATTATTCCGCACGCTTTTATTCCTGTTGCTGATCTGGCTCATGAGCTATCTTTTGTATTATTGGTTTGTTACGGCCAAACGTCTGATGCTGTTTGTTGTCCTGACATTTGTTTATCTTGGGGTTTTGGATACCTTTACCGTTTATGACGGCGGTTATGCCATCATCCGCACATTTGTTGTTGCCTTCCTCGCACTTGGCGTATCCAATTTCATGAAAGAAGCCAAACATGAGTCGCTGTCACCTTCAAAAAAATCCTTTGCCTGGCAGCTGCCGATCGTTGCTGTCGTATTGCTGTCAGCCATGGTCGGGTATGCAGCGCCGAAGTTCGATCCACAATGGCCTGATCCTGTCCCATTCATCGAAAGCTACGCGAATAATCCAGGTGCTGGCGGATCAGGAACAACAGTCAAAAAAGTTGGGTATGGTGAAGATGATACCCGTCTCGGAGGCTCATTCGTGCAGGATGACACAGCTATATTCAGGGCCGCTGCCGAGGAAAAAGGCTATTGGCGTGTGGAAACCAAAAGCATTTACACGGGTAAAGGCTGGGAAAGCTTTCGTGAGACTGATTATTCCTTAACAGATAATGGAAAAGTCGACTTTGACATATTCAGTGACAGAGTAAAAACAGAGCGTTCGGCAATTGACGTTGACTTTTACTCTGACCAAGGTATTGGAAAACTGCCTTATCAATATGGCGCCACGCAGTTCCAGTACCCTATTTCAGCATCAAATCAAGCAGTAGATTACACATTTCTGCATGACGATATGACAGGCGCCGTTCAGCTTGAAAGAAATTCTGATCCGGTCAATAGACCTGAGTATGAAATGGTGATTGAGCGACCGATTTTCAACAGGGAGGCTTTAAGATCAGCTCCTGATGACGATCCGGAAGATATTATCAGACAGTATACCCAACTCCCGCCGTCACTTCCTGAGCGGGTCCACGAGCTTGCCGAAGAACTGACAACAGGTATTGACAATCGGTATGATAAAGCGAAAACGATCGAACAGTATTTTGGCAGATCGGGGTATGTTTACCAGATTCAAGGGGTTCCAGTTCCAGACACAAACGAGGATTATGTGGATCAGTTTCTATTTGAATCCCAGATTGGTTATTGCGACAATTATTCAACAACCATGGCTGTCATGCTCAGAACCCTCGACATCCCCACACGTTGGGTTAAAGGGTTTACACCTGGAGAAAAGATCGATGAAGGTGATTATCCTACTCAATGGCTAACTGGTGAGTATACAGATGAAAAATTTGCGCGTGGTGAGGGCGTCACAACTTTAGACATTTATGAGGTTAAAAGCTCAAACGCACATTCCTGGGTTGAAGTTTATTTTCCAAAATATGGGTGGGTTCCATTTGAACCGACTCAAGGCTTTTATAACCCAACAGATTTCGAGTTGACAACAAGCACGGAAGATGGAGAAATGGATGATCTGGATATCCCCGAACCTGATGAAGGCGAAGAACCTGAATTAGAGCCTACCGAAGAAGAATCCCAGGCTGCTGAAGACGAGGATGACAACTCTGAAACAGCAGGCGCAGAAAAGGGCGGATCATTTAATGGGTGGATTATAGCAGGAGGAATAGGCGCGGTAGTACTTGTCGCGGTCGTATTATTTTTAACAAGGTGGCGCTGGCGCACGGTTTATTACCAGATGAAAATGAAAAGGAAACCGTCACAAAATACGTTCCAACTAGCTTATCACCATTTACTGAAGGTGCTTGATCATAAAGGGCTTGCCAAACGGCCGGACCAGACATTGCGCGAATATGCGCTGCGGATCGATGACCGGTTTAATACACATTTAATGGGTGAATTGACAATACAGTATGAGCAAATGATCTACAGTCCGGACAAGAAAGAAAATGTATCTGAACTCACCGAAAGATGGCAATTATTGATGAAACAGATCGAGTCTTGACTAATCTGGCGTCATACGGGTAAAATAGGTTTATTCTAATTACGATTGAATATTTAACGCCGTTCGTATATCCTCGGTAATATGGACCGAAAGTTTCTACCGGGACACCTTAAACGTCCTGACTATGAAGGCGGATCGCCAGTTGGACAAAACCTATGTCGACCTGGAGATCTGCCTTTCTGCTGTCCACACAACACGTATGCACAGCAAAAAGCAGACTCCAGGTTTTTGTTTTGAGGATGAGGTATAGACGATTTATTAAAGGTTTGAACTTCAATATAAAGGAGCGAGATGATGGAGCAGCATGATATGATTTTGGTACTTGATTTTGGGAGTCAGTATAATCAGTTGATTACGCGACGGATTCGGGAGTTTGGGGTTTATAGTGAACTCCATTCTCACAAATTGACGGTTGAGGAGATCCACGCGATGCAGCCGAAAGGGATTATCCTCTCAGGTGGACCGCACAGTGTTTACGATGAGAACAGCTTCAGATGTGACCCGGCGATTTTCGACATGGATATTCCTGTCTTGGGCATTTGTTACGGCATGCAGCTGATGGCCGTTCATTTTAACGGGAAAGCTGAAAAATCGCAGCAACGGGAATATGGCAAGGCGCAGATTAATGTAGGCGGAGAGCCGACACTTTTCCAAAACCAGCCTGAGACGCAAACGGTTTGGATGAGCCATGGAGATAAGGTCGTGGAGGCGCCGGCATCGTTCCAAGTTGATGCAACAAGTCCTTCTACACCAATTGCTGCCATGAGTCATGAAAGCAAGCCATTATATGGTGTGCAGTTCCACCCAGAGGTGCGCCATACGGAATATGGCAATGATCTTCTGAAGAATTTTGTATTTAACGCATGTCAGTGCACGGATAACTGGACCATTGAGAATTTTATTGACCAAGAAGTGGATAAAATTCAGAAGCAAGTCGGTGACCGCAAAGTGCTTTGTGCTTTGAGTGGCGGTGTCGACTCTTCAGTCGTTGCGGCCCTTATTCACAAAGCGATTGGCGACCAGCTGACCTGCATTTTCGTTGATCACGGTCTTCTGAGAAAAAATGAAGCCGATGAAGTGATGCATACCTTTAAAGATGATTTTCATATGAATCTCATTAAAGTTGATGCACAAGCGCGCTTCCTTGATAAACTCAAAGGTGTCGACGATCCTGAAAAGAAACGTAAAATCATCGGTAATGAATTCATCTATGTATTTGACGACGAGGCAGCCAAACTCACAGAGATTGACTTTCTCGCCCAGGGTACGCTATACACAGATGTGATTGAAAGCGGGACAGATACCGCTCAGACGATCAAGTCGCATCATAATGTCGGCGGTCTCCCAGAAGATATGCAATTTGATTTGATCGAGCCATTGAATACGTTATTCAAGGATGAAGTTCGTGAACTTGGCACTCAACTGGGCCTCCCAGATACGATCGTTTGGCGCCAGCCGTTCCCAGGTCCAGGTCTTGCCATTCGGGTTCTTGGAGAGGTGACAGAGGAAAAACTTGAAATCGTCCGCGAATCCGATGCGATTTTGCGTGAAGAAATTGCCAATGCCGGTCTTGAGCGTGATATTTGGCAATATTTCACTGTGCTCCCGAACATTCGCAGTGTCGGGGTCATGGGCGATACCCGGACATACGATTACACCATTGGAATCCGTGCGGTCACATCGATCGACGGCATGACCTCGGACTGGGCGCGTATTCCATGGGATGTTCTTGAAAAAATCTCCACACGGATCGTCAACGATGTCGATCATATTAACCGCGTTGTGTACGATGTGACGAGCAAGCCACCAGCAACAATTGAGTGGGAGTAAGATAGTAACACACGAACAATAGTAACTTTTTTATATTTATTGTTCGGAAATAGGTTGTTTTTCTCCTTGGATCGTAGTAAAATACGACTATGCTTCAGAAAAAAACATTTTGTTGATCGTTTGACAATGTTATAGAGTGCGTATAATTCTGGGAATATGGCCCAAAGTCTCTACCGGACACCGTAAATGATCCGACTACGCAGGCAAGCAGGAACGCGTGATGATGAAGGTTATGTCTTCATCGTTTTCGCCGACTGCCTAGCCTTGCGCTGATTGTAGAGCATCCCGGGCCGGGGTGCTCTTTTTATATGCATTTCGTTCTTGTCTCAGATAGCGGTTGGCGATATTGCTCACATATTCTGAAGTTCATATACCAGCGATCTTATATTTTAAACATCATACTAGGGAGGAAACATCATGAAGAAATATTTTCGCTTCGAAGAACTAGGCACCAATTACCGTACAGAGTTTATGGCCGGGATGACAACATTTCTAGCCATGGCATATATTTTATTTGTGAACCCGTCTGTTCTGGGACTCATGGATGTTGAGACTTTGCCTGAGGGTGTGACCCGGATGGATCCGGATGCCATATTTGTCGCAACCGCAGTCGCAGCAGCAGTCGGATCGCTGTTTATGGGACTAATCGCCAAATATCCAATCGTTCTTGCGCCTGGTATGGGATTGAATGCTTTCTTTGCTTATACAGTTGTGCTTGGCTATGGCATCCCATGGGAAACAGCACTTGCAGGCGTCCTTGCTTCAGGTCTTATTTTTATCGTACTTACGCTGACAGGACTACGGGAAAAGGTGATCAATGCCATTCCGCCGAATTTGAAAATGGCAGTTGGCGCCGGAATTGGGTTATATATTGCATTTATCGGTTTTCAAAACGCTGGCATCATTGTGGAAGACCCAAACACACTTGTTGGTCTCGGCAACTTGGGCACACCGACCGTGCTCTTGGCAATTTTCGGTATCGTCATTTCAGTCATAATGCTGACGCTTGGCATCAAGGGCGGTATATTTTACGGGATGATTTTAACCGCACTGGCTGGCATTGTCGTTGGGTTGATTGATCCCCCGACAGGCTTGAACGGCATTGTGAGTTCCGTACCAAGTGTCGCACCGACTTTCGGACAGGCCTTTCTTCATTTCGGTGACATTTTTACGTTGGAAATGCTTGTCGTAATCCTAACGTTTTTGTTTGTGGACTTTTTTGACACAGCCGG
Organism: Lentibacillus sp. JNUCC-1; assembly: GCF_009741735.1. NCBI lineage: Bacteria > Bacillati > Bacillota > Bacilli > Caryophanales > Bacillaceae > Lentibacillus > Lentibacillus sp. JNUCC-1. Next base: position 163,122 of record NZ_WHOH01000003.1, read on the forward strand.
AACCCTTGTAGCAGTAGCGACTCAAGCTGGTCTAATGAAAGAAAACAAATTGCCACGCGCTGGCAAGGCGCTGTTTGCAGACTCTGCAGCCACTGTTGCCGGTTCCATTGTCGGCACGTCCACAACGACAGCTTACATTGAATCTACTGCAGGCGTTGGCGCAGGGGGCCGGACAGGCTTTACCTCTGTGGTCGCAGCGGGATTCTTCCTGCTTGCATTATTTTTCTCACCGCTTCTCAGTGTTGTAACATCCGAAGTGACAGCTCCTGCTCTGATCATCGTCGGTGTTCTCATGTCGAGTGCCTTGAAAAATATTGCCTGGGATGAATTCGAAACAGCAGTTCCGGCGTTTTTGACCATCGTCATGATGCCGCTCAGCTATAGCATTGCCACCGGGATCGCGATCGGTTTCATTTTTTATCCGATCACAATGCTGCTCAAAGGCCGTGTAAAAGAGATTCATCCGGTTATGTACGTGTTGTTTGTGATATTTGTACTTTACTTTATATTCCTGAGCTAGACTAAAAAGCGGTGCTCCCTAACTGTTCAGTCAGGGAGCACCGCTTTTTATTCAATTATTTGGAGCTTCTTTTCCCCAAGGTAGAAGGTGGTAGATGGTCAGGGCGATTGTGCCGATCAATGCCAGCCAGCCCATACCTTTATACAGAGTCGCAGCTTCAAAAGCATCAATCACCGCACCACCGACAAGAGATCCGATGATACCACTGATTCCAAAGAACACGGAATAGTAAACGAGATGGCCGGTAGATTGCAGGAGTCTTGGGACTAAGCGGCTGATGTAATCAAAGGCAGCGAGATAAAAGACAGCAAATGTTAACCCGTGCAAGAATTGTAAGCCAATGATCGACATCGGGCTATCTGCCGCAGCAAATAAAAACCAGCGCAGACTGTAAAACACCCCTGAAATGATAACAAACACGAGCGGATGGTATTTGCGGAACCACCATCCTGCAGTTGCGAAAATAGCAGCTTCACTGATCACGCTCACAAACCAGGATAAGCCGACAAGTTCCTCACCCCCGCCGAGCTGATCAATGTATAATCCGATGAAACTGTCATTGGCCCGGTGGGTAATCGTCAGCATCATCATAAACAGCAAAAATAAAATAAACGGTGTATTTGTGAGCAGCTGCTTTACATCTTTGAGGTGCACCGGCTCTGACTCAACCTTTACATCAGTCAAGCGGAAGGTGATGATCAAGGCAATGACACCAAAAAATAAATATGGCCAAAGCATGTAAGTGATATCTGTTCGTCTGAGGAATTCCCCAACGATCAAAGAAGATGTGGCAAATCCGATCGATCCCCACGTGCGAATGGTTCCAAATGACACACCGAGATCATGTGCCCGGCGCTGGGCCAGGCTATCACCCAGCCCCCAATCGGAGAGGTGAAAAAATAAAAGACAGCGCCCATGATCAGAATCGCCAAGAGGCCATTCATCTGGAAAAATACAATACTGCTGAAAATCAGACCCACAACACAGATCAGCAGCATGCGTTTAACCGTCTTATATTTATCACTCATATAGCCCCAGAACGGCTGAGAAAAAATTGAAGCAAGCGGTCCAACCGCAAGCACCCAGCCAATTTCAGTAGGATTCAGTCCCTTAGCTTTCAAATATAATGGCAAAAAGCTGATAATGATGGTGTTCGTCGCATGAAAACTGAACAACAGCATCTTCAGCGGTGTTAATGAATCTTGTTTTGACAACGTATTCTCTCCCTGTAAACTGCTAATTTATTATATGTAAGAAATGCGTCCGAGCGCCGATATTTCGGTTTGAGCGCTGATATATTGACGTGAGCGCCGATATTTCGGTTTGAGCGCTGATATATTGACATGAGCGCCGATATTTCGGTTTGAGCGCTGATATATTGACATGAGCGCCGATATATTGGTTTGAGCGCTGATATATTCACGTAAGCGCCGATATTTTGATCTGAGCGCTGATATATTCACGTGAGCGCCGATATATTGGTTTGAGCGCTGATATATTGACATGAGCGCCGATATATTGGTTTGAGCGCTGATATATTGACATGAGCGCCGATATTTCGGTTTGAGCGCTGATATATTCACGTGAGCGCCGATATATAGATCTAAACACTGATAAAACAACTCGAGCGCCGCTGTTTTGCTAAACAGAAGTTGCTTTTTAATTGTAAATCTCACTCCAGATTCGAGCATCCTTCTTTCACTCGCCCCAGGCGCTCTGAATAAATTCATCTCGGCCAGACTTTTTACGATCCTTTTTATATGCTTCAGGATTTGTCTTATAAAAATTTTGATGCTCTGATTCAGCCGGGTAAAAAGTTTCCGCGGGCAGAACTTGTGTAACAATCGGCTTCGTAAACCGTCCACTTTGCTCAAGTGCCGCTTTTGAGGCCAATGCCTGTGCCTTCTGTTCGTTATCATGATAAAAGATCGCTGTCCGGTAAGAATCGCCACGGTCCTGAAATTGTCCACCGTCATCGGTTGGGTCAATTTGTTTCCAGTAGAGGTCCAAGATGGTTTCGTAATTGATCAAATCTGGATCAAAAGTGATTTCCACCGCTTCAAAATGTCCACTTGTACCAGACTTCACATCTTTATAAGTTGGATTGTCCAAGTGTCCTCCAGTATATCCTGAAACAACTTTATGAACCCCGTCCCATTGGTCAAACGGTTTAACCATGCACCAAAAGCAACCCCCAGCAAATGTAGCTTTTTTCAAATCAGCCATTAAAATCCCCTCCCAAAAGGATGAATTCATTACTTATTTCGTTTAAAATTAGTGTAGAATAGTATCCAAGTCTGTTCATACAAATGAAACATACACACAATATCCGTAAACTGCGAACCAAAAAACATAGTAGGTCAAAACCCATCTATGTATATAAGAGCACCGTGATTTCCGCTGCGGGAAGTCTCTTTAACTTTATGACAGCTCAAGTGCGACATCTGTTCAAGAAGTGCACTTTTACAGTGTCTTCTAGCCGCGGGCACGGCCTCAGCCTCCTCGCGGAAAGCGAAGTGTTTTCCCCTAGCGGTTGCTAGAAGCAGTCATTCCAAGTCTTCTCGAGTTCGCAGTTTATATCAAGAGTTTCTTAAAAACGACATGTAACAGACACAACGTTTCATGTGCTTCAACAAGCCGTGCCATGCAAGCAAGGCACGTGCCAGCTGCTTTTAACTATAACATAATTATATTGTAGGTGACATGATGGAGAAACCATTAATCAATAAACTGTTTATCGGAAAAGTAAAAGAGTTAGGCAAGCCGGATGCAACTGATAAAATGGACCGTCCTTGGAAAACAGGCATGTTCAAGCATGCCGTCAGCGCCCCTGTGTACCTAGGTGATACGGGCTTTAATGGTGATGAAGTAGCTGATACAAAAAACCACGGCGGACCCGAGAAGGCTGTATTTGCCTATCCCGCATTTCATTACTCCTATTGGCGGGAAGAATTGGGGTTGAGTAAGGAAGAAATCGGTCCGGGCTCTATGGGAGAGAACTTTTCCATGGAAAACATGGATGAAACGTCAGTCTGTATTGGAGATACCTACCGGTGTGGTGATGCTCTTATCCAGGTGTCACAGCCGCGTCGCCCTTGCTGGAAACCCGCGAGACGACATCGCGTTATTGATTTCGCCCTTCGTATTCAGAACTCGGGAAGGACCGGGTGGTACTACCGGGTGATTCAAACTGGAACTGTTGAGCCCGGGACAACGCTTACGCTTGAAGAACGTCCTTATCCTGAGTGGACCATTGAAGCTTGCAACACGATTATGTACAAGGGAAAAAGAGATCTGGAACAAACCCGGGCTCTCGCTGACTGTGAGTTGCTGGCTCCAAACTGGAAACGCACACTCAGCAAGCGTCTGAAAGGAATGGAATCTTCCAGTGAAAAAAGGGTGTACGGACCTAACCGTTAGGGGAAAATTATAAGGAGACACTGCATACACATATATAAACGGACACACGAAAGGATTGATCTTTTTGCTGGAGAACGCTTATGTCATGGTCGCGATTATCCTCGTGATCAATATCGTCTATGTATCTTTTTCGACGATCCGCATGATCTTAACACTGAAGGGGCGCCGCTATCTCGCTGCTTTGATCAGTATGGTCGAGATGGTTGTGTATGTGGTTGGGCTCGGTCTTGTCTTGGACAACCTCGACCAAATCCAGAACGTCATCGCTTATGCGGTTGGTTTTGGGATCGGTGTGATTGTGGGAACAAAAATTGAAGAGAAATTGGCCCTGGGTTATATAACGGTCAATGTCATTTCATCAGACCCGAACATTGAATTCACCCGTAAACTCCGGGACAAAGGCTACGGGGTGACAAGCTGGTTTGCTTACGGCATGGACGGAGATCGTCTTGCGATGCAAATTCTTACCCCGCGAAAGTATGAGCTTAAATTGTATGAAACGATTAAAAACATTGATCCAAAAGCTTTCATTATTTCATATGAACCGAAACAGATTCATGGTGGCTTCTGGGTGAAACAGGTACGTAAAGGGCGTTTGTTTAACCCTAAGAAAGCCAAACCATCTCAATCTGACATACCGCCATATAGTGCTGCACCAGGGGTGGCGTCTCCGGAAACTCATCCAACTCAACCTGTGCAGACGCCTGCGGGAGATGACACACCTTATAATCAAACCACTGGGCATGGTGAAAACATACAAAACTCAAATGATCAGCCTGATAACAAGCGTGATTAACAGCAAAACACGAACAATAAAATATTTTATTCATTTTAAGTTCGTTTTTTGTTGAAAATCCTGTTTTTTTCTGTTAGGCTAAACTTAGAAAAAAGCACGACGTCCAATTACTGCAAATTAATTAGTTGCCTCATATATTTTCGGGGATATGGCCTGAAAGTTTCTACCCGGCACCGTAAATGCCGGACTATGAGGGAAGATGTTCAAAAATGGAGATGCTTGGTCCATAACGGACAGGTCTTCAGATTGAGTCTATTCATCTTCTCTCATATAAGAGGGAGACGAATAGACTTTTTTAATGCTCAAACTACACATAGAAAGAGGGATTTATGTGAAACAGATTGGTGTCATTATGGGAAGCATTTCAGATTGGGAAACGATGGCACATACGTGCAACACCCTGGACGAGCTTGGCATATCCTATGAAAAAGAAGTCATTTCCGCACATAGAACGCCCGACGATATGTTTGAGTACGCAAAAACTGCTAAGGAGCGCGGTTTAAAGCTCATCATTGCCGGGGCGGGGGGCGCGGCGCATCTGCCCGGAATGGTCGCCTCACAAACATCACTCCCTGTTATAGGTGTACCGATTCAATCCAAAGCTTTGAACGGCATGGACTCCCTTTTGTCTATTGTCCAAATGCCTGGGGGTGTTCCCACTGCAACGATGGCTATTGGCAAAGCAGGAGCGATCAATGCGGCGCTGTTTGCTGGAAGAATGCTTGGTGCATTTGATGAAGAAATCTCTGGAAATCTCAATAAATATCAAGCAAAACTAACAAAAAAAGTATCAGAAATGAGGGACGAACTTGCAGACCAATAAAATCATTCAACCACCACAAACGATTGGCATCATTGGCGGCGGCCAGCTCGGACGCATGATGGCCCTCGCTGTTAAATATATGGGATACAGAGTCATGGTTCTTGACCCTATGCCTGACTGCCCGACCGCCCAAGTAGCTGATGAACATATTACCGCAGCTTACGATGACATGAACGGGATTAAGACATTGGTAGCCAACAGCAATGTCGTGACCTATGAATTTGAAAATGTTGATCTTGAAGCAGCAAGTTATATAGAAGAAACCGGCAAATTGCCCCAAGGGTCAGAGGCTCTCGCGATCACACAAAACAGGGAAAAAGAGAAGCAACTGATGACCTCTCTCAACCTGCCAGTGCCGGAGTTTGCGATTGTTCATAACGCTGAAGAATGCCGTGGAGCACTTAAGACATTCACTTTTCCAGCCGTGATCAAAACGTGCAGCGGCGGTTATGACGGCAAAGGTCAGTTGAAATTGACCGGTCCAGATGATACTGAAGCAGCTGCTGAGTTTGCCGAGAAAAATGGCCACTGCATTATCGAACGCTGGCTCTCTTTTGACAAAGAAATCTCGACGGTGTTTACACGAAGCAAGAATGGGGATATACAATTTTTCCCGATTGCAGAAAATGAACACCGGGACCATATTTTATACAAAACAACAGCACCGGCAGCTGTGAGTGACCATGTTGCTGAAAAAGCAAAGGCCGCAGCCAAGCAGATTGCCGAACGTATGAACATTGTCGGTACATTTGCGATTGAAATGTTTGTCTCAGGTGAAGATATTCACATTAACGAAATGGCGCCACGGCCGCATAATTCCGGGCATTACACGATTGAAGCATGCAACATTTCTCAGTTTGGCCAACATATCCGCGCGATTTGCGGATTGCCGCTCATGAATGTTCAGCTCCTGCAGCCCTCTGTCATGATCAATGTGCTGGGTGATACATTGAAAGCTGCTGAAACAAGCATGACCACGATGCCATATGGCTTTTTCCATCTGTACGGTAAAGTGTCTGTCAGGCCAAAGCGGAAAATGGGGCATATTACATTTATAGCGGAGACACAAGAAATGCTCCAAGAACAAATCAGTATGCTTGAGGAGGCCATTCAATGATTGATCGGTATACCCGCCCTGAGATGGGGGCGATTTGGGAAGAGGACAACAAATACAAAGCTTGGCTGGAAGTGGAAGTCCTTGCCTGTGAAGCATGGGCCGAACTGGGCGAAATACCTGCCGAAGACGTGAAAGCCATTCGGAAAAATGCTCAGTTTAATGTGGAGCGCATACAGGAAATTGAGGCAGAAACCCGCCATGATGTCGTTGCCTTTACCCGGGCTGTTTCTGAGTCGCTCGGAGAAGAACGCAAATGGGTGCATTACGGCTTGACCTCGACAGATGTGGTTGACACAGCACTGTCTTACCAGTTGAAACAGGCGAACACCATTTTACGCAAAGATTTAGAACGGCTCTTGGATGTTTTGGCCCGTAAAGCTGTTGAACATAAACATACGGTCATGATGGGGCGGACCCACGGCGTACACGGAGAGCCAACCACATTTGGCATGAAACTTGCTCTTTGGTACGAAGAAGTGAAACGTCAGCTGGAAAGGTTTGAACTGGCGGCAGATCACATTGAATTCGGCAAGCTTTCAGGAGCTGTCGGCACATATGCTAATATCGACCCGTTTGTCGAGCAGTATGTGTGTGAACATCTCGGTTTAAAACCTGCCCCTGTCTCGACACAGACATTGCAGCGGGATCGCCATGCTTTTTACATCTCAACACTTGCCTTGATCGCCGGCACAATTGAAAAAATGGCAGTGGAAGTTCGCCACCTGCAGCGGACAGAGGTACGGGAAGCTGAGGAGTTTTTTGCAAAAGGACAGAAAGGTTCTTCAGCGATGCCTCATAAACGGAACCCGATTGGGTCGGAAAACATGGCTGGCATGGCCCGTGTTCTCCGCGGCCATATGATCACAGCACATGAAAACATCGCACTCTGGCATGAGCGGGATATCTCCCATTCATCTGCAGAGCGGATTATTTTGCCGGATACAACAATTGGACTCAATTACATGCTCAACCGGTTTACGCGCATCATTGATCAGCTCACTGTTTTTCCGGAACGCATGCTGGAAAATGTCAATATGACGCATGGGGTCATCTTTTCTCAGCGTGTCTTGCTCACCTTGATTGACAAAGGCATGGCCCGTGAAACGGCTTATGACATTGTTCAGCCGAAAGCCATGGAAGCCTGGGAAAAGGGTGTTTCGTTTAAAACACTGATTGAACAAGACCCAGCTGTACAAGCTCAGCTGTCACAGGAAGCGATTGATGACTGCTTTGATGTGACATACCATTTGAAAAATGTGGATGCCATTTTTGAACGTATTGGCCTCGCCGACAAATAACACATTGGGGGAAATCTGATATGACTGAACACCTTTTTCCGACACCTGAAACAATCGAACAGGACAAGCTTTACCTTGAAATGGGGCTTTCTGATGACGAATACCAAATGGTCAAAGACATTCTGAAGCGCCGTCCCAACTACACAGAGACTGGTTTATTTTCCGTTATGTGGTCCGAACATTGCAGCTACAAGACATCCAAACCGCTCTTGAAAAAGTTCCCTACTGAGGGCTCACACGTCCTACAGGGACCTGGAGAAGGTGCCGGAGTTGTTGATATTGGCGATAACCAGGCGATTGTCTTTAAAATCGAAAGCCATAATCACCCGTCAGCCGTTGAACCGTTTGAAGCAGCTGCGACGGGTGTGGGCGGTATTGCACGAGATGTCTTTTCCATGGGAGCCCGCCCAATTGCTGCCTTAAATTCGCTGCGGTTCGGAGAGCTGGAATCTGAACGCACGAAAGAATTGTTTACGGAAGTGGTGCGCGGCATCGCTCATTACGGCAACACGCTTGAAGTTCCGACGGTTGGCGGAGAAATTCAATTCGACGCCTGTTATGAAGAGAATCCTCTTGTCAATGCGATGGTGGTTGGTCTGCTTGAGCATAACGAGATGCAAAAGGGTGTCGCTGACGGCGTCGGCAACACGGTCATTTATGCCGGTGGTGCCACAGGACGTGACGGAATTCATGGGGCGACATTTGCGTCCGATGATTTAGCCGAGGATTCAGAAGAAAGCAGCTCAGCCGTTGCGATTGGCGATCCAGAACTGGAAAAACATCTGATTGAAGCGTGTCTCGAAGCCATCCATTCTGATGCGCTCATCGGCATGCAGGATATGGGAGCGGCCGGACTCACGTCTTCTGCCAGTGAAATGGCCAGTAAATCCGGAACAGGCATTGAAATGCAGCTTGATCACGTACCACAGAAAGATACGGATATGAATGCTTATGAGCTGATGCTTTCTGAGTCTCAGGAGCGGATGCTGCTTGTTGTGAAAGAAGGCCGTGAAAAAGAAATCATTGATCTGTTTAATAAGCATGGAATCGAAGCCGTTACAGTCGGAAAAGTGATTGAAGAGCAGTCATTCCGTCTTGTGCATCACGGTGAAGTGGTGGCAGACGTGCCGGTCGATGCCCTTGCAGAGGATGCACCTGTCTATCATTTGCCTGCAAAACAAGCTGCTTATTACGAGGAATTTCAAAAGATGGATGTCGCAGTTCCAGAAGTGAACGACGCCAGCGACATGCTGAAAAAGTTGCTCCAGCAGCCAACAATTGCATCTAAAGAGTGGGCATACAGCCAGTACGATGCGTTTGCCCGAGGCAATACAGAAGTGGGTCCTGGATCTGATGCCGGTGTTGTTAAGATTCCGGGTTATGACAAGGCAATTGCGATGACTACAGATTGCAACGGCCGCTATATTTACCTTGATCCGGAAGCAGGCGGCAAAATTGCTGTCTCAGAAGCGGCTCGAAATCTCGTGGCTTCAGGTGCCAGACCTCTTGCATTGACAGATGGCCTTAATTACGGAAATCCTACCAATCCGGAAGTCTTTTGGCAGATGGAACAAAGCATTGACGGGATCAGTGCGGCTTGTCTTGCTCTGGAAACTCCTGTCATCAGCGGGAATGTATCACTTTATAATCAGTCAAACGGCGCTGCAATTCACCCGACGCCCATAATCGGCATGGTTGGTCTTTATGAATCATTAGATCATATCACCCCGAGTCATTTTCAGGCTGCCGGAGATCTGATTTATGTAATAGGCGAAACAAAAGCGGAATTCGGTGGAAGTGAACTGCAGAAGATTGTAGACGGGGCGTATACCGGGCAGGCACCAAGCATTGATTTGGCAGTAGAAAAAACAAGGCAAACACTCCTTTTGCAAGCCATTCAAAATGGCCTCGTTGCTTCTAGTCACGATATTTCAGAAGGCGGACTTGGTGTTGCCTTGGCAGAAAGTGTGTTTTCAGATAAAGGGCTTGGGTTTGATGTTGCACTCAAAGGTGATCCGGTTGTTCAACTGTTCAGTGAAAGTCAGTCACGTTTCATTGTCAGCGTGAAACCAGAGCATCAAGAAGCCTTTGAGAACGGTATGGAAGACGCTGTGAACATCGGACGTGTTACAGATGATGGTCAGGTAAACGTCAGCGTAAATGGTGAACCGCACATCAATGAATCTGCAGAAACACTCAGTACGCTTTGGAAAAATGCCATTCCAGCAAAACTGAAATAAATTAAAAAGCGAGGCATGAACAATGTTTGGAATCTGGGGACACGAGAAAGCAGCAGAACTCACGTATTACGGCATGCATGCCATGCAGCACCGGGGACAGGACGGAGCGGGTATTGCTGTCAGTGATAAGAAAACGATCAGATTGCACAAAGATACAGGCCTGGTCAATGACATCTTTGACCGCCCGCAGCTTGAGCGGTTGCCTGGTGAGCGTGCAATTGGTCATATCCATTATGTGACCCACAGTGACACCGGGTATGAGAATGTTCAGCCTCATTTGTTTCATTCACATACCGGCAACATGGCTCTTGGTCATATCGGCAATATCATGAATTCGGATGAACTGCGGAGTGAGCTTGAGTGTGAAGGCAGTATTTTTCAAACCAAGTCAGACACAGAATTGCTTGCACATCTGATTAAACGGAATGGACAAGAACTCTCTGAAGAAACGGTCATATCGGCCCTTAAAAAAATGACCGGCGCCTACGCTTTTACAATTTTGACCGATGACAGAATGTATGTGGCGCTTGATCCTCATGGCATCCGACCCTTATCAATTGGACGGATCGGATCTGCCTATGTGGTTGCATCTGAAACGTGTTCGTTTGATTTGATCGGGGCGACTTTCGAACGGGAAGTCCTGCCGGGTGAGCTGATTACCATTACAGATGAAGGCATGACATCGGTCCGATTTGCCCTTAGGGAAAAACGGGCTTTATGTGGGATGGAATATGTTTATTTTTCCCGACCGGACAGTGATTTGAACCATGTGAATGTGCACGCATCGAGAAAACGCATGGGCATTGAACTAGCAAGGGAAGCCTCGGTAGAAGCAGACGTTGTGACAGGCGTTCCGGATTCCTCGATCTCAGCAGCCATTGGATATGCTGAAGAGGCTGGTCTGCCGTATGAAATGGGTTTGATTAAAAACCGTTATGTCGGACGGACGTTCATTAAACCGTCTCAAGAGTTAAGAGAGCAGGGCGTCAAGATGAAATTGTCCCCGGTCAGAGGCATTGTCGCCGGCAAACGTGTGATCATGATCGACGATTCCATTGTCAGAGGCACAACTTCCAGGCGGATCGTCCGAATGCTTAAAGAAGCCGGTGCGACAGAAGTCCATGTTCGAATCGCCTCACCCCCGTTACAAACCCGTGTTATTACGGAATTGATATGTCAACGAGGGAAGAACTGATTGCAGCGAACCAAACGGTCGAGGACATTGGGAAAGAAATCGGTGCAGACAGCATTGCTTACTTATCACCTGAAGGATTGGAGAAAGCCATTGTTAAGGATAAAACCATTCATCAGGGGATCTGCAAGGCGTGTTTTACAGGCAATTATCCGGTCACAACAGACACACTGGAACATTCTGCCGGCAATGAAAGCCGGACTAATTAGGGGAAAAGGTGGAGACAGATGGCAGACTTATATAAAGAAGCCGGTGTCGATGTACACAAAGGCTATGAAGCAGTCGAACGGATGAAAAAGCATATTGCCCGCACCAATCGTCCGGAAGTGATTGGAGACGTAGGTGCATTTGCCGGTCTTTTCAATATCGCATCGTTTAAATACGAGGAACCTGTTCTCGTATCTGGAACGGACGGTGTCGGCACAAAGCTGAAGCTCGCTTTTCAGTTGGACAAGCATGACACCATTGGCATTGACCTTGTGGCCATGTGTGTGAATGACATCGTCGCCCAAGGTGCTGATCCATTGTTTTTCCTTGACTACATTGCGTGCGGAAAGAACAATCCAGATATGATCGAACAAATCGTGTCTGGTGTTTCAGAAGGATGTGTACAGTCTGGTGCAGCTTTAATAGGCGGCGAGACGGCTGAAATGCCGGGAATGTATGACGAGGACACATATGACTTGGCGGGGTTTGCGGTCGGTATTGCAGATCGAAAAGCCCTCATTACAGGTGAAACAATTGCTCCCGGCGATACGATCATTGGTCTTGCCTCAAGCGGGATCCACTCAAACGGCTATTCGCTCGTCCGAAAGCTGGTTGAGGGTCTGGATCTGGACAAGCAGTACGATGGACTTGATCAAACGCTTGACCAAGAACTCCTCACGCCAACAAAATTATATGCTAAACCCATTGCTGCTTTGAAACAGGCCGTTACAATCAAAGGCATTGCCCATATTACCGGCGGCGGTTTTTATGAAAATCTCCCACGGATGATGCCAGAGGGAATGGGTGCTGAAATCAAACGTAACAGCTGGGAGATCCCTGGAATCTTTAACTTCCTGCAAAAACAAGGCGACGTGAGCGATGAAAATATGTTTGGCGTCTTTAATATGGGGATCGGGATGGCAATTGTCGTGGATGCAGCGGATAAAGATCAGGCATTGGAAGTCCTGCGGCAAAATGAGGAAACTGCATGTGTTTTGGGCACTGTCAGTCAAACGGAAGGCGTGGCTTTTATCGATGGCTAATGTAAGAGCAGCCGTATTTGCTTCTGGAACAGGCAGTAATTTTCAAGCCATTGCAGCATGTCCTGACCTTGCTTGTGACGTGGCTTTGCTCGTCTGCGATCGGCCTGGAGCCGGCGTGATTGATTTGGCTAAGAAGCTTGGCGTTCCGGCGTTTGTCATCAATCGTGACGATTTTGTCTCAAAGACAGATTTTGAAAAAGCAATATTAAGAGAGCTGGAAGTGTATAAGATTGATTGGGTGTTTCTGGCAGGCTATATGCGCCTGATCGGATCGGTTTTACTTGATGAATGGGAAGGACGGATCGTGAATATTCATCCGTCTTTATTGCCGGCTTTTCCGGGGAAAGATGGGATAGGAGATGCTTTCCGAGCAGGAGCCGCGGAGACAGGCGTAACCATTCATTATGTCGACAGCGGGATGGACACCGGAGAAATCATTGCTCAAGAGAAGGTTCCCATCTTGCCTGAGGATACAGAGGTCACGTTAAAACAACGCATCCAGCAAGTGGAACATCGCCTTTATCCCGAGTAATCAATCAGCTTGTCGGTGGGCTGCGGTAGACAGAGAACATTGCGCTCCAACATCAAACACGCCTGCTCTTTTGAGTCGGGCATACATAATCTAACCATATTCTTTCCAAGGAGTTGACATAATGAGAAAACGTGCATTGATGAGTGTTTCTGATAAAACGGGACTGGCCCCTTTTGCATCAGAACTCGCAGATCTCGGCTATGAAATTGTATCAACAGGCGGCACATTGCGGACACTGCTAGACGCAGGTATTCCTGCCGTTCAGGTCGCGGATATCACAGGCTTCCCGGAAATTCTTGACGGACGTGTCAAAACACTTCATCCCTATATTCATGGCGGATTGCTTGCCAAACAAGATGACGAGAATCATATGGCACAGTTGAACGAAGGCGGAATTGAACCCTTTCAACTTGTCTGCGTGAATCTGTATCCGTTTAAAGAAACGCTGCAGCAATCTGAAGCTACCAGTGATGAGATGATCGAGCAAATCGACATCGGTGGTCCGGCTATGTTAAGGGCTTCGGCTAAAAACTTCGCCAGCTTGACTGTCGTTGTGGATCCTGCTGATTATGATCAGGTGCTTGAACATCTTAAAAATAGTCCTGCCGACCTTGAGACACGGAAACGCCTAGCAGCAAAAGTTTTCAGTCATACGGCACACTATGACGCTATGATTGCGGGCTATTTCAACGATCAGATCGGCAATGCATTTCCGGAGACGCTCACCGTGACATATGAAAAGTCGAGTACACTCAGATATGGTGAAAACCCGCACCAGGCAGCAGCTTTTTATCAAACACCGATAGCACCTGAAAACAGCCTAGCACGTGCCAATCAGTTGAATGGCAAAGCACTTTCCTACAACAACATCCAGGACGCAGATGCCGCACTCGCCATGCTTCGTGAATATGAGGTGCCGGCAGCGGTTGCTGTGAAACATATGAATCCATGCGGAATTGGGTGTGGGGACGACTTAAATGAAGCGTTTGAAAAAGCATATAACAGTGACCCTGTCTCAATTTTTGGGGGAATTGTCGCTGTTAATCGTGAAGTCACTGCCGACCTCGCTGATCAGCTGTCTAAGATCTTCTTGGAAATAGTGATTGCGCCTCAGTTTACAGATGAAGCGCTGGCGATTTTAACGCAGAAAAAGAACATCCGGCTTTTAGAATTACCAATGACTGAACATGAGGAAAGGGAACACCTCTTAAAAAGTGTTACCGGTGGACTACTTGTTCAAGATGCAGATCAGCAACCCTTCAGCCGGGACGATGCGGTTTGTGTAACAGATCGACAGCCGACTGAAGCAGAATGGGAAGATTTGATGTTTGCTTGGAAAGCAGTCAAGCATGTGAAGTCTAATGCGATCGTGCTGGCGAAAGATGGTCAGACTATCGGAATTGGAGCAGGTCAGATGAACCGGGTCGGAGCGGCCAAGATTGCGCTTGAACAAGCAGAGGAGAAGGCTGAAGGCGCTGTAATGGGCTCAGATGCATTTTTTCCGATGCCCGATACGGTGGAAACAGCCGCCGCAGCTGGGATTACAGCCATCATTCAACCAGGTGGGTCCAAGCGCGACCAGGACTCCATCGACGCCTGTAACACCCATGACATTGCTATGATCCACACCGGCATGCGTCATTTTAAACATTAAATTCTATCTATGTCATCTTAGTTGATACAAACTGCGAACTAATGAAAACTTGAATGACTGCTTCTGGCAACTAACCATAATGAGAGTATCGTGATTTGCGCTGCGGGAAGTCGCTTTAACTTTATCACAGCTCAAGTGCGACATCTGTTCAAGAAACCCACTTTCACAGTGTCTTCTAGCCGCGGGCACGGCCTCAGCCTCCTTGCCCCGGCAAGGGGTATGTCGACGTTGCCCGCAAAGGGCGGTTTTAGTCGACCCTCCTTAATGTACTCGCTGTGGGGTCTTCGGACTCGTGCTGTTCCCGCAGGAGTCGACTTCCCTCCGCTCCAATCACTCTATGTAATTCAGAGGCTTGGACGGTTCTACTCACATAAGAGTTAGAGAATAACCTCTCATATCCAGCTCGGGGAAAACACGGAGACTCCCGTGGGAGCAAAAGCCTAGATGAGACCCCACAGCGCGCAGTAGGGGAAGGAAGGCTAAAACCGCGACGTCCTGTCGCAACGCCTTCATGACCCACATCCTGTGGGCCCGAGGCTCATCAGCGCCCACTGGACGCGGAGTGTTTTCCCCGAGCGGTTGCCAGTGGCAGCCATAAAATTCCAAATTAGATCTAACTAATTAGTTCGCAGTTTACGGAAACGGTGTCTTAGTAGATACCAACGGAGATATATAAGAAGAAAATCATTCATTTTTTAAAAAAGGGGTTGGTCTGATGAATGTACTTGTGATTGGTAAGGGGGGCAGGGAGCATGCGCTGGTTCAGAAGCTGTCGGAAAGTCCAATGGTGGATGAACTTTATGCTGCCCCGGGAAATGCAGGCATAACAGAAGCGACGTGTGTGGATATCGTTGAAACGGATATTGATGGCTTGATCGCTCTAGTCCATAGCAAAGACATCGGTATGACCATTGTGGGCCCCGAAGCCCCGCTTGAACTGGGAATTGCTGACCGGTTTCACGAAGCAGGATTGAAGGTATTTGCCCCAACCCAAAAAGCGGCACTTCTGGAAGGCAGCAAGAGCTATGCCAAAGCGTTCATGCAGCGCCATGAAATTCCCTCAGCAGCTTATGCGACATTTTCAGACCCTGAAGCAGCAAAGGATTATATTCAAGCACAAGGTGTCCCAATTGTCGTGAAAGCGGACGGACTTGCAGCGGGAAAAGGCGTTGTTGTGGCTGAAACGACCGAAGAAGCCATTGAGGCCGTTGATGATATGCTGGTCAACAAACGGTTTGCTGATGCTGGTGCCACTGTCGTCATCGAAGAATTTATGGAAGGGAAAGAGTTTTCTTTGATGGCCTTTGTAAATGGCAAGGACGTTTATCCAATGATCACAGCCCGTGACCACAAGCGCGCCTACAACCAGGATAAAGGCCCAAACACTGGAGGTATGGGCGGCTATGCACCTGTTCCAGATGTGAGTGCTGAAGATCTGACATTCAGCTATGAACACATCCTGCAAAAAACGGCTGACGGACTCATTGCGGAAGGCCGCTCTTTCACGGGTGTTTTGTACGCCGGTCTCATGATGACTCAAGAAGGTCCGAAAGTCATTGAGTTTAACACACGTTTCGGCGATCCCGAAACACAAATCATTTTGCCGCTTATGAAAAATGATTTGTTGCAGGTCTTTGAAGATGTGTTGGCTGGAAAAGATCCTGAACTTGAGTGGGAAGATCAAGCTTCTGTTGGGGTGGTTCTTGCTGCAAACGGTTATCCAGAAGCATACAAAAAAGGCATGCCAATCCCGCAAATCAATGGTAATGTCTATACAGCCTATGCCGGGGTTGCTGGGACAGACGAGCAGCTTGTGGCAAACGGCGGGCGCGTTCTTCTCGTTGGAGCCAAAAACGATACTGCTCCAGAAGCCGCAAAAACCGTGTACCAAGCACTCAAACAAATTGATAACAACACAGACTACTTTTACCGAACTGACATTGGTTTATAGAAATTGAAATATAGAGAGATCCAGTCCATTACACGACAGGATCTCTTTTTTCTTAGGCTTTTTGTATAGATTGTTGCTATTGATTAACACACAGTATCCGTAGACTGCGAACTAAGTGAGGACGTTATGACTGTTATGACTGCCTCGCCCCACCGATCTCCGGGAAAACACTGTGCTTTCCATGGGCGCTGCTGAGCCTCCTCGCGCTGCGCGCTGTGGGGTCTCACCGAGGCTTTTGCTCCCATAGGAGTCTCCGTGTTTTCCCGGAGCTCGGTGAAAATAAGTATTATACATTTTAATTTAGCACGTAATTTTCCATTATAAAAATTAGGTGTATTTAAAGCGAAAAAGTTATACTGCAGGAACGAGACGCAATGTTAAGGCTTGGACAGGACTGATTGAGAGAGTGTAATGGTTCAAATGCAATTATGTACAGAGCCGTCCAAGCCATAAAATTAAATAGGGTGATTGAAGCGAAGGACACTCGACTCCTGCGGGAATAGCATGAGTCCGAAGACCCCGCAGTGAGCGGTCTTTGCGAACGAGGAGGCTGAGGCCATGCCCGCGGAAAGCGAACTGTCCGTAGCGGAAATCACCCTACGCTTGTCACGCACATTGACTTGTCTTTTCACTTAACAGCCAGAACGAGTTTTCTCTACGTCGCTGTTTGTGTCTACTGTTTAATAAGGGTTTACTGTGAAATTTTAAAAATAAGGGAGATCCTGCTTATCAATTTTTTTGTATGCGATGTCATAAAAAAGTCACTTTCATGCTGAAAAGGTTTACCGTATTAAAGTTAAACTGTGGTAGAATAGTGTAAATTACTTTTTGGAGAGTTGCTTTATGTTGGAAAAAAACTTTCACTGGCGCAATACTGAAATGCGTAAACATGTGGCAGTTGTGGACGGGAAACGTGCTCCGTCATTGGTTTTGAAAGATGCTGTATACTTAAACGCGTATACAAAAAAATGGACGGAAGCGCATATATGGATTGATGGGGATCGGATTATTTATGTTGGAAGCGAATGGCCGGCAAACACAGACGGAACAGAAATTGTGGACTGTACAGACCAATACCTCGTGCCAGGCTATGTAGAACCGCACGCACATCCTTTTCAGCTTTATAATCCAGAGACGCTCGCACGTCAAGCGGCCGCTTATGGGACAACGACACTTGTCAACGACAACCTTATGTGGCATTTTTTATTAAATAAAAAGAAAGCGTTTTCCCTATTGGACGCATTCCAGAGTCTGCCTGTATCAATGTACTGGTGGGCTCGATTGGACTCGCAGACTGCTCTGCAGGACGAAGAATCCTTGTTTAATACGAAAGACATTTTGTCATGGCTTGCACATCCTGCTGTCATTCAGGGTGGCGAACTGACAGCTTGGCCGAGTCTTCTGGATGGGGACGATATTTTATTATACTGGATACAGGAAGCGAAACGGAAAGGCAAGCCTGTCGAAGGTCATTTAGCCGGGGCTTCAGAAAAGACATTGACGAAAATGAAACTGCTGGGCGTGGATGGTGAGCATGAAGCGATATCAGGAGAGGATGTCTTCAAACGTTTGGAGCTTGGGTACAATGTTGGTATGCGCTATTCATCCATCAGGCCGGATCTGCCGCAAATACTGGAGGAGCTGCTGGCCAAGGGGCTGACCAATTTTGAAAATACGACGATGACTACAGATGGATCTACACCGAATTTTTATGAGCAAGGTCTTATGAATATTTGTATTGATATTGCCATCCAGAAGGGTGTGCCGGTTGAAGAAGCGTATCAGATGGCGACGTTCAATCCGGCCCGGCATTTTGGGTTGCATGATCAAATTGGCAGCATTACCCCGGGAAGGATTGCCCACATCAATTTCTTGGAGGCGAAAGACAATCCGCATCCGAAGCGTGTTTTAGCGAAAGGCAAATGGGTGGCAGAAGACGGTGTTTTCCTGAAAGAACGACAGATCGATTGGGAGCAGCATGGTCTGGGCCCTGCCGAACTGAGTTGGGATATTGATGAAAGTGATCTGCAATTTTCGATTCCGGTGGGATTGAAAATGCTGAACGATGTGATCATTGAACCGTATGCAATTGAAGTGGATGTATCGCTGGAACAGCTTCCGATCAACAATGATGATGCATTTCTTGTACTGCTCGACAAACATGGGGAGTGGCGTGTGAATACAACCATTAAAGGCTTTACAAAAGAGCTTGGGGCAATTGTGAGCTCTTACTCGACAACGGGCGATATCGTTTTGATCGGGAAGAATAAACAAGACATGCGGACAGCTTTTCAGCGTATGAAGGCACTTGGAGGTGGCATTGTCGCCGTGCATAACGGCGATATTTTAACAGAAATGCCCCTTACGCTCGGTGGTGCGATGTACAACGGCAGCATGGCTGATTTAATTGCTAAAGAAAAGGAACTGCGTGAGATATTGGTTCAACACGGTTATCCATTTTCAGATCCGATCTACAGCATTCTGTTCTTGTCTTCCACCCACCTGCCTTATATTCGGATCACTCAGCAGGGCATTATTGATGTAAAAAAACGGGAAGTCCTCTTCCCAGCCATCATGAGATAGCGTATAGTAGAGACAGGCATTGACTTTTCGAAAAGGTGGAAACATATGAAACAACATTGGCGCATATGGACCGTCGTTCTGCTCGTTTTGCTTACGCTTACTGCATGTTCTGAAAATGAAGAAACAAAAGAAGCCGAACCGAATAAAACAAAGGACAGTGGTGTGACAACCAAAGAGCCGCCTGAAGAGGAAGCGGGTTATGACAATGTCTATCCTTTTACAGGCATTGGTACGAATGAAACTGTTAACAATCGGGCGGTCGGTGTCATGATTAACAACCACACCAAAGCGCGTCCGCAATCAGGGTTGTCCAAGGCTGATATTGTGTTTGAGATTCTGGCTGAAGGAAAAATCACACGTTTTCTTGCCCTTTTCCAAAGTCAGGAGCCTGAGGTGGTTGGACCTGTGCGCAGTGCGCGGGAATATTACTTCAACCTGGCTGACAGCTATGATGCTCTGTACGTTTACCATGGTGCGGCTGGCTTTATAGACAATATGATTCAAAAGAGGGGTATTGAACATTTGAACGGTGCGATCTATGATAACGATCAGCATTTGTTTAAACGGGAAAGTTTCCGCAAAGCCCCGCACAATTCGTATTTACTCTTTAATGCGGTGGATGATGTGGCCGCTTCTAAAGGGTATGCGACTGAGCATGACTATGAGCCGCTGCCTTTTCTTGATGAAGCAGCTTCAGGTGAAATCCCTGGGGATCAAGCTGACCATGTAGAGATTGTTTACTCCAATACCCCGATGGAAATTGTAGAATTTGACTATCAGTCAGAAGAAGGCACATATACCCGTTTTAATGACCGCGAACAAACAGTTGAATTGAACGATGAAACACCCATTTCCGTGGAAAACGTCTTTATCGTAGAAGCCCCGCATCAGATCATCGATGACGCAGGCCGCCGAGCCATTGATCTGGATTCAGGCGGCAACGCTTTTTTAATCCAAAAGGGCAAAATACAGCGAATTCAGTGGGAAAACCGCTCAGGGCGTCTTATTCCAGTTAAGGACGGCAATCCAGTTGGCTTTGTTCCTGGACAAACATGGGTCAATGTCGTTCCGGCCAACCCAGGCATTGAACAATCGGTGCATATTTCAAACGAATAAATCTCAGGAGGTGCCGGCATGCAAATTGATAAACTGCGCGGTGAACAACTCGATCAGTTATTTGAAGCCATCCTGTCCCTTGAAACGAAAGACGAGTGCTATCGTTTCTTTGATGACTTAGCCACCATGAACGAAATCCATTCATTGACTCAACGCTTTCAAGTGGCAAAAATGCTTTCAGAAGGCCAAACCTATCAAGCGATAGAGGATCAGACCAAAGCTTCAACCGCAACCATCTCCAGAGTACGCAGATGCCTCAACTACGGCAGCGGCGGCTATGAGATGACGCTTGAGAGAATGGAAAAGTAACAGATAAACAGATGAATCAGATCAGGACACCGAACGGGAGGTGTTCTGGTCTTTTTTTATGGTCTGCTTTGAATGAAAGTTTCTGAGCACATGATCATAAAAACGAGATGGAAAACATACCAATAACAGGGTTGAGGTTTATAGGGATGTATCTGTTCAGACAAATTAGTAGAGATTATGTTAAGTGTTCTTTAAAAAAAACGAAATACTGCGTAAAACAAAGGAAAGGAAAGAGGAACACAGCAAATCGTACGTTATAAAGCACATTTGCCTGTTTTTGACGTTTTCAATAAAGAACAAAATCAAGTACACTTCAGTTATCGTTCTCAACTAAGAGCATAGACCCAGTTAAAAAGAACGAATTGCTGGTGGCGCTATTACATACGAAAGGCGGGTGAATGTATCCGGGGGAAACTTTAAAAAAATAAAGCAGTTATTGATGCAGCAGTCGTTGGAGTATGAAATGAATCAGGTATTTCAA
This sequence comes from Lentibacillus sp. JNUCC-1, assembly GCF_009741735.1. NCBI lineage: Bacteria > Bacillati > Bacillota > Bacilli > Caryophanales > Bacillaceae > Lentibacillus > Lentibacillus sp. JNUCC-1. Next base: position 184,404 of record NZ_WHOH01000003.1, read on the forward strand.
ATGTGGCGAAAAAGTGTTGTCACACATCATATTAATAATCGGGGAGGAATTTTTAAATGAGTATTAAGAAAAAGTTAGGTATGGGCATTGCAACGGCAATATTGGGTGTCAGCTTGGTTGGCGGTGGAACGTTTGCTTATTTCAGTGATGAAGAAGTTTCAAACAATACTTTTGCAGCGGGAACATTGGATTTGGCTGTGAATCCAACAACTATAATTGATGTTGACAACCTTAAACCGGGTGACTGGATGAACCGTACATTTAAATTGGAGAACAATGGATCACTTGATATCTCTGAAGTGTTCATTCACACAGACTATACAGTCAATGATTATCATGGCGATAATACAGAGGATATGGGTAAACATATTCGTGTTAACTTTCTGAAAAACGAAGATAAAAATGGTGTTCTTCAACCAGAAGAAAATGTCATTGTATCAAGAACATTGGCTGAGCTGCAAGGCGACATGCCAGATGCTGTCAAAAACCAGATCTGGGCTTGGTTTGGCTGGGGAGATGAAGCGAGTGGCATGAAGGCGGGTACTTCTGATGACCTTTATGTCGAGTTCGAATTTGTGGACAATAATAATGATCAAAACATGTTCCAGAAAGATTCACTGGAACTTAAGTGGACATTCGAAGCACATCAAACAGATGGTGAAAGCAGATAAATCATTCAGAGAGGGGATCCCCCCCTCTCGTTTATAACGATTCATAAGACAAAAATTTCTGATTTTCTTTTTATGAATCGTCATAAGCACAGAAAGGCGGGAGCGGGCATGCGGAGTAAACGCGTTATTAAATTCGGAAAGAAAAATCGTCTGTTGATCATTCTAATGAAAACAAGCTTCATTTTCTATCTGGTCTTATTCACAGCGGGTTACATGATTTCAAGTACGACTGCCCACTTCTCCAGCACAACACAGATCAGCCAGCAGGTCGCGACTGGGACATGGAGCATATGGGATGGAAGTGATCTGGCATTCACTGAGGTGATTGATCAAGCTGAGGTTTCTTGTCCAGCGGAGATCACAACCGTGATCTCTAACAAGGGTGAGGGGGCTATGGAAGACACAAGCTTATATGAGGTGTATTATTCCGAAACCGGGAATCCGCAAGAAGATGGAGCAGCGGTAGCACTTAATGCGGGTGAAGGGATCATTGATGTTCTCGAAGCTGGTGAGATGGCTGAGCTTACATATGAGACAGATCAACCCGGCTTTTACCAGTTCGTTATTCATCAGCGTGAAGATCATCCTAGAGATGCACAGGTCTGGAGCGAAAAGATTGAAGTCATCTGTGAAACCGAGCCAGAACCTGAGGAAGAAGAACCACCAGCCACTGAAACTGACAAACAGGAAAACGAAACAGATGAAGAGCCTGAAAAAGCAAAGCAAAAAGAAAAACAACCAGAACAGCCTGAGGCAGAAGGGGAAACAGACCACTCAGAAGAGATAGAAGGAGAACCTGAAAAGAAGCAGAAAACCAAGGAAACAAACTCAGAGCAAGATTCAGCTAAAGATGAGGCTAAAAAGGAAAAACCATCAAATGACGATAAAAAGAGAGAGCAAAAGTCACCAGGCACTAAATCAGACCAATCAGAACAAACTGAGGAGCCTGCTGGTGTGAAAGAGGAGGAACCATCTTGATGAAAAAGCGGAAAGTGATGAAATGGGTCAATAATATTGTAACAACTGTATTGTTTGTGCTGCTCATCAGTGTCGCCACCATGGTGATGGTGACCAAGATTTCGGGCGGAGAGCCTGAAATGTTCGGCTATCAGCTTAAGACTGTTTTGTCAGGATCCATGGAGCCCGGTATTCAAACAGGATCAATCATTGCTGTCAAGCCTGGCGGCGATATGACACGATTCAAAGCGAATGACGTTATCACGTTTCAGGAAGAAGACGGTAAGCTGATCACCCACCGCATAACAGAAGTTCAAAACAGTGGTGACCATGTGATGTACCGGACCAAAGGCGACAACAATAATGCTGAAGATTCCAGCCCGGTATTATCCGGAAATGTGGTAGCAGAATACACGGGATTCACCGTTCCTTATGTTGGTTACCTTGTCAACGCCATTCAAACGAAGAACGGCGCATTCTTTATGCTGATCCCTGGTATCCTGATGTTGATTTACTCCGGATTCGTTATCTGGAAAGCGTTATCGGAACTTGAATTGAAACAAAAAAGAAACCAGGAATCATCTTAAACGGGCGTTGTAAAAGGAGGGGTCGGGTTGAAAAACATCTTATCGGTATGCACGATGCTGGCATTAGGGATCTGTGTTTTGATGCTGCCGGGACATACAGCTTTTGCGGAGACGGAAGAGAGCAGAGATGTTGTGCTGGACCTTTCTCCCAGTGGCTCTCTATTTAATATTGAAAATATGAAACCTGGTGATTGGGCGCCGAGAACAGTGACGGTTGAAAACAACGGATCTCAGAATTTCAGTTATACCATGCAGCTGAAAAATCAGCCATCAGATTTGTTGTTTGATGAATTATGGCTTGAAATTAAACAAGACACAGATGAATTGTACAATGGAAAACTCGCGGATTTTTCAAAGGTTACGGGCAGCTTGCAGTCAAAATCACAGGAAACGCTGGATGTCACCATCCGCTTTCCGGAACATTTGGGAAATGAATTTCAGGGCCTTAACACTTCCTTTTCTTTTGTCCTTAAAGCAGAAGGAGATGCCATAGCAAGCGGAACAGATACCGCCTACATTGATGGTATGATCGACAGCGGCACATCTGGTTTTAAACTGCCGTACACAGCAACATCCATGTTCATGTTTTTACTGGCAGGTCTTTTGACCCTGGCAGCTGGTCTGTTCATAGCAGTCTATCAGAGGAAAAGAGCCCTCAAAGCGGGTTAACGGGAATTATCGTCACAAACGTGACAAAACTAGTACACGATTGACAAAAGAAGACAGAAAATAAACATCCTTTCTATAGTATAATAGTCTCAGTAGAACATTCCCTGACAAGGGCAAACTCATTGAAAAATGACGACGCAAAATCACAGGTCTAATGTTTAACTTTACACGATGACGGCTGGATTTCCAGGGGATATGGGGCGGGAATGTGGAAAAGGTAACTTACAAACATGTATACGATGAAGAATGGGTCGAGCTGTTAAGGGAAGCCAAAGCGTTCGGGCTGACGCCCAAGGAAGTGAGGGCATTTCTGAACCGTGACAAAGAACCACAAGATATTATATGTTAAATAAAACAGGTGCAAACAGAAGGCCAATTCTTGTTTGCACCTGTTTTTTAATGTACAGAAAAATATTAGTGCCGTCACTGTACGTTCTTGCTTATGCTTTTCGGGGGTGAGCAAGACGCCTGCGCTTTTGATTCCTCCAGCTCCGGCGCCTACCCCCTCGAGTCATAAGCAAGAACGCTCCGTGGCACAGACCGCCACTGCACGTTCTTGCTTATGCTTTTCGGGGGTGAGCAAGGCGCCTGCGCTTTTGATTCCTCATAAGTTATCTGTGAAAGATATCAGGCACCCCAAACAGGTGCTTTTTTGTTATAATGAATGAACGTACTACAATGATGGAGGCGTCAGCTGTTGAACTATGCAATGAATGAGTGGAAACATATATTTAAGCTGGATCCGGCGAAAGAGATTTCGGATGAAGCGCTGGATGCGGTGTGTGAATCGGGCACTGATGCGGTCATTGTTGGCGGAACAGATGATGTGACGCTTGATGGTGTGCTTGATTTGCTGTCGCGCATTCGCCGTCACACTGTGCCGTGCATTCTGGAAATATCCAATGTCGAATCAGTGACACCGGGCTTTGATTACTATTTCATCCCGATGGTGATGAACAGCCAAGATAAGAAATGGATGATGGATGTTCAGCACGAAGCGATTAAAACGTTCAAGCCGATGATGAACTGGGAAGAGATTATGATGGAAGGCTACTGTATTTTAAATGAAGATGCAAAAGCCTTCACACATACGAACTGTCTGATGCCGGATGAAGACGATGTTCTGACCTATGCTTATATGGCAGAGCGGATGTTTCGTTTGCCGATTTTTTACATGGAGTACAGTGGTACATATGGGGATCCCGGTCTGGTGGAGCGGGTCAGCAATGAATTGGATGAAACCCTTTTGGTCTATGGGGGAGGAATTATAACACCAGAGCAGGCACAAGAGATGAAGACCTATGCAGATATCGTCGTGGTCGGCAACAGTTTATACACGAATTTAAAACAGGCCCTTAAAACGGTTAAAGCCGTTCAGGGTATGTCATAAAGGAAGGTGTGTGATCAAATGCATGAATTACTGAAAGGTTTGAATAAAGAGCAGCAGGAAGCTGTTCAGCATACAGACGGTCCTTTACTGATTATGGCAGGGGCTGGAAGCGGCAAGACGCGTGTGCTGACACACCGAATTGCTTACTTGCTCGATGAAAAGGATGTCGCCCCGCGCAATGTGCTGGCGATTACGTTTACCAATAAGGCGGCCCGTGAAATGAAAGACAGGGTGGCACGCCTTGTCGGTCCGGAAGGCGCATATATGTGGGTCTCCACCTTTCATTCGATGTGTGTGCGTATTTTAAGACGGGATATCGATCGAATCGGGTATAACCGCAACTTTTCAATACTGGATTCAGGGATCAGCTGTCGGTCATTAAACAAATTCTTAAAAACCTTAATATCGACCCGAAAAAATTTGAGCCGCGGGCGATGCTCGGGCAGATCAGTTCTGCCAAGAACGAACTGATCACACCTGAAAAATACAGCGCGGAAGTTGGCAATTTTTATGAGCGTCAAGTGGCGCAAGTCTATGAAAACTATCAGAAAACATTGCAAAAGAATGAGGCACTCGATTTCGACGACCTGATCATGCAGACGATTCAGCTGTTCAACCGTGTGCCTGAAGTGCTTGAGTACTATCAGCGCCGTTTCCAATACATCCATGTGGACGAGTATCAGGATACCAACCATGCCCAGTACCAGCTCGTGAAGCTTCTGGCAGCGAGGTTTCAGAACCTGTGTGTGGTCGGCGATTCCGATCAATCGATTTATCGCTGGCGAGGTGCGGACATCCAGAACATCCTAACGTTTGAAAAGGATTATCCGTCGGCAGAGACGATCTTTTTGGAGCAGAATTACCGGTCGACGAAAGCGATTCTTGAAGCAGCAAACACCGTTATAGACAACAACACCGGCCGCAAGCCAAAGAATCTGTGGACAGACAATCCCAGCGGCAAAAACATTCATTACTATCAAGGATCCACTGAACAGGAAGAAGCGTTCTTTGTGACTGAAAAGATTCAGGAACTGACAGGATCAGGCGGATTCACGCCTGCAGAGATCGCCATTTTATACCGGACAAATGCGCAGTCCCGTGCGATTGAGGAAACACTCATGAAATCCAATATGAACTATCAGCTGATCGGCGGCACCAAGTTCTATGAGCGCAAGGAAATCAAGGACATGACCGCGTATTTGCGCCTGATCGTCAACCCTGATGATGACATCAGTTTCGAACGGGTGGTGAACGAGCCCAAGCGGGGCATCGGTGCTACATCGATTGAACGGCTGCGGGCCTATGCGAATGCACATGATATTTCTTTGTTTACAGCGACAAAAGAAGTGGATTTCACAGGTGTTCCGAAGAAGGCAGCTCAGGCACTGGCAGAATTCTCAGGCCTGATCAAATCCCTGTCCCAGCAACAGGAATTCCTGACAGCAACAGACATGGTGGAAGCGGTTCTGGAGCGGACAGGCTATGAAACGATGCTGAAAAATGAACGGACCATTGAAGCCCAATCACGTCTTGAGAACCTGGAGGAATTCATGACCGTTACAAAGTCATTTGAAGAATCCAGTGAAGATAAAACACTTGTGGCCTTTTTGACAGACCTCGCTTTGATTGCGGATATTGACCGGGTTGATGCTAATGATCCCGATCATGAAGAAAAAATTACGCTCATGACGCTGCATTCAGCTAAAGGCCTGGAATTCCCGGTTGTCTTTTTGATTGGAATGGAGGAAAACGTCTTTCCCCACAGCCGGTCAATTTTTGATGAAGAAGAGCTAGAGGAAGAGCGCCGTCTTGCTTATGTCGGTATCACCCGAGCAGAGCAGGAGCTATACATGACAAATGCGAAAATGCGTACGCTATATGGCAGGACGAATATGAACCCGATCAGCCGGTTTATCAGTGAAATACCGGAACATTTAATCGAAGGCATAGAAGAAGCCCAACAAACGATGTTCGGCAGCCGTTCTTCGCAAACAGGCAGCGGGTTCGCCCCCGAAAAGCCCAAACCGAAACGCGCCGCTAGAAAAGTACGAACAACCGGAGCAGAATCAGAAGTTTGGGCACCCGGAGATAAACTGAATCACAAAAAATGGGGAACAGGTACGGTGGTGAAAGTCCAGGGTGAAGGCGATGCAATGGAATTGGATATCGCTTTTCCTGCGCCGACCGGTTTGAAGCGTGTGCTGGCTCAGTTTGCCCCGATTACAAAGCAGTAAGGAGTGACATGGCAAAAAATGAACAAACAAGATGCAGAAAAAGAAATCAATCATTTGCGGGAGTTGCTTAGACAGTATAACCATGATTACTTTGTGCTGGACGATCCATCAGTAACTGACGCAGAATATGATCAAACCATGCGCCGGCTGCTTGATCTGGAAGCGGAATACCCGGACCTCGTCACACCGGATTCACCTTCCCAGCGTGTGGGTGCGGAGCCAGTTGACGCGTTTGAAAAAGTACAGCACCGTGTGCCGATGCTCAGCCTCGGCAATGCCTTTAACGAACAGGAACTCAGGGATTTTGACCGCCGTGTCCGCCAGGGTGTCGATTCAGACATCACCTATGTCTGTGAATTGAAGATTGACGGGCTGGCAGTGTCTCTGACATATGAAAATGGACAATTCGTCCGCGGGGCAACACGAGGAGACGGCACAACAGGTGAAGATATAACAAGCAACCTGCGCACGATCCGGTCGATACCGCTAAAAGTCAAGGATCAGACAACGATAGAAGTGCGCGGTGAAGCGTTTATGCCGCACAAGTCTTTTCTAGGCCTGAACAAAGATCGGGATGAACGCGGTGAAGAGCCGTTTGCGAATCCGCGTAATGCGGCAGCGGGATCTCTGCGTCAGCTTGATCCGAAAATTGCTGCCCGCCGCAATCTGGATATCTTCTTATATGGTGTAGGCGAATGGGAAGACGGTGAGCTCGAAGCACACAGTGAACGACTGGATTATTTAAAGTCACTCGGATTTAAAACCAATCCCGAATGGAAGAAATGTGCCACCATTGATGACGTCATTGATTATGTGAACAAATGGACGGTCGAACGCCCAGAGCTCAATTATGAAATTGATGGCATTGTGATTAAAGTTGACAATCTTGAACAGCAGGAGACATTGGGCTACACTGCCCGCAGCCCGCGCTGGGCGATTGCTTATAAATTCCCTGCTGAGGAAGCTGTGACCACTCTGACTGGCATTGAACTGAGTGTGGGACGCACCGGTGTCGTGACCCCAACAGCGATTTTGACCCCTGTCAAAGTTGCAGGGACGACTGTGCAGCGGGCGTCACTGCATAATGCTGATTTTATCGAGGAAAAAGACATCCGGATTGGGGATGCTGTTGCGATTAAAAAAGCAGGCGACATTATTCCGGAAGTCATTCGTGTGATTATGGAAAAACGTGCGGAAGATGCTGAACCCTACGCCATGCCTGATGACTGTCCAGCATGCGGCAGTGAGCTGGTTCATCTGGAAGATGAGGTTGCACTCCGCTGCATCAACCCGGATTGTCCGGCCCAACTTCAGGAAGGGCTCATCCATTTTGTCTCAAGGGATGCCATGAATATAGACGGACTGGGTGAGAAGGTCATTGCACAGCTTTTCAAAGAGAAGCTTGTTCAAACCATATCCGATATTTATCGGCTACAAAAACCTTCCTTATTGGAGCTGGAGCGGATGGGCGAAAAATCAGCCACAAACCTATTGAATGCCATCGAAGTGTCCAAAAATAATTCTTTGGAAAAATTGCTTTTTGGCCTCGGGATCCGTTTTATTGGCGCCAAAGCCGCAAAGACCCTTGCTGCACATTTTCGGACAATGGATGCTCTTTCGGAGGCAACTTACGATGACTTGGTTGCTGTCGATGAAATCGGAGAAAAAATGGCGGATTCAGTCGTACGCTATTTTGCCGAGCCACATGTAACAGAATTGCTTGAAGATCTGAAACAGCTGGACGTCAATATGATCTATAAAGGGCCTGAGCTCAGTGCGCCTGAAGCTGATTCACCTTTTAATGACAAAACAGTTGTTCTGACCGGGAAACTGGAGAATTACACACGGAATGAGCTTAAGGAAACAATCGAAGCTATGGGCGGATCTGTCACAGGCAGTGTGAGTGCGAACACTGATATTGTCATTGCCGGAGAAGCAGCCGGATCAAAATATGAGAAAGCACGTGAATTAGGGATCGACATTTGGGACGAGACGAAACTCCAAGACGTCCTGAATGCATAGGGAGCGACATAATATGAAAAAACTCGCAATCGGCATCATGAGCCTGTTCCTTGTTGTGACAGGCTGTGTACCGAATATGAATCAAGAAGAGGAAGTCGTGGAAAAAGAGGATGAACCAAAGGAAGAACCATCGATCGTTACAAGTTACCAGTTAAACGAAGAAAACTACCGGACCATTTTGCCATACAAAACAAGCGCGGCGCGTGGTGTGATTACAGATCAGGTAGCCAATCGTGTCGATATTGATGAAATGGAAGAAGGGCTCAAGCGGCTTTCCAAATCACACTTTGATCCGGAGAAGTACTTTTTTAGAGAAGGACAGTACTTGTCAAATGTCAAAACATTAATTGACCAATTGAACCCGGATAAAGACCCATTTGACGATAAAGAAGATGTAAGTCTTAAAGCGAAGGCAGATTATCAGAAAGAAAACCCACGCTATTTGTCTCATATTCTGGAGCAAAACTTTCTAAAGAAAAATGAAGATAATACTGTAGAAGTCGTTGGTGTATCAATCGCCCTCGCCCTAAAGTCTGTCTACCATTTTACAGTCGATGGTCACCAATACTCCAAAAAGCTGGATAAGAAAAAAGCACTTCAGGCCGGAAAAGAAGACGCCCAAGCCATTCTTGAAGAATTGCGCAAAAACGAAGAACTTCAAAACGTACCAATCATGATTGCTTTGTACCAAGAAGAAGACCAGGCCTCACCTGTACCGGGAAACTACGAAGCCGTTACCTATGCTGAGCCGCCCGGAAGAATGGTTGGGGATTGGGAACAGGTCAAGGAAGAAAATATTTTATTCCCTTCCAAAGAAGCTGAGGAAAAATATTTTGATGATTATCAAATGATGAAGCGTTTTGGCGAGGGCATTGCTGAATTCTTCCCAAACTATGTCGGATATGTCGGTAAAGGGTTTTATATCGATGAGAATCTAAAACAGTTGAATATCGAAATACCAATCGAGTTTTACGGCAAAGGTGAAAGTGTTGGGTTCACCCAATACGTATATGGACTTGTTAAAGAAACATTCGGCACACAGTATGATTTGCAAATTGAAGTCACATCAGAAAATCGAACAGAAAGTCTCATTTACCGAAAAGCAGGTGAAGATGAACCAAACGTATATATTACCAATTGAAAACGCATTTAATTGAAGTACTTAATGAAATACGTTAAAATATAGAGTGGAAAATGACTGGCCTAATCTACTTGAGCTGGTTTATAGATCAACAAGGGGAGGTTTTAAAAAATGGTCGTACCTTATAAACACGAACCGTTTACAGATTTCACAGTTGAAGAGAACAAACAAGCTTTGTTGAAAGCGATTAAAGCCGTTGAGGCAGACATGGGCAAAGAATACCCGCTGATCATTGGCGGCGAGCGCATTACAACTGAAGATAAAATTGTTTCAGTCAACCCTGCCAACAAAGAAGAGGTCGTTGGCTATGTTTCAAAGGCTGATAAAGATTTGGCTGAAAAAGCCATGCAAGTTGCTGATAAAACGTTTGAAACATGGAGAAAATCTGACCCGAAATTCCGTGCAGACATCCTTTTCCGGAGTGCTGCCATTATTCGTCGTCGTAAAGCTGAATTTACAGCGCACTTGATCAAAGAAGGCGGGAAACCTTGGAAAGAAGCCGATGCCGACGTTGCTGAAGGCATTGACTTTCTGGAATATTACGGCCGTCAAATGCTTGAATTGAAAGATGGCGTACCAGTCAACAGCCGCCCAATTGAATCTAACCAGTATCATTATATTCCGCTTGGCGTCGGTGTTGTAATTTCACCTTGGAACTTCCTATTTGCGATTATGACAGGTACAACAGTTGCTGCCATGGTTACAGGCAACACTGTGCTTCTGAAACCGGCAAGCGCTACACCGGTTATTGCTTATAAATTGATGGAAGTTCTTGAAGAAGCAGGTATGCCAGCAGGGGTCATCAACTACATCCCTGGCCCAGGCAGCGAGGTTGGCGACTATCTTGTAGACCATCCGCGCACCCGCTTTGTCAGCTTCACTGGCTCTCGCGATGTCGGCACACGCATCTTTGAACGTGCGGCCAAGATTCAGGAAGGCCAGAAGTGGCTGAAGCGCACTATTATTGAAATGGGCGGTAAGGATACAATTGTTGTAGATAAAGAAGCTGATCTGGAGTTAGCAGCTCAGTCAATCGTTCAGTCAGCATTCGGATTCTCAGGCCAGAAGTGTTCAGCATGTTCACGTGCCATCATTCACGAGGACGTGTATGACCAGGTGCAGAACCGTGTTGTTGAATTGACAAACGAATTGACAGTCGGCAACCCAGCAGATGAAAACAACCTATACATGGGTCCGGTTATTGACCAGGCAGCCTATGATAAAATTACCGGGTATATTGAAATCGGTGAAAAAGAAGGCGAATTGCTTGCCGGCGGTAAAGGTGACGACTCCACAGGCTGGTTCGTAAACCCAACTGTATTTGGCAACTTGGACCCTGATGCACGTATTATGCATGAAGAAATCTTCGGACCTGTCGTTGCGCTTGCTAAAGCGAAGAACTTTGACGAAGCCATCGAGATTGCGAACAATACAGATTATGGCTTGACTGGTGCTGTTATCACGAACAACCGTGAACACCAAGAGCAAGCACGCCAAGACTTCCATGTCGGTAATCTGTACTTTAACCGTGGCTGTACAGCCGCAATCGTCGGCTATCACCCATTTGGCGGATTCAACATGTCAGGAACAGATTCCAAAGCTGGTGGCCCGGATTATCTGATCCACCACATGCAAGGCAAGTCAACATCTGAAATGCTATAAGCTAACAACCAAATAACTTTAAAATGCCCCTTGCAATAAATGTAAGGGGCGTTTTCATAACCGATTTTCATAGATATAGGAAAGTAGGAAAGTTTTCAACGGGTTTAAAGGGGTTTATACCCCCTGACTTTCCCAATAACAGCCCATTAAATCTATGTTATGATAGATATACAGGAAAGTTAAGGAAAGTTCACCCGTCAAGAATTCAAAAGAGAGTGTGAACGCGATGGGAATAGGAGCAAAAATTAAATGGACACGCCTTGAACAGGGCATGACCCAGGAAAATCTAGCTGAAGGCATCGTATCCATGTCTTACCTGTCAAAAATAGAAAACGAACGCACCACTCCAAGCGTGGACATCGTTGAAATGTTATGTGCCCGACTTGGGATAGAAGCAGATGTCGACGTTGATGAGCGTTTGCATGAAAAAGTTCTTGAATGGTGTTCTTTATTAAGAGATATGCAAAACAGAGACAAAATTAAATACTTATACGAAGAAATTGTACAAATGCTGAGCATCAGCAGACTGAAAGCACATTTATTGTTTGAAATTCATCAGATTAAATATTACTTGATTTTTGCAGAGTATGATGAAGCGCTGGTTCAAATCAATAAACTAAAAAAAATTGATGATAGTTTTGATCTGCTTCAAAAATATTACTGGTATAAATTTAGAGGCAACTACTATTCACTTACTGGAGACCATGTAGAAGCTCTCAGGTTATATGAACTCGCTGAAGAAAATATGAAGCGGATGGAATTAGAAGATGAGGAAGTCGCCGATACGCAATATACAATTGCAGTTTCTCATAGCAAATTGCGGCAAACCTTGGAAACTATTGAGTATACAGAACCAGCATTAGATGTTTATCAAAAATCTTATAATTTCACTAGATGTGCACATTGTCATATTTTATTGGGAATCGCATATAGACGACTAAAAATGTATGATAAGGCAATTAAAAACCAGAATCTGGCAAAGCATTTGGGTGAGATGGTTAACAATAAACAAATTATACAGTTGTCCAATCAAAATCTTGGTTATTTACACTCAGTGCAAGGGAATCCAACCGAAGCCATTAACCATTATGAGGAGGTAGCATTCGCTGATGATGTACAACTTATTGAGAAAATAGCGGCTACCACAGCTCTCATTAGGGAATACCATAGTCTTAATAAATTAAAAGAAGCCAAAGAAATGATTAAAAAAAATAAGGAATTACTTGATACAAATATGTATAACGACGAATATAAGTATTTTTACTTTACAACCTACACATATGATTATGCGTTAAATGATGAGATAGAAAAGTTCGAATCAATCATTAAAGACGATTTCTTACCTTATCTGCGCAAAAATAAGGATTATGCAAACCTTGTAACTTATACAAGAATGATAGCTGATCATTTCGAAAGCCAGAAGAAATATAAGGAAGCATCTAAGTATTACAAGCTTGCTAATGTGAATTATGAGGAGCTTGTTGACATATAAAGGGGGATATAAATGAAGAAATTTGTTGCAGCAATTTTGCTGGGGTCCATGCTGACAGTTGCATTGTCACTAACAACAGGCCATTACACGGATCAAACGATTGAGCGTGAACCGCCAATCATCATTCAAGATGGCGTTACCACCGCTTCATAGCCTATGAAGTGCTGGTAGTAGTTTTTTTACCCTATTACTATATGATGTTTTTGCCTGAAATAGCTGTTGCTGTTTCAGGTCTTTTTTTGCTCTGGGATGCGCTGTGCGACTGTCAATAGTTGCTAAAGAGGCGTTCATTCTGCTATTATCAATAGTGTTGCATCAGTTTTTTTAGCGGAAAACTGATAGGTGATACAGTTATTTGGTTAAACTGTCTATAAACGATTAAACATAATAAATGGAGGTGCTGTTCATGGCTCATATTACTCGGGATCAAGTCATGCACGTGGCCGACTTGGCGAGGCTTGCGATCACTGAAGATGAAGCAGATGTCTTTGCTAAAGACCTGGACAATATTATCAGTTATGCTGAACAGTTAAATGAATTGGATACAGAAGGTGTAGAACCGACAACGCATGTACTTGATTTGAAAAATGTGATGCGGGAAGACGAAGCGAAAAAATGGGAACACCGTGACGCCGCTCTGGAAAATGCACCTGATGCACATAACGGTCAATTCAAAGTACCATCAATCCTGGAATAGGGAGGGACAACGATGTCATTATTTGATTTAAGCTTTAAAGAACTTGAAGAGAAGTTACATACCAAAGAAATCACAGCCCAGGACCTTGTCGATACGTCTTACAGCAGAATTCAGGAAGTTGACAGCAAAGTCCAGGCTTTTTTATCCCTGAATGAAGAACAAGCACGGGAAAATGCCCGCAAACTGGATGAAAATGGGCATGATGCACAGGCCAAGTTATTTGGTATTCCTGCAGGCATTAAAGATAACATTGCCATTCAAGGTCAGCCATTAACGTGTGCCAGCCAATTTTTGAAAAACTTTAACGATCCTTTGTATGACGCAACAGCTATCCAAAAGCTAAAGCATCATCAGTCGGTGACAATCGGTAAATTAAATCTTGATGAGTTCGCCATGGGCTCATCCAACGAGAATTCCAGTTTTACACCAACACGTAATCCATGGGACCTTGAGCGCGTGCCAGGCGGTTCAAGTGGTGGCAGTGCAGCATCTGTTGCAGCTGGTGAAGTCTTGTTTGCCCTTGGATCTGACACAGGTGGCTCTATCAGACAGCCGGCCTCTTTCTGTGGTGTTGTAGGTATGAAACCGACATATGGCCGTGTGTCCCGTTACGGACTGGTAGCCTTTGCTTCTTCACTTGATCAAATTGGTCCCATCACACGCCGTGTTACCGATAACGCCCGGGTTCTAGAGGTGATCGCAGGACATGACAAGATGGATGCGACCAGTGCAGATGTCGAAGTTCCTGATTACACCTCTTCTTTGAACGGAGACATAAAGGGTTTGAAAATCGCTGTTCCAAAAGAATATTTGGGTGAAGGTGTTTCCGAAGAAGTCAGAAATACGATTTTAAACGCCTTAAAAACGTATGAATCCATGGGAGCGACATGGGAAGAAGTATCCCTGCCCCACTCAAAATATGCGGTTGCAGCCTATTACTTATTGTCCTCATCAGAAGCATCAGCCAACCTCGCCCGTTTTGACGGTGTCCGGTATGGTGTACGTTCCGAGAAAGCTGAAAACATGATTGATATGTTTAAAATGTCCCGCAGTGAAGGGTTTGGCGATGAAGTGAAACGCCGGATCATGCTTGGAACATTTGCACTCAGCTCCGGGTATTACGATGCGTATTACAAAAAAGCCCAGCAGGTTCGCACGTTGATCAAACGTGACTTTGACGAAGTGTTGGCCAACTATGATGTAATTGTTGGACCGACCGCACCGACAACGGCTTTTAAAATCGGGGAAAAAATAGACGATCCGCTGACTATGTATGCAAACGACATTTTAACCATTCCTGTGAACTTGGCCGGAAACCCGGCATTGTCCGTTCCGGGTGGATTTTCGGAGGATGGCTTGCCAATTGGCTTGCAAATCATTGGACGACCATTCGCTGAAGGAACCGTCTATGAAGCGGCTTATGCCTATGAACAGGCGACAGAATTTTGTCTTAAAAAGCCTCATCTTGGAGGTGACGCATAATGAACTTTGAAACGATTATCGGACTTGAAGTCCACGTTGAACTCAAAACCGATTCTAAAATCTTCAGCTCGAGCCCGAATGCGTTTGGCGATCAACCGAACAGCAATGTGAACCCGATTGACCTTGGGTATCCAGGAACATTGCCGGTTTTGAACGAGGAAGCTGTGAATTTTGCCATGAAAGCAGCTATGGCGCTTAATTGTGACATTGCGACAGATACGAAATTTGACCGGAAGAATTATTTCTATCCGGACAACCCGAAAGCCTATCAGATCTCGCAATTCGATAAACCGATCGGCGAAAATGGCTGGATTGAAATTGAAGTTGGCGGGCGCAAAAAGCGCATCGGCATTACCCGTCTGCACTTAGAGGAAGATGCCGGTAAGCTGACACACGGTGACGATGGTTATTCACTTGTTGACTTCAACCGTCAGGGCGCACCATTAATTGAAATTGTCTCAGAACCCGACATGCGTTCACCGGAAGAAGCGTATGCCTACTTGGAGAAATTGAAGAATATTATCCAGTATACTGGTGTCTCTGATTGTAAGATGCAGGAAGGCTCACTGCGCTGTGATGCGAACCTTTCCTTGCGTCCAATTGGTCAGGAGGCATTCGGAACCAAGACGGAATTAAAGAACCTAAACTCGTTCACTTTTGTGCAAAAAGGTCTTGAATTTGAGGAAAAACGTCAGGAAAAAGAACTTTTATCAGGCGGTGTCATCGGTCAGGAAACCCGCCGCTATGACGAGAAAACAAAAGAAACTATTCTAATGCGTGTTAAAGAAGGTTCAGATGACTACCGTTATTTCCCGGAACCAGACCTTGTGCCGTTATATATTGATGAAGCATGGAAAGAACGGATCCGTCAGTCCATTCCGGAATTGCCGGATGCCCGTAAACAGCGGTTTGTTGAGGAACTTGGGTTGCCGGAGTATGACGCAGAAGTCTTGACCAATTCCAAGGAAATGGCTGACTTCTTTGAAGGGGCCGTTGCAGAAGGCGCCGATATTAAGCAAGCGTCCAACTGGCTGATGGGCGAGATCTCAGGCTATATGAACAAACATCTTAAAGAATTGAATGAGCTTGCGATTACCCCTGAATCACTTGGCAAGATGATCAAGTTAATCGAAGACGGCACCATTTCATCCAAAATCGCAAAGAAAGTCTTTGCTGAGCTTGTTGAAAAAGGTGGCGATCCTGAGAAAATCGTTAAGGAAAAAGGTCTTGTACAGATTTCTGATGAAAGCGAATTGACCCCGATCATTACGAAGATTCTGGATGAAAATGAACAATCCATTATAGACTATAAAAACGGTAAAGACCGGGCTCTTGGATTCCTGGTTGGACAGGTCATGAAAGCAACTAAAGGCCAGGCCAATCCGCCTATGGTCAATAAAATTCTCAAGCGAGAAATGGATCAACGGTGACATGGGAGGAGCGGCTGCTGAACAAACCGGCAGCCGCCGCTTATGTCTGAAATTGGAGGGATCTTTTTGAAACGAGCCCGTGTTATATATAACCCTACATCAGGGCGAGAGTTACTTAAAAAGGAACTCGCACATGTGCTTGAGCAGTTGGAAATCGCTGGGTATGAGGCAAGTGCCCATGCCACCATTGGGGAAAGTGATGCCATTCATGCGGCGCGAACAGCTGTGGAGCGGAAGTTTGATCTCGTGGTTGCTGCTGGTGGTGATGGCACGATTAACGAGGTCATTAATGGGATCAGTGAACAGGAATGGCGGCCTAAATTGGGCATCCTTCCAGGCGGAACGACCAACGACTTTGCTAGAGCCTTAAATATTCCCCGCGATATTAAAAAAGCACTTGAAGTGATTGTGGCCGGTGAAACGATGAAACTGGATGTGGGCCGTGTGAACGAGCAATATTTCATTAATATCGCAGGCGGCGGCAAACTGACAGAACTCACCTATGATGTGCCCATTAAACTGAAAACCATGCTGGGCCAACTGGCGTATTATATGAAGGGGATTGAGATGCTGCCCTCACTGAAACCGATTCGGGCGCGGATCGAATACGATGGAAACGTTTTTGATGAGAACATTATGCTGTTCCTCGTGTCCAACTCAAATTCAGTGGGCGGTTTTGAAAAACTCGCTCCGACTGCAAAACTGAATGATGGTTATTTTGACCTCATCATTTTGAAGGAAGCTAACCTTGCTGAATTCATTCGAATTGCGACACTGGCTTTACGTGGTGCACACCTTGAGGATAAGCACGTGATCTACACCCAAGCAAAGCATATCAAAGTGGACACCGAAGAAAAAATGCAGCTCAACATCGATGGTGAATACGGCGGACTTTTGCCAGGTGAATTTATTAATCTGCAAGAACACATTGAATTCTGTGTCCCAACTTCATTTATCGAAAAACAAAACACCTGACCGGGGTGACTCGGGCGGGTGTTTGATGTTGTTTTGAGTTTTTTGCCCCAGCATGAGATATGATAAGATATACATCATACACGTATGACAGCATATCTAAAAGGAGTTTCCAATGGCTAAACAGACCACACCTGTTCAAAAAAATGACCGACTGACCCTTAATATAGAAGACCTGACCCATGAAGGAAACGGCGTTGGCAAAATTGATGGCTATCCATTGTTTATCCCGTACGCCCTTCCAGGTGAAAAAGTAAATGTGCACGTCGTCAAAGTTAAGAAAAATTTTGGTTTTGGCAAGCTGCTTGACGTTCTGGAAGCAAGTCCTGACCGGGTAGAACCACCTTGCAATGTGTTTTACAAATGCGGTGGCTGTCAAATTCAGCATATGAGCTATCCGATGCAGCTCGACATGAAGCATAATCAGGTTAAAAATGTCATGAAAAAGATCGCTCACCTTGAACATGTGCCCGTTCACCCGGTTATCGGCATGGAAGATCCGTGGCGCTATCGCAATAAGGTCGCGATTCCGGTGGGAGAACATGAGGATGAGCTCATCACTGGGTTTTACCGCATGCGCAGCCACGATATCATTACCGATATGGATACTTGTGTTGTCCAGGACGAGGTAAATGATCGGATGATTGAAGCGGTTAGACGCATTGCTGACAGTCTCGGTATTTCTGCTTACGATGAAAAGACAGATCGTGGTGTACTGCGGCATATTATGGTGCGAACCGGGCAGGCCACAAGCGAAACAATGATCGTTTTAATTACCCGTACGGAAAAGTTGCCTCACCAGGATAAGCTCATCAAGGAATTGACTGAAACCTATCCTCATGTCAAATCGATTGCTCATAACATCAACAACAAGCGAACGAATGTGATTATGGGCAAAAAGACGCATGTCATCTGGGGCGAGGAATATATTTATGATACGATTGGCGACATCCGGTTTGCCATTTCCGCCAAGTCATTTTATCAAGTCAATCCTACTCAGACGAAAAATTTATACGACAAAGCACTGGAGTACGCTCAGGTCGGGCATAAGGATATCGTGATCGACGCCTACTGCGGGATCGGTACCATTGCATTGTTTCTGGCTCAGTCTGCCAAAAAAGTTTACGGTGTTGATGTCGTTTCCGAAGCTATCAGTGATGCCAAGAAAAACGCACACCTGAATCACATTGATAACGCAGAATTTTACGTGGGCGAAGCAGAAAAAGTGATGCCTTGGTGGCAGGCACAAGGTTTGAAACCGGATGTAATTGTCGTGGATCCGCCTCGCAAAGGCTGTGACGAAGCATTGCTCGAGGCTATGACTACCATGAAACCGAAACGTATCGTCTACGTATCCTGCAACCCATCAACATTGGCAAGAGACCTGCGAATACTAGAGGATGGCGGCTATGAAACCAAAGAAGTACAGCCGGTGGACATGTTCCCACAGAGCATGCACATTGAATGTGTAACAAAACTTGAGATAAAATAACAAAAGATAGTTCGACATCATTCGGGGGTGACAGGCACCTTATGGAAAAGAATAATTTTTGGGCTGATTTGCCGCGGCCGTTTTTTGTGTTGGCGCCGATGGAGGATGTGACACATGTGGTTTTCCGTCATGTGGTAAGTGCGGCAGCGCGGCCTGATGTGTTTTTTACGGAGTTTACAAATACAGAGAGTTTCTGCCATCCGGAAGGGATCTTCAGTGTGCGTGGTCGTCTGACCTTCACTGAGGATGAGCAGCCCATGGTTGCTCATATTTGGGGAGACAAGCCCGAACACTTCCGTGAAATGAGCATTGGTATGGCAGAGCAAGGGTTTAAAGGACTGGATATCAATATGGGGTGCCCTGTGCCAAACGTTGCTACTAAGGGGAAGGGCAGTGGTCTGATCCGGCGCCCGGATGTCGCTGCAGAGATTATCCAGGCAGCAAAAGCTGGTGGCCTGCCCGTTAGTGTGAAGACACGCCTTGGTTATACAAGTTTGGATGAATGGCGGGATTGGCTGACACACTTATTCAAACAAGACATCGCCAACCTGTCCATCCATCTGCGTACCCGAAAAGAAATGAGTAATTATGAAGCACATTGGGAGCTGATTCCTGAGATTAAAAAGTTGCGTGATGAAGTCGCGCCTGACACGCTGCTTACAATCAATGGAGATATCCCTGACCGTCAAACCGGCTTAGAGCTTGTGAATCAGTACGGCGTCGACGGCGTGATGATTGGCCGGGGGATTTTTAAAAATCCATTTGCCTTTGAAAGAGAACCGAAAGAGCACAGCAGTGATGAACTCCTGGGTCTTTTAAGGCTGCAGCTTGACCTCCACGACCAGTATTCCGAATTAGAACCACGTCCGTTCAAGCCTTTACGCCGCTTTTTTAAGATTTATGTGCGTGGATTTCGTGGCGCAAGCGAACTGAGGAACCAGTTGATGGATACTGAGTCTACAGATGAAGTGCGTGAGTTGCTCGACAGCTTTGAATAAAAGTCATATCATTCACGACCCTAAATTAAAGAACATACACTTAACAATAAAACACTCTCGACAGGATTCGACATAGTTCGGGAAGTGACAGGCACCATATCGACCCCGGTTTTCTCTTAAGAGGAAGCTGGGGTTTTAGTTGGTTTAAATATGAGGGGTGTGATATTGTATTATTGTGAAAATAATGTAATCATCATGCGTTAAAAAACGGTGAAGGAGCAGGGGGATGAACATTCGCGGTGGCAGGGCTGGTCTTAATTCTGTGAGTTTTGCTGGAGACAATTATTATGTGATTTCTAGATTGAAAAAAGGACAGGTTGTAACTAAGAAAAAAAAGATCAAGAAATATGAAAACAAACTAACCAGTATCATTGATGGTATTCCTTTTGTTCGCTCGCTCTCACTAATGCTTCGGTTCTTGCTAACAACCTGGAAAGTCTATTTGTTTGGTTTCCTGTTTATTATTCTAAGTTCCCTTCTGTTTAAGGGAAGCAGGGACCCTATTACGACGATTATAATCCAGATTAACGATTATATTGTGCTAATATTCCTCGTGATCGGTGTGGGGTTGGTCTTTAAAGTAACCTCTATTGCAAAATATCATGCTGCTGAACATATGGTGGCTAATGCTTATGTGGTGGATTCCGATCTGACAGTTGATAAAGTTAGAGTTCAGCCTAGAACACATAATCATTGTGGGACTAATCTGGTTGTCACAATTCTTTTCTTACTCGCTATCCTTCACATGTTCTTTGGCAGTACACGATGGATTTATTTGGGAGCTTGGGTGGTTGGATATGAAATTTGGAGATTTGAACCTAAATTCATATGGACTGTTATTCTGGCGATTAGCAAGACTGCACAATACATACTTTTTACATCCCCTCCGAGTGACAAGCACATTGTTGTTGCGATGGCAGCTATGCAGGGACTTGAGAAGGCAGAATTGAAAAATGATTAACGGTTCCCTTTATACATACACCAGTTAATTCAACATCTTATGTTATAATAATTATACAATCTTACAAGCGAGAGGTGAGTTAAATGGAAAGAAAAATAACTAAGATTGGCAATAGCTATGGGATCACTTTGCCGAAGCAATTGCTCAAGGAAGCCAATATGAATTATGGGGATCAATTACAAATGAAAGTGAAAGATGGTGACATCGTTCTTTCAAAGAAAAAAGAGGTCAAACTTCCAGAAGGGTTAAGTGAGGACTTTTTTGAGGTGCTGGAGCGGAATACACAGAAGCACAAATCGACAATAGAGGATCTCGTTGACAGATGACGAGATATTTGACGTATACAGAAATTGCAGCTATCAACCAATACACCATCCAGAAATTCAGCCCGTCCGAACAAATCGGAATTCATTCACCGGGTTTGCTGGATTCTGCTGTACACCGACCTCAACAATCCGCTTTCGGTAAAGATGCGTATAACACCATCTTTGAAAAAGCAGCCGCGTTGTTTGAATCAGTCGCACAAAATCACGCTTTTCACAATGGTAACAAGCGGACTGCCTTTCTATCCCTCACACAATTTCTCTTCTATAATGGCTATGATTTTGCAATGGAAACGCCAAAGAAACAAGCTGATTTTACTGTGGATGTTGTCAATAAACACTACACGACTACACAATTGGTGACTACAATTGAGGCGTATAGCTCACCCTTATGAAGTTCTCATTACACCCATGAGCATATAAGTAACCGTTTTCATGAGAGAATGCTACACTAAAGGTGGTAAATATTTACCTTAGAGAGCTTTTTAAAAGCAGAGAGGGGAAATTTATATTGGGTAAGTTAGACGGCAAAGTCGCATTGGTGACAGGTGCAGGAACAGGACTTGGACGTGCGATAGCCATTACCTTTGCGAAAGAAGGCGCAACAGTCGTCTTAAATGGAAGACGCGAAGACAAATTGCGTGAGGTTGAAAAGGAAATTGGTGACCACGCGATTGTGATTCCTGCCGATATGGCCGATGAAGCTGGTGTTAAAGGCTTGGTGGAAAAGCTTCAGACACAAACAAACGGTAAGTTGGATATTCTGGTCAATAATGCCGGTGGCGTTAATGCGATGGGCAAGGTTGACGAGATGACACTTGAGCAGTGGAAAAAGATGCTTGATCTGAATCTGTTCACCCAAGTTCTGGCAACTCGAGAGCTTCTGCCTATCTTGCGTGAAAGCAAGAGCGGTAAATTGATCTCTGTCACTTCAGGTATGGTTAACTTCTTCATGGAAGGTATGGGTGCTTATTCGGCAACCAAAGCCGCTGCTGAAAAAATGATGAAGACCGTGGCTGAGGAAGAAAAAGATACAGGCGTACAGGTTAATATGTTTGATCCGTTAAATGCGATATCAGAGGGGAACCCGCAAGGCCAATACGATCCGATGGATATTGTCGGAGTGTTGGTGGACTTAGCGGCTGCTCCTGGTGTGGAAAAACACGGTGAAATCATTAAGCCTGAAGTTTAAATAGTAAGAGCCAGCCAATAAGTCATGTGACTTGTTGGCTGGCTTTTTTAGCATGGTTAGGCATCGTTTAATATTTCACTAAGAACGGATAACAAGCGTGCCATATCCGTGCTTGTGCCAATGGTGATGCGCAGGTAATCTTTGGTTCTCGGTTTGTTGAAGTGTCTTACAATGATGCCCCTTTTTTTCAATTCCTCATATAATCTTGCTCCTGCGAACGTTGGATGCTGTACGAACAGGAAGTTTGTTTGGGACGGCAGTACTTCAAACCCTAATGTTTTCAAACTTTGAGCAAACGATTCCCGCGTGTCTATGATCTTGCTCGTAGTGGTCTTGAAATAATCAACATCCTCTATAGCGGCTTCAGCTCCTGCAATGGCCAGACGGTCAATTGTATAAGAATTAAAGGAGTCTTTGATACGCATTAACCCTTCAATCAAGTCTGGATTTCCCATTGCAAAACCTATGCGCAGGCCTGCAAGCGATCTTGACTTGGACATCGTCTGGACGACTAGAAGGTTATCATACATTTTGATGAACGAAACAGCAGAAGCCGCTGCAAAATCAACATAGGCTTCATCAATAATGACAACTTGATCAGGATTGTTCTGCAAAATTGCTTCAACATCCTGCAATGATAAAAACACGCTGGTCGGAGCGTTCGGATTTGGAAAAATAACACCGCCTTTTGAATTGAAGAATGTATCTGGCCGCAAGCTGAAATCAGGATTTAAAGGGGCAGTTTCATAAGGTATATTAAATAATTTCGCATAGACGGGATAAAAGCTATAGGAAATTTCGGGAAATATAATCGGCTGATTTGGTTCAAAAAAGGCCATAAATGAAAAGGCGAGCACTTCATCTGAACCATTCCCAATAAACACGTTTTCTTTGTTCAAATGATGATAGGCAGCTATTTTCTCCCGCAGATGGTCAACTGTTGGAGATGGATAAAATTGCATTCCGTTTTGTACGGTTTCCTGTATTGCTTCAATCACTTTGGGTGACGGGGGATACGGGTTTTCATTTGTGTTTAATTTTAATATGTCGGATCGGTCAGGTTGTTCCCCGGGGATATAGGGTTCTGTGCGCCTGAGCACTTCACTCCAGTATTTAGTCACCCGGACCACCTTCTTTTTCGATATGGCGACGATAGAGTTCAGTTTTGATGTCGCTTGAGGAAACACCGAGCGCTTCCATTAACACGAGTGTATGATAAGTCAGGTCAGCGATTTCCCAAGTAACTTCTTGTCGATCATCATTTTTAGCCCCAATAATGACTTCGCTCGTTTCTTCACCGATCTTCTTCAGTATTTTATCGATTCCTTCACGAAACAGATAGCTTGTATAGGCGCCTTCTTTCGGGTTTTGGCGGCGGTCACGAATGTTCTGCGTGATTTGCGTCATGATATCTGCTGATGGAGAGTCGGTGGTATATAAGTTTTTATGAAAACAGGTATGTGCTCCGGTATGGCATGCTGGCCCATGTCGTTCAACTTGTACAAGCAAGGCATCGTTGTCGCAATCATAGCTTATATGTTTGACAGACTGCGTGTTACCGGATGACTCTCCTTTGAGCCATAGAACCTGTCTCGATCGGCTGAACAACCAAGTTTCGCCTGTTTCGAGCGTTTTATCCAGTGCAGCCTGATTCATATAGGCGAGTGTGAGCACACGACCATCTTGTACGTCTTGGATAATCGCAGGAATTAAGCCGTTTTGATTAAAATGAAGCTCGTCCATTGTCATGAAAGGGGCCTCCTTATTTCTACACCATTTGCTGTTAACGCGGTTTTTAATTCATGCATGTCTATTTCATTGTAGTGAAAAACAGAGGCTCCAAGTGCTGCATCTGCTCTTCCAGGCTGGAGCACTTCGACAAAATGGTCAATTGTACCGGCTCCTCCACTCGCGATGATGGGAATGCTGACACTGGCGGCGGTGGCTTCAATCAATTCTAGATCATAACCATTTTTAGCACCATCCTCATTAATGGCATTTAAGACAATCTCACCCGCTCCAAGGGCTTCACCTTTTTTGGCCCACTCGATAACATCCATTCCAGCTGGCTCCTGACCGCCGTTAATATAAACGTCCCACTGGCCTTCCTTCATTTTTTTGGCATCAATTGAAAGGACGACCCGCTGAGATCCAAATCGTTCAGCTGCTTCTTTGATCAAAGAAGGATTTCCTACAGCAGCACTGTTGATGGATACTTTATCAGCGCCTGCATCAAGCGCTTCTTGAATATTATTTAAAGAGCGGATGCCACCACCGATAGTAAACGGGATTGTGATGACCGCAGCGATTTGTTGTGCAACACTCAGAAAAGTTGGCCGGGAATCGGTCGAAGCGGTAATATCATAAAAAACCAATTCATCTGCTCCTGCATCATTATACCGTTTGGCTGATGACACGGGGTCTGCCACATCCGTAATATCTAGGAACTTTTTTCCTTTTACAACCCTTCCATTGTCTACGTCAAGACACGGGATAATCCGTTTAACTGCCATAGGTTATACCTCCAATAATTTTTTGAGTGTCGTGGTGCCATCGTAAAGCGCTCTCCCGACAATTGCCCCGTATAAACCCATTTGACGCAAGGCGCGTATATCGTCTTCAGTTGTAACGCCCCCCGAGGCGATTATGTCAACGTCGACTGTGCTTTGGATGGCTTCGAGTTCTGTGAGATTGGGACCTTCCAGCATCCCGTCCTTGGATATGTCTGTATATATGACGGTTTGAACGCCAAGGTCTCGCAGCTTCTTGACAAAGTCCAAAGCGCGGACATCACTTGTTTCCGTCCAGCCTTCTGTTGCCATATAACCATTGCGTGCATCAATTGAGACGGCGATACGTGCCCCGTATCTGTCGCCTGCTGTTTTTAACAGGTGATCATCCTGAAGCGCGGCAGTTCCTAGAATAACGCGGTCAACGCCGGCATTTATATACGCATTTATCTGGGCTTGTGTGCGAATACCGCCTCCGACCTGGATTGGAATCGAGATTTGTTTAGCAATGTCTGTAATCAGGTTTTCGTTGACAGCTTGCGCGTTTTTCGCCCCATCTAAGTCAACAATATGGAGATACGCAGCATTTTCACGTTCCCATGTTTTTGCCATTTCAACGGGTGAGTCACTATATATTCTTTCTTGGTTATAATCACCTTGAATCAAGCGAACGCATTTGCCGTTTCGTATATCAATCGCTGGAAATAATATCATAGAATCATCCCTTTTTAATGTGTTTCAGATCATCCCTTTTGTACTTGGGATACCTTCAATACGACCTTTGATACTGGTTGCTTCATCAAGTGCTCGACCAAATCCCTTAAAAATTGATTCGATCATGTGATGGGTGTTATGGCCATAGGAGAGGGTGATGTGGAGTGTGACCTTCGCATGGCTTGTAAATCCGCGGAAAAATTCTTCCACCAATTCTGTGTCAAATTGGCCGGCTTTATCTTTTAAACCATCGACATGATAGACAAGGTAAGGGCGTCCGCTTATATCAAGGGATACCGTGGAAAGGGCTTCATCCATTGGAGTCGTAACACTGGCATACCTGGTAATGCCGTTTTTATCCCCTAAGGCTTCTGCAAATGCTTGTCCTAGAAGGATCCCAATATCCTCAACGGTATGATGCTGGTCGACTTCAAGATCGCCTTCGCAAAAAAGGGACAGATCAAATAATCCATGCTTGGTCATAAGAATGAGCATATGGTCAAAAAAACCAACGCCAGAGTTTATGTCAGCTTTGCCTTCACCGTCAATTGCCCAGTTCAATCGTATAGCTGTTTCTGAGGTGTTACGACTTTTCTTTGCTTGTCTCAAAACGTTCATCCTTTCTGATTTGAATGGCATTGGCATGAGCGGTCAGCTGCTCAGAACGGGCCAACGTGGTAATCATGTCTGCGGCCTGAAGCAAGGCGGTTTCGCTATATTGAATGATGCTCGATTTTTTCACAAAATCATACACCCCGAGTGGGGAAGAAAATTTAGCTGTCCCTGATGTTGGCAATGTATGATTGGGGCCTGCAAAGTAATCTCCTAAAGCCTCAGGAGAATAGTTTCCAAGAAATATCGCCCCTGCATGTTCTACGGCTTCTGTATATTTATGAGGGTCATCGATCATGAGCTGCAAATGTTCGGGGGCCAGGTCATTTACGATATTAATAGCCTCATCCATATTGTCGGCGATTATGATTGCCCCGTGACGCTCAAGTGACGTTTCGATAATCGCTTGCCGCTCCAGTTGTGCGGTTTGTTTTAAAATTTCTTTTTGAATCGCTTCTGCCGTTGCGAGAGATGTTGTGATGCAGATCGCTGCGGCGTCTTCATCGTGTTCTGCCTGTGATAGGAGATCGGCGGCGACAAAAGCTGGCGGGGCTGATGGTTCAGCAACAATACAAATTTCACTCGGCCCGGCAATCATATCGATGGCAACATCTCCATACACCCACTTCTTGGCACGAGCGACATACGCATTGCCCGGGCCGACAATTTTATAAACCTTTTCAACACTTTCGGTCCCATAAGCTAAGGCTGCAATTGCCTGGGCCCCGCCCAACTTGTAAATGGTTTTCACGCCTGCGAGATCAGCAGCTACGAGAACTTCGGGTGAGACCGAGCCGTTTTCGTCAGGTGGCGTTGTCATAACCAGATTTTTAACCCCGGCAATCTGCGCTGGAATAGCATTCATTAAAACAGTGGAGGGATAAGCTGCTTTTCCGCCGGGGACATACACACCGACTTTTTCAATCGGGGTTACCTTTTGGCCAAGCCACTTTTGATGTGTTTGTTCAAGAAACCATGACATTTCTTTTTGAGCTTCATGAAATGCTTTAATATGATCGCTTGCCGTTTTCAGGGCATGGATAAAATCTTTCGAAACATTGGTCCAGGCTGCTTCAATCTCTTTATCTGAAACCGTGAGCTGGTCCAAACGCGCGCCATCAAATTGCTCGGTTAAGGCAAATAAGGCTTGATCACCATCTGCTTGCACCTGACGAATGATGGTTAATACGGACTCATCCAATTGTTCATTTTGGTTCGACGTTTGACGAACCTTTTGCCGCTCAGCAAATTCTTTTCCACTAATAATCCTCATATATGCTCACTCCATCACCCTTTTGAGGTTGTTTATAAAAGTATGAATGTCTTTTGATTTTGTCGTAAAACTGGCCTTATTTACAATGAGTCGTGTACTGATCGCTTCTATCTGGTCCAGGACGACGAGGCCATTTTCTCGTAAAGTGGCTCCAGTTTCCATAATGTCGACGATGACATCAGACAGTCCGATTAAAGGGGCAAGCTCCACAGACCCGTTAAGTTTGATCAACTCAGCCGGAATGCCTTGTTTCTTAAAGTGTCTTTTAGCAACTTCAGGATATTTTGAAGCGATGACGACTTTGTTGTTTGAGTTAAGATCAGTATCTGGTTTTCCGGAAATAACAAATTGACATTCACCGAGTTTTAAATCCAGAATTTCGTATATATCAGCGCCTGCTTCAAGTATGTGGTCCTTGCCCGCTATGCCGATGTCTGCAGCTCCTTTTTCAACGTAAGTAGGAACGTCATCTGCTTTGACAAGGATCAATTTAACAGTATATTCCTGGTCAAAAAAGATTAACTTTCGATTGTTGGAAAGCAGATCTGGAAAAGTGTACCCCGCTTGTTCAAGAAAATTGATTGCATGTTCTGCTGTGCGTCCTTTGGCAAGCGCCAGTGTGATTTCATCCATTTATTCATCTCCAATTGCGATTTTTAACAGGCTCAGCAATTCTGATGCACTGGTGAAACGCTGGATCGTTTCTTTGCTGTAAAATTGATTGCCAGTTTGATAGAAATAAGCTGTGGTCGAACTGGAATCAGCTGGTCCTTCATGTTTTTCACCTAAGTGGGTGATCACCGAATACCCAGCGTTTCGTATGCAGCTGGCATATTTTAAAGCAGAGTTCTGTTGGCTTTGGCTATAGAATATGACCATATCTGTTTTTGAAGATGTATGGTCGATATGGGCATTATTTTGTTTCAGTGCTTTTAAGAGCCGATCGATTTCAAAGGCAAATCCTACAGCTGGAAGTGCTGTTCCGAACTGCTCTGCCAACTGGTCGTATCGGCCTCCCATCATAATCGGTTTGCCGTATCCGGCGACAAACCCTTGAAAGATCACGTCAGAATAATAATCCATGTTATTGATTAAGCCGAGATCGAAAACAACAGAATCCGTGACGTCGTATATCTCTAAAAGTGTGTATAAGGTGCTTAAATACTGTATTTTATCTTGCATGGCAGACGTTAAAGGGAGGCGCAAGACCTGTTTCAGCACATTTTGCGGATCGCCATATAGTAACGGGATAGCCTGCAAAATCTCCCTTGTGTCATTTGGAATGTTTAATTCAGACAGATAGGGCTGAATCTCGGCCAGGTTTTTTGATTGAATGATTGTTGTCAGGTGGTCTTTTTGATTGGGATTTAAATCAAGCTGTTTCATAACCACTTTTAAAAATCCTGCATGGCCTATTTCAACTTTAAAATCTTTAAAACCAAGATCCTTTAAAGCGTGAATAGCAAGGGCCATCACTTCAGCGTCCGTTTCGGGAGTCCCATTGCCAAAATGTTCAATTCCCGCTTGCAGGCGTTCTTTCAATTCCGCAGCTTCCTGATACTGACGAAAGACATTCAAAACATAAAACAAACGTGTTTCGGCTTGGAGCGATAATGCGTTCATACGGGTGATAGGGATGGTGACATCTGGCCTCATCACTAAGACCTCTCCTGATTGATCAATAACCTTAACCATGTTTTCTCGTTTAACCGTCCCGCTTACTGAATGGTATAAATCATAGTTTTCAAATGTTGACGTGCGTACCTGCTTGTAGCCATATGTTTGAAAACGATGTTTCAGTTTGGAGATCAGACCATAATAAGCTTGGAATTCGATCGATTCTGTTTCACGTGTGTTGTCAAATAAGTAGGGCTGCATAGGACGCCTCCTTTCACTTTATTACTTTATCACTTTAATTAGGTGAAGTTTTATAGTAGTATAATAGCCATATTGATTCATGTCAACACATCAGGAGGTTTTATTATGTTAGATTATCACATACACAGTCATTTTTCGGCTGATTGCGAAGCACCGATGGAAGCGGTGATTCAAGCTGCTATTGAAAAAGGACTCACAGAAATATGCTTCACCGAGCACATTGATTATGAGTATCCGGATCCATCCATCGTATTTGAATTCGATTTGAAACACTATGATCAGACGATCCGGCACTTTCAAAATATGTATGACGGCAGGATAAAAGTAAAAAAGGGAATAGAAATTGGTGTCCAACCTCATCTGCTGGAACGATATGAAACGTTAATGGAAGAGGAGGTCTTTGATTTTGTCATATGTTCCATGCACACAGTGGCTCGGCAAGATCTGCATTCGAAGGCTTTTTTTAAGGGGAAAACAATAGAAGAAGCACATGAGGTGTATTATGAAGAACTGCTGGATTGTGTCCGGCGTTTTAAAGGTTTCAATGTACTCGGTCATGTGGACTTGATTAAGCGCTATTCGGAACGGCCAAGTGAAAAGTCGTTTCAGCCTGTCATTCGTGATATTTTTAAAGAGATTATTGCTGATGGAAAAGGAATTGAATTAAATACATCGGGCACACGTTATGGGCTTAACAGTGGCATGCCGAGCTGCGATATTTTACAATTATATAAGGATAGTGGAGGCGAGATCATTACACTTGGTTCGGATGCGCATACCGAGAAAAACTTGGGGTATGATTTTCAGAACGCCCTTATTTTGTTAAGGGATATCGGATTTCGTTTTGTTGCATCTTTTGATGGTGGTGAGCCTGAATTTCATACGATTGAAAAGTTAATACAGCGTTGAACCTATGCTTATTTTGAGAAATTTAATAGGAAGGTGATGGTATGGCGGAACATACTTTTCGTTTGAAAGCAGATTGGCCGGGTGGCCGAAACAGTGTGGGGAGAATTGCGGCAGGGCATTTGCAGACGCAAATATCCATACCACCTGAAATGGACGGGCCTGGAGTCGGAACCAATCCTGATGAAATGTTGCTTGGCGCAGCGGCCACCTGTTATATCATTACTTTGGCTGCCATGATTGAACGCGCTGATTTGCCCCTTCAGGAAATGGAATTGCAGTCAGAGGGAATTGTCGACGTGACAAAAGGTGTCATCACATATAAACAGATCATTCACAAGCCTGTCATTGCTTTGACCAGTGCAGCTGGGGAACAAGATTATGTAAAACTAAATACTCTTATTGAAAAAGCAGAAGCCAATTGCATGATCTCTCGAGCTGTAAGAGGGAATGTGGATGTGTCCGTATCACCGACAATTCGATAGAGAGCCTATTGCTTTTTTCACGTTTTCATATATAATGAAATCGTTTGGTACACGATCCAAACCGTGGTTCGAAACCATCCCACGATAAAAAACTAGGGAGTGAAACACTTGAATATCAAAACTTTGGCTATCAATGCATTGGTAGCGGCTGCTTATGTCGCTTTATCCTTAATTGCGGCACCGATTGCCTTCTCGAACATTCAGTTTCGTATACCTGAGATGTTTAACCATCTCATCGTTTTCAACAAAAAATACTTTTTCGGCATTATATTAGGTGTTCTTTTGACGAACCTATTCTCGCCAACTGGGGTATATGACCTGGTATTTGGAGTGGCACATTCGGCTCTATCGCTTGGAATTGTTATCTTTTTTGCCTATTTTATTAAACATAAACTGACACTGCTTGTGATTAACACACTTGTCTTTACGTTTAATATGTTTATCATTGCTTTTCAGCTTTATCTGGCAGCTGATTTACCGTTTCTTTTAACATGGCTGACAACAGCTGTAGGCGAATTTGGCATTATGGCGATCGGTATTCCGGTCATGTATGCTTTGAATAAAAAATTAAATTTTAATCAGCTTATGGAAAGGCGTTAATAAAAACCCAGTTCAGGACAATACCTGGACTGGGTTTTTTATAACAGTTTAAACGTCTTGAGCGTATGAATCATCTGGTGTTTTACTTAAAATTACATGGATGCTTGTGTTGGTAAGACTGTTATTTGAAAATGACAGGTTCTCGTCACCGTTCACAAAAAAGACGTCACCTTGGACAGCGGGCGTAATGCTGCCATCAAAGGTAAATTCTCCTTCGCCTTCAATGACGTGCAAATGAACATTAGAGCCAGGATGTTTATGTTCTGGAAGCTTTTGGCCGGGCTTAAAGTTCAAAACGAAAACAGTGTCTTTGTTCTCTTTGTAGATGACACGCTTAGTAAAACGGTCATCATTGTATTCCATATACTGTTGAATATTTTCTTGCTTCATCTGTGATTCCTCCTTCTTTAAAATGGTGTACCCGTTTAAGGGTATTGGTATTCACGTCTCCTAGTATACGCGATCCATTGGTTGTGATCTCTTACTCGATAAAATTTTGGTAGAACGAAAACACCCAAAAATGTTCTTCTGTCGGCTTCAACCAGGCAGCCTTTTGAGGCGGATCCAACAATGTTTGAGAAAATGGAAGAGATCGCGCGCAGCAATCCTGAAACCGACTTTTACATGGGTGGCGATGGCGTACAATCTCATTTATGAATCAGGCTGGATTTCCTTCACAGAAGATATTCATGAAGTTATTCAATAAGTAAGTCATTAACACCGTTTCTCAAACATATGTATATGAGTGGAATTTAAATATGCTGAGAGGACAGGTGAATACATCATGGATGAGTCTTCAAACAACAGGAAACACCATGCCAAAGACGAAAAGGATGAGCAACTGGAGCAGTATCGTGAGCAAAATACAGGCGGTGATATGACAAGTGACGCCGGTATGAAAATATCTAATGACAGATGGTCGTTACGTGCTGGCAAACGGGGGCCAACACTGTTTCAGGACTTTCATTTTTATAAAAAACAATCGCATTTTAACAGAGAGCGCATACCGGAAAAGGTTGTCCATGCAAGAGGTGACGGGGCGTATGGGGAGTTTGAACTTTATAAATCAATGAAGCATGTGACAAAGGCGCACTTTTTGCAAGAGCCAGGTTGCAAAACGCCTGTATTTGTGCGTTTTTCTACTTTTATAGGCAGTAAAGGGGCAAAGGACACAGCTATAGACATACGCGGATTCGCAACGAAATTTTATACCCAGGAAGGCAACTATGACATGCTGGGGCTTTCGTTCGCGATTTTCGCCATTATGGATGCGATGAAATTCTCTGATTTAACACATGCGGTAAAACCAAATCCGCGTACAGGTGTGCCACAAGCGACCGTGGCTCATGATAATGCTTGGGATTACATCACAAGCAATCAGGAAATTGCTCATTTTGTGATGTGGCTGATGTCCAATCGCGGTCGGCCAAGAAGCTGGCGCATGATGGAAGGGTATCCCGTCAATACATTCCGGTTGATCAATGATCAGGGCAAATCTACCTTTGTCCGATTTGTGTGGAAACCGGTGCTCGGTGTCCATTCGCTGTTGCTTGACGAGGCTAATATTATTGGTGGTGTGGACCCTGACTTTCATAGACGTGATTTGCATGATGCTATTCGGAAAGGGGCCTATCCCGAGTATGAACTGGGTGTCCAGCTGATTGCTGAGGAAGATGAATTTAAATACGACTTCGACATCCTGGATGACACGAAGTTCTGGCCGGAAAATGTGATCCCTGTTGAGATCATCGGTAAAATGACATTGAATCGGTTGGTTGATAATCATTTTGCGGAAGAAGAGCAGTCTTCATTTGACCCGTCCACCCTTGTGCCGGGGATTGACTTTTCCAATGATCCTGTCCTGCAGGGAAGGTCTTTTGCCTATAGGGATACGGATTATCATAGGCTGGGTACTGCGAACATCAACCAAATTCCAGTCAATAAACCGATTGTTGAAACAAACTTCAACCAAAGAGAAGGCGTTGCCCGTCACCGCATTGATGTTGATTCTGTCCATTATCATGAGAATGCCTTAGCTGACAATACCCCTTCAGAAACACCTCCCGAAAAGGGCGGGTATGCGCATTATCCAGAAAAGGTTGAGGGCCATAAAACAAGAGAGAGACCAAGTGAATCGTACTTTGACTTCTTTTCGCAGCCAAGGCTCTTCTGGAACAGTATGTCCTCGGTTGAAAAGCAGCATATCGTTGAAACGTTCATTTTTCATCTTGGGTATGTTCAAAGTGAAATGGTCAGGCAAAAAGTTGTAGATATGTTTGCGAATGTGGATCAGGAGATGGCGGCGGCGATCGCTGCTGATGTGGGTGTGAATCCGCCAAGCCATGGAAATGTCCCTGTGTCAAAAAGCTCTCCGGTTCTCAGTGAGTCTAATTCACCGAGTTATGCTTATACACGCAAAGTGGGAATCTTAATTGCGGATGGCTTTAATGGTGAGGAAGTCAGGCGGACGCTGGATGCCTTTAAGCAGCACGGCGTGTTTACCGAGGTGGTCAGCAGCAAGCTTGGTCCGATTAAGGGGTCTGATGGCACAACGGTTAAAGCAGAAAAAACGTTTGTTTCAACATATTCTGTTCTGTATGATGCTCTTTATATTGTCGGTGGGAGCACGCACAACCAGGCCAATTTTGATCACCATGTGAAACATTTTATGAATGAAGCCTACAAACATTATAAACCGATTGGCATCGCCACAACTGCGCAGAATTACCTTCAAACCTCCCAGGCAAACAACCTGGCTGGCGTTGTGTTTGCAGCAAACAATCCCGACTTCGCTAAGGACTTTGTAGCAGCGATTGCAAAAGCAAGGTTTTGGGATCGGAAATAGAAAAGAATATGATCAAAAGCAGAGAAAACGGCAAAAGTGCTCATATGACGAGCGCTTTTGCCGTTTTGGATCATTCGAGAAAACACGCCGCTTTTCGAGGAGGCTATGTTATATCGGCGATTTCGGCAGGGATATCGGCGTTTTTGCGACGTATATCGGCGAAATCACCTTATTTATCGGCGATTTGATGAATATATCGGCGAATCCCATTTAATGCGTCAAAACTTAATGGGACGATGACACCATCGCAAATATCTTCAGCGTGTGAGGGGGATTGATCAGTTGTGTTCGGGTCGTTTTTCACACAACAGCAATGCCAGTGTTGCGATGGGGCCGAGGAGTAATGACAGCAGAAACCAGTTCAGTCCGCTTCTGTTCTTCCCCTGGGCGAGTCCGGCATTAATTAATGACAAGGTGCCCCACCCTACAAAATAACCGTCGTTCATCTGTTTCACACTCCTCTTGAACTATTATATCGATATGTATGCAATTATAATAACAGAAATTTTCCTCTTTCACATATCCCTTGAATTAACTTGAAATTAATGGAATCTATCCGATATGATTAATAGGTCAAAAGAATGAGAGTCTATTGAGATTACATAAAGTTTGTCAAAAAGGAGTAGGGCGGATGGATGAGATGATCAAAGTGATTGTGTGCCAACTGGACAACCAGACATATGGGGTAGACGTGCAGCATGTGTTATCAATTGAAGAAATGACCTCTTTAACCCCTGTGCCAAAAGCATCTGAGTTTATCAAAGGGATTCTTTATCTGCGGGGAGATATGATTCCTGTGATTGATTTAAAAGAAAGGCTTGAAATCAGAGGACAGAAGAATGCATCCACTCAACGGATTGTTATAGTGATGCTGGATGATGTTCAAGCCGGCTTTATTGTTGACGCAGCGACAGATGTAATTGATATTGAGACGTCAACAATCGAGGAGGCACCTGAATTACTGGGGAGTATTGACAAGACATTTATTCAAGGTGTGGCTAAGCGCGAGAATGACATACTGATCTTGCTGGATCTTGTCAAAGTTCTTAATTTCGAGGAAACCAATGAAGTGAAGCAGCTTGAAGAAGATCTATCGGAAGCACAGGAAACCAATTGATATAGAAGTGGATTAACAGGGGGATACATCATGAGAAAGATATTTAATTTTAAAAGTGTGCGGACGAAAATTCTATTTGGTTTTGGCGTTGTCATCGTCTTGGCCGTTGCCATTATGAGTTTGGCTTTTTTGGCTTTCAGTGATATTAGCGAAGAAACAGAGGCCATTGTGGAAGATCAGTTACCCCTGATCAAAGCAGGTGAAGGCGTAACATTGAATATGTCTGAATCAAATGCCCTTTTAAGAGGTTATTTTATTTATAAAGATGATTCAATTAAAGAAACTTTACGCGATGCTCTTGATGAAGGGGAACAATTGGAAAAACAGTATATGAAAATGACGGATGACCCCGAAGCGAAAGCATTATTTGCACAAAAGGAAGAATGGGAAGGGCTGGTGCAAAAAGCTATACGGGATATCGATTTCGGTTATCAGGATAGTGTCAGTTCCCTTATGTCTGAAATGAAGCCCATGTCAGATGAAATTATGGTCGGTTTTAAAGAACTGTCTGATCGGGAAATGGCTGCAATCGAATCGGCTGGCGAGGGTGTGCAGTCCACTTTAAAAGATGCTTCCTTTGTCATACTTGTGATCGCTATTGTGGTGCTGCTGGTCAGCATCATTATGGCGTTTATAACTTCCCGCGCCATTACCAAGCCTGTTAAAACAGTGGTGGAACGCATGAGTGCTTTGGCTCAGGGGGATCTCAGCCAAGAGCCGCTTACGACGCGTTCACGAGATGAGATTGCCGAACTGGTCCATGCCACAAACACCATGAATGCAAATAATCGCGAATTGATGCAGCATATTGCTTCTGTGTCAGAAACTGTATCGACTCAAAGTAAAGATCTGAACCAATCCGCCTATGAGGTGAAATCAGGCAACGAACAGATTGCGTCTACAATGGAGGAGCTTTCAACAGGTGCCGAAACCCAGGCTAACAGTGCAGGTGAACTCGCAAGTGTGATGAATTCATTTGCCGATAAAATTGAAGCAGCTCATCAGCATGGGGCACAGATTGAAGAACGTTCTCAAAGTATGACAGACCTGAGCGGTGAAGGCCGTGACATGATGAGAGCTTCGACAGAACAGATGACACGTATTAATGACATAGTGAAGAACGCTGCGGAAAAAATGCATGATCTGGATCAGAAATCCCGTCAAATTTCCACACTTGTTCAAGTGATCAATGATATTGCTGATCAAACGAACTTGCTGGCGCTAAATGCTGCCATTGAAGCTGCGCGTGCAGGAGAGCATGGAAAAGGGTTTGCGGTGGTTGCGGATGAGGTTCGTAAACTAGCTGAACAGGTCAGTCATTCTGCTGAAGATATTACGGGGATTGTCACGGATATCCAAACAGAATCCCAGTCAATGACCGTTTCTCTTAATGACGGGTTTTCTGAAGTGGAGCAGGGCACGAAGCAGATTGAATCCACTGGCAGTACCTTTGAAGAGATTCGGTCTGGTTTGTCTGGCATGGTTGAAGCCATTCATACGATATCAGATCATTTGGATGATATCGCTGGTGGTGGTCAGCAGATGAATACTGCTGTGGAAGATATTGCATCTGTTTCAGAAGAATCTGCTGCCGGTGTTGAAGAGGCAGCTGCTTCTGCTCAACAAGCAAGCAGCTCCATGGACGAAGTAGCCACAAGCGCCCAACAGCTCGCACATTCCGCTGAAGAACTAAACGGACTGCTGCAGCGGTTTAAACTATAACCCTAAAAACCCATTACAACCGCACTGCGTCAACGTGGATATTTCATTCAGCAAAAATCTTATATCTATAAACGTTTCAAGCCTATAATGCATAATAGATACAAACTGCGAACTAATGAAAATTTGAATGACTGCTTCTGGCAACTAACCACATTGAGAGTATCGTGATTTGCACTCCGGGAAGTCGCTTTCCGCGGGCACGGCCTCAGCCTCCTCGCGGAAAGACCACCGCTGTGGGGTCTTCGGACTCGTGCTGTTCCCGCAGGAGTCGACTTCCCTCCGCTCCAATCACTATATGTTAATGTGGTGCTTGGACGGTTCTGCTCAAAATTCAAGTAAGAACGTAACCGCTTCTTTAGTAGTTAGTACTAGGTCCACATATGCATATTAATTCGATTTATGCGTAACCACGGCTTACTTATGAGCATTTATTTCCGGTTATAAGTGATTTCAGCTCCTATATGCGCATTCGCACCTCCAACCGTTCTGCTTACGCAAGAGAAAGAAGGTGAGCATTCCACACCTAGCTCGGGGAAAACACGGAGACTCCCGTGGGAGCAAAAGCCTAGATGAGACCCACAGCGCGCAGCGCGAGGAGGCTCATCAGCGCCCACTGGACGCGGAGTGTTTTCCCCGAGCGGTTGCCAGTGGCAGTCATAAGTTAGTTCGCAGTTTACTTATATTGCGTCTTTGAGGATGGTGTACGTTATGCGAAAAACCCCTGTCACTACAGACAGGGGGCTTTTGTGTGTTTGTGTTATTGTTCTGTGACGGCTTCTCGTTCTTTTTGGCGTTTGTGGGCCAGGAAGATGCGTTTTGATATTAGGGTTTGAACGATGATGAACAAGCCGCCGACTGCCCAATACAATGGAAGGGCCGCTGGTGCATTTAAAGAAACGAACCCGATCATAATCGGAGAAATCAGCCCAATCATGGCCATTTGTTTCTTCTGCTGAGGGTCAAGCCCGATTTGTGAAACTCTGAATTGCAGGAAGTAAATGATCACAGCAAGGGCCGTTAACAGCAAATCGGTTTCGCCAAGATTAAACCAAAGAAAATTGTGTGTTGCAATTTCCGGGGTTTTGCGAATGGCATAATAAAAACCGATTAATATCGGAAACTGAATCAGCATGGGCAAACAGCCTGCCATTGAGGCCAGCGGATTGAAATTGTGTTTCTGATACAGCTGCATCGTTTCCTGCTGCATTTTCATTTGGGACTCTTTATCTTTCTTGCCTTTATATTTCTTTTGGATTTCGTCTAATTCAGGTTTGATGAATTTCATTTTGTCTTGCATTTCCAGACTGCTTCTTGTCTGTTTCAGCATAAACGGCATAACCGCCAGACGTATGAGAAGCGTAATAATGATAATCGCCAGTCCATAACTGTCATTTAAAAAATGGGCCAGACCTTTAATCAAGACTGAGAATGTGTAGACAAAATAATGGTTAAACCAGCCTTCAGTGTCTGAATTGATTGGTTCGTTCAGATCTGTACAGCCCGTCAGGACAAGCAGTAACAGGAGTCCGATCAGACCGTATTTTTTAACGAGCGTGAATATAGATGAGTGTTGCATAATAGTCCTCCTTGTATTTTCCGAGTTGGGTTGGAAATCAAGAGGACTTGGTCATCTCTATCATCATCAGGCGCATCTATTCGCTTGAAGATGTGTGTGAGTCTTGTTTGAATGCTCATGTTTTCTGTGAATGGCTGCTGGGAAAATACCGTGTTTTCATAGATCCCGGGGCTTTTCCTAAAATGCAACCGTTGTTTGATTGAAACAGGCTTGTGCATGTGGATGAGCTTCACAGCTCCCGCAGCAGCCCAGAACATACTGATATAAAAGTAAAACGGTGATGTGTCATTTAAAATTTCATTCAGCAACTCAATAAGCATCTATATTCACCTCCTTCGATTTAAGCTATAAATCATATTATATCATAGAATGAAAGCTTTCTTCGAGATTTCCTTCAATGCCGAGTGGACAAAATAACAACATTTTTGTGAACATATGGGAACTTGGTCGAGATTGGTTGGCGTTTGGATAGAATCGTGATATATTTATACATGTATGCACTGTTCTATTGCTGTTAATTATAAGGAGCTGCAATTAATGAATAAAATTGAAACCTTATCGACTGAAACAAATCAGATCAGCCAGGGAAAGCAGGATGTGGGGATGATACTGACAGACTTGAAATCTTTGTTTAAAGGACTTGTATTGGTCTTGAATGTGCTGCCAGTGGTAGTAGGTTTTTGGCTGGCAATTTATTTTACAACAGGCACTTTTTCAGGACAATGGGAGACATTTTTTCTAACCATTATTGGAAGTACGCTAGTGATGGCCGGTGCACTTGCGCTGAATAATTGGTATGAAGTGGATCTTGACCAGAAGATGGAACGCACGCAAGCACGCCCGACTGTAACTGGCAATTTTAATATGAAAACTGTTCTTTATATAGGGATCGGGTTAAGTGCTGCCGGGATGCTCCTGCTTTTATTTACGACTCTTGAAGCGGCTGTTTATGGGTTGATCGGCTGGTTTACGTATGTGGTTTTGTACACGTTCTGGTCGAAACGGAAGTATACATTGAACACAATCATTGGAAGTGTGTCTGGTGCGGTGACGCCGCTTATCGGCTGGGCAGCAGTAGATTCGGCTTTTCATATTGTGCCGATCACACTGGCATTGATTATTTTCGTTTGGCAAGTGCCACATACATTTGCGATTGCGATTAAAAGACATGATGAATATAAAGCTGCAGGTGTGCCAATGCTTCCGGTCGTTTACGGATTTGATATTACGAAGCGGCAGATGCTGATTTATATTATCGCATTGTTCCCATTGCCATTTTTTGTAGTGGGGCAGATCGGTGGGCTTTTTGCAGCAGTTGCTTCGGTACTGAACATAGCCTGGATTATGCTTTCGGTTAAAGGGTTCAAAGCAAAAGATAACCGGGCCTGGGCCCAGCGCATGTTTATATACTCACTAGCCTATCTTACAACCGTATTATTACTTATGTTTATCGTCACAGTTCCTTCGTTTAGTTAAAGAATTTAAATAAACCCACACAAAAACCTCCGGAGACGGAGGTTTTTGTGTTTCAATATGAAGGGTGTTTTATGTGATTTTCCGATATATGGGTCTAAGTCGCCGATATAGGTGTCAAAATTTCCGATATAACACACAGAATTCCGATATCGACAGTGAAATTTCCGATATATTAGTTGAACGTCAAATATATTTGGAAAAGCACAGTGCAAAAGGTGTTTGTTATTTGCCGAGTATTGTCTTGACCTGATCCATCAGTGCAGGGTCAAGGGGATGGTTGAATGCGCCGCTGGTGCGGACG
The DNA here is from genome assembly GCF_009741735.1 of Lentibacillus sp. JNUCC-1. Lineage (NCBI taxonomy): Bacteria > Bacillati > Bacillota > Bacilli > Caryophanales > Bacillaceae > Lentibacillus > Lentibacillus sp. JNUCC-1. The sequence goes on from NZ_WHOH01000003.1 coordinate 224,791, forward strand.
CCTGAGCCGATGTGATAATCTTGGGCGCCGACTTGCTTATGCAGTTCGGCCAGGTTGTCTGTGTTGATTCCGCTCCCGGGCATGATCCGGGGGCCGCCTGTTGCTTCTGACAAGGCGACCAATTGTTTGAGTTCGTTCGCTGCTTCCGTGGACTTGTCTTTTCCGCCTGAAGTGAGAATGCGTGAGACATGCGGCGTGTATTTTACCAGTGTATGATAGGCTTCTGTTAGATCGTCTGTCTGATCGAACGCGCGATGAAAGGTGATGTCCATATCAGGGGCAAGTTCTATCACGCGGGAAAGCAGTGACTCGTCGATCTTTCCCGCCTCTGTTAAACAGCCAAAAACGATATGGGTTCCGCCCAGCTGCTGGATCATTTGAACATCTTCTGCAATGGCTTCTGCATCTTCGTCATCGTACACAAACCCGTAAGCGTGGGGGCGGACCATGACGTGTACGGGCAGTGGTGCGCCTGGAAGGATGCGTTTAAGGGTTCCGTAGCTTGGTGTCAGACCGCCAGCCTCCATAGCGCTGACGAGCTCTACGCGTGATGCGCCGAGTTGTGCGGCTTGTGCGGTGTCTTGCTTGTTTAGTGTAATCACTTCAATGTTCATTTTCTGTCACCTCGTATTGTTAGTCGCTTTTTACATTCGGTAAGGGGGCTTTCTTGACAATGCGTCCTTTTCTTCCTTGCGTTGTTTCAGCATGCAAGAGTGCATTCATAATCGAGGCTTCCGTTGTTTCGACGGCTGCTTGAAACAGTTTGTCCATTAGAGGGTTATCGTCTGGGATAAAATGCATCTTTTCTGTGCTGCCAGAGCCTCGACTGACAGTTTGAGCGGTCGAAAAAGCGATGGCAATATCGCCGCTGCCATTGGCAATGATGCTGCCGGTACGAGCCAAACCTGCGCCAGACCGTTTGGCGAGACGCTTAAGCTGGCGATCATAGAGCGGTGCGTCGGTTGCCAGGATGATCATGATGGAACCATCGGGCATCTTTGTGTCCTGAGGGGTCCAATCGGCAAACAAGGCATGTTCAGGCTTTCCGAAGTTCGTCAGCACCAGGCACCCGACGGTATAAGCGTGTTCATCTGTTTCTGCGAGTCGTGAAGCGGATCCGATTCCACCTTTAAACCCAAAGCAGACCATCCCTTTGCCAGCTCCGACTGCGCCTTGTTCAACTGAGCCGGCATGAGCATTTTCGATGGCGGATATGGCGTGCTCTGGTCTCACAGCCATGTTGCGCATGCTGTTCAAATAGCTGTCATTGCATTCACCTGTCACAACATTAAGAGAACTGGCAGTGTCCCGATGGTTTCATTTTGATCAAACATGTATTGCAGCGTGCCTTCCAGGACTGCGCCCACACTAAACGTATTCGTCAACATAATCGGCGCTTCCAGCAAACCGAGTTCGTCCAGCTGGACCAATCCGGTTGTTTTGCCAAAGCCGTTGATGACATGTGCGGCAGCAGGTACCTTATGTTCGAATAAGTCTTTTCCATGCGGCATGATTGCAGTAACACCTGTGCATATGGCATCAGTGCCGTTTAACGTGTCTTCAAGCGTAACATGGCCCACTTTCACGTCGGAAACATCTGTTAAACTGTTCGACGGGCCTTTTTTTAGTGTCATTGACGTGATTCCCCTTCAGCCTGTATTCCTATGATCAGCTTATCACCCATGCACGCAAATGGGAAATGATCATGAATGAAAGCGGCTGATACAGACATATATATGCAGTGTACAGGCTGATTTCATATATGCAGGGGGTTTTGTCGTGTGGAATGAATTTAAGGAATTTGCTGTCAGAGGGAATGTGATGGATCTTGCCATAGCAGTGGTGATCGGGGCTGCTTTTGGTAAGGTTGTATCGTCTCTGGTGGAAAACATAATGACACCGCTGCTCAGTCTCGTGCTGGATGTTGTCGATGTGTCCCATTTGTTTTTCACCATTGGGCATACAGACATTCTTTACGGTGAGTTTATGCAATCCATTCTTGACTTTGTGTTTATTTCGATGGCGACCTTTTTTCTAGTACGCCTCATTAATCGTTTTAGAAAAGAAGAAGAGAAGAAGGCTAAAACGAAAGAAAACCCAGAAGTAAAAGTTTTGAAAGAGATTCGAGAGCTTTTGAAACAAGACCAGAAACCGACGCATGTAAGCCAGAAACACATGGTTATCAATATTGCTGGTCGAAAAGATGAGCACAACCGGACACTATAGCGTACAGTCAAGCGGTTAGATAACGTTTGGAAGCTCAATCGTGATAGAATGGCAGAGAGGTTCTGATACAATCCAAAAAATTAAACAGGCTTTCATCAAATTTTCATAAACGTGTTTTATAATAAGGCTGAATGCGTGTTTCGGGAGGAAGATTTATGCCAGCAGCCTGGGTGTTGAAATCAATTGCCGTATTAGCCGGCAGTATTGCAGCGGGTTTTGTATTTTATATGTTGTTGAGTGCACTCGGCAAACAAGAGCGCAAACAGATGATGGAGGATGTGCTCGGAAGTATCATTAATTTCATTATTTACATATGGCTGGGGAAAATTTTGCTGAACCTGCCGACCATGTTCGGTGATCCGTTTGCTGTCTTGGCCTATCCGAGTGATTCCAAAGCGTTTTATCTGGCAACACTTTTCAGTGCCGTGCATATCGCTATCAAAGTGTACAAGGGCAAGCTGAACGCTTGGTCACATCTGCACGCATTGTTGTACGTTTTGGTTGGTGCGATGTTTACATTTGAGTTTATTGGCATGGCTACAGAGGATGGGGACAGCATTGGGGAGTTTGGCCCTGTTGTTTGTGCTGTTGTTGCTGATGGTGTTTCTGCATAATCGCATGGCGAAAGCGTTGCAGGTGCCATTGTATATGTTTGTATGGGGGCAGGCTATTTGGTCTTGAGTCTGAGCCTTTCTTATGTCGCCGTTTTTGATTATATGCTTGCCTGGTGGTACTTTGCCATAATGGCTGCTGGCGGCGGCATCATGTTTGTTTTGAGTTTTAGAAAGAAGGTGTCTGTATGACAGGAGCAGCGGATTTATCTATATGGTTAGCGCTTGGTGCAGGGATGTTATCTTTTCTGTCACCATGTACACTGCCGATTTTTCCGGCTTATTTATCTTATATTACCGGGGTGAGTGTTAAAGAGCTGCAGGGGAGTAAGGACGTTAAGATTCGCAGTAAGCTGCTTGTGCATTCGGTCTTTTTCCTGATTGGTGTCTCTTTGGTGTTTATCGGACTTGGTGTTGGTGTGTCCTTTCTTGGCTCGTGGATTCAAGGGTTGATGACTGGTGCATCAGGTGTGTTATTGCAGCGGGTTGCCGGGATCTTTATTATTGTCATGGGTCTTTTTGTGGGCGGCTGGCTGAATATCGGCGCATTTATGAAAGAGAAACGCATGAAGGTAACGAAAAAGCCTGTTGGCTACTTAGGAACGATTTTTGTCGGCGTCGGATTTGCGGCTGGATGGACGCCTTGTATCGGACCGATCTTCGCCTCTATCCTATTTCTGGCTGCAAGCAATCCGGGACAGGGCACATTGTATACGATTATGTATGTGATCGGGTTCGCTCTGCCATTCTTGATTCTAACCTTTTTCATTGGATCATCACGCTGGATTGTGCGATACAGCGGAATCATCATGAAAGTCGGCGGCGTGGTTATGATCATCATGGGTGTGCTGTTATTTACAGGACAGCTGACACGGATTTCAGAAGTGCTTCTGGACCTTGTTGAAGATACTTGGCTTGGGAATCTGGGCTAAACTGGGAGGAATTTAACGATGAAAAAAGCAATTATCGTGATTGTGATTGCCGCGATGTTCGGCTATGCAATATATGAATTTGTTGGCAGTTCAGGCGCGGACACAGGCGGTGAAACGTTTGATGAGAGTGAATATGATGTCGGTTTAGAGGTTGGCAATCTGGCGCCTGACTTTGAACTGACAACCCTTGAAGGGGAGAACCGCAAAAGCTGTCTGATTTCCGCGGTGAGCGTGTCTTTCTGAATTTCTGGGCTTCCTGGTGCGGCCCGTGCCGCTCGGAAATGCCGGATATGGAGAAGCTTCATAACGAAAAAGACGTCCAAATTCTGGCGGTGAATTTAACCCAAACCGAGAATAACCGTGAAAATGTCGAGAACTTCGTGGATGAATACGGATTGACTTTTAAAATTTTAATGGATGAAGAGACAACGGTTGCGAATAAATATCAAATCCAGCCGATCCCGACAACGTTCCTGATTGATTCTAATGGTTTGATTCACCGAAAAGCGATGGGTGCCTTAAATTATGAAATGATGGTTCAGGAATTGGATAAAATGGATTGATAACCTGACTTGAAACCGAGGTGGCCGCAATGAAACAAACGATTATGGTTGTTGAAGATGATCGTATGATCCGGCATCTTATCAAGCTTTATCTGGAAAAACATGACTACCGTGTTGTGGAAGCGGCTGATGGCGAGGCAGCCAAAACCGTCTTCCTCGATCACCGTCCATGTCTTGTGATTTTGGACTTAATGCTTCCCAAAGTAAGTGGGGAAGCATTTTGTCGTTGGATGAAAGACGTCGCTGAAGATGATGTGGCCATTATCATGCTGTCTGCCAAAGTTCAGACCGAGGATAAAATAGCCGGACTGAAAATGGGGGCTGACGGGTATATGACAAAACCGTTTGAACCGGAAGAACTGATCGCCCAGGTTGAAGCTGTTTTAAGGCGGACAGGTCAATTCTGCCAAAAGGTTGTCCATGACGGGTTATGTCTGATGCCGCGGAAGGGACGGGTGCTGCTTTATGATCAAGAGCTGGATTTGACCAAACATGAATTTACGCTTTTGTATCATTTTATGCAGCAGCCGAATGTTGTCTTTTCCAGGGAAGCACTGATGGATGAACTGTATCCCCACGAAGAAACGGCTGTTTTGGACCGGACGATTGATGCCCATATCAAAAAGCTGCGCAGCAAAATTGAGAAAGAGCCATCACAGCCGAAACGGATTGTGACCGTTAGAGGGATGGGGTATAAATATGCGACTGATTAACCGATTCCTGCCCCACAGTCTGATTGGGCGGCTGACATTCATGAACGTTGGCGTGATTGCGGTGGTGATCATCGCGAGCAGCTGGGGTGTTTATAATACGGCTTGTTTTTTGGCAGAAGGGCTTGGAGGCTTGGATGAGCAGCGGCAGCTTATGTTCAACCGGACACTGGCGAATTATTTAATTACCTTTATCATCACGTCACTGATCGCTGGCGGTGTGCTCCATTTTTATTTAACGAAAAAGCTGATTAAGCCGGTCCGCGAATTGCTGGAATCAACGAAGCAGCTCCGGGGCGGCCAATATCCTGAGCCACTGCCGGTAAATACGCGTGATGAGCTTGGCTTATTTGTCGAACAGTATAACGCACTGATTGCCCAGTTGAAAACAACCGAGGCACAACGAGTGAAACTGGTGCAGGATTTGTCCCACGAGTTTCGCACACCGCTTTCCAATTTAAATGGTTATTTAAATGCCCTCTCGAAAGGCGATATTGAGGGAGATCCGGAGTTATTTGCTTCCCTTCACGAAGAGGCAAAGCGGTTGACGTCCATGGTCGAGCAGTTGGACCGTTTAAAGGAATGGGACCAAGCTGCCCTGAGTCTCTCGTCAAAACGTGAACAGACCAACATGAAAGACTTGATCCATCAATGTGCAGTCATATTCGATTGGACCTTGAAGCAACAGGGATTGAACATGGAAATTTCCGCTTCTGAACAAGTGTTGTCCGTTCATCAAGAGGGAATTCAACAAGTTCTCAGCAACCTATTGGACAATGCCATTCGTTATTACGACGGAAGCGGCCCGATCAAAGTAGAAGGACAATGGCTGCACAATGCGTACCAGATTAGGGTGGCGGGTCCAAGTGCCCCCCTATCAGAAGAACAGCAAGAACATATATTTGAACGGTTTTACCGGTTAGACCCTTCACGCAGTCGTGACACTGGCGGGAGCGGCCTAGGCCTGTCCATTGCGCAGGAAATCGTGACACAGCACGGCGGCACGATTAAAGCAACTCACGACACAGGAACGACCACGGTGACGTTCACATTGCCAGACAGTAAAACAACACCTGAAATATAATTGTTTTAATGGAAATAACGCGCACCCTCCGTTAAAATCAATATAGTTAACACTTCTTATTCGCTCGGGGAAAACATGAAGACTCCTGTGGGATGCAAAGCCCCGGTGAGTCCCCGGAGCGCGGTATAGGGGAAGGAAGGCTAAGAACGCGACGTCAATCGCCACTTCTTCATGACCCACGTCCTGTGGGCCCGAGGCTCGTGCCGCGCCCACGGAAAGCGTAATGTTTTCCCCGAGCGGCTGCAAGGGGTAGGCAAAAAAGCGATGTGTGACAGACAGGAGGGGCTGTTGATGAAATTTCTTCTGTATCAAATACTGGCAATCGGTGTGATCTGGGGAGGCATGTTCTTTTTCAGAGAGCACTTCGGCAGTGTGGAAAAAGCAATTTTTTACGTTGTGACCGCTTGGCTGATCTTTCTGGTTCTGATACTGATTAAGAATATCTTGACTGGGCAATGGAAACACAATGACCAAGACCCTGAGCGCTAGGGTCTTTTTAAACTGTGAATTAAAGAGGGATAAGGAATGAAACAGATCTACAGTGATGTGATTCAGTTTAGAGGCAGCCACTATGATTTCGGTTATAAACAAGGCGAGTTGCTCAGAAATTCACGGCTCATGACCAATCGTGAGAAACAATGGCGTACGAGACGCCCCAGATTCGAGATCAAGCCTGATGAAACGAAGGCAGCCTTTGAACAATTTGCCCCACAAATATGGGACGAGCTGATCGGACTTAGGGATGCTTTAGAGCTCCCGTTACATGATGTACTGCAGGAATTCAGCGGGTACCGCACGGAAATTACCAAAAGCGGCTGTTCTGTCGTAACCGGCACTGATTATATGGTGCGTAATTATGATTACCATCCGAAGACCTATGAAGGGCGTTTCGTCATGTATGCACCGAATGATGGCGGTTATGCGGTGATTGGCCCCTCACAGCGCATTACGGGCCGAATGGATGGCATGAATGAAAAAGGGCTTGTCATGGCGTATAATTTTGTCCATCGCAGACAGCCCGGGGACGGTTTTATTTGCAGTGCGATCGGGCGGCTGGTTCTGGAAAGGTGTGCGACAGTTGATGAAGCTGTTGACATGCTTCAAGAAATCCCCCATAGGCATTCGTTCAGTTACACCGTCTTCGATAGAAGTGGCCAGGCGTATGTTGTGGAAGCGACCCCTAGAGACACGAGCGTCCGAACAGCTTATGCCTGTACCAATCACTTTGAAGAGCTGAGACATGAAAACCGCCACCATTTGGATGATTCATTTAAACGGATGAAGGCGATTGAGCAACAAAGTGATGGTGGGCTGGAAGCTTATGAGGCGTTCAGGCTGATGAATGACAGGAATAGAGGTGTGTTTTCCGATCAATATAAGAATTGGTCCGGAACCATCCATACGTCTGTTTATTTGCCTAGTGCAGGGAAGGTGTGGTTTGCGCTTGGCGGTGATCGAGAGCCGCTTGTTTTTGATTTCAAAACATGGCTTGAAGGCAAAAATATACTGACAAAGCGTATCACCGGGGAGGTTGACACCGATCTGCCATTTGGTCATATGGACCGGAACGCCAGATAATGAACAGACACCAGGGAGATGAACAGCAGTGAACAAATTTTTGACCAAAAAGTGGAGCGTCATCACGATTGCGATCTTTTGTGCCGTGCTCTGGGGCAGTGCATTTCCGGTTTTGAAAATCGGTTATGTGGAAATGGAAATGGCTCAAGATGATACCATTGCAAAAGTCGTGTTTGCCGGTATCCGCTTTCTGATGGCAGGACTTATTTTATTGATTGCATTATTTTTCATGAGCCGGCGTCATTTGAAAGTCACTGGCAAACAGTGGCCTATTCTGATTTTATTCGGGATTATCCAGACAGCCGTTCAATATTATTTCTTTTATAATGGACTCGCCAATACATCTGGGATTCAGGGTGCGATTCTTGTGTCGAGTGGTACATTTTTCACCGTCCTGCTGGCTCATTTCTTCTATCGTAACGATCGTTTGAACTGGCAAAAGGGTGTTGGCCTAATCGCCGGATTTGCTGGAATCATTGCGGCGAATTGGGGACAGAACTGGTCGTTTGGTTTTGATTGGAACGGGGAAGGTTATATGATTATGGCTGCCTTAACTGGAGCGATTGGTACCATTATGGCCAAGGAGATGGCAGTTGGGATTCATCCCTTTGCGTTAACAGGATGGCAACTGACAATTGGATCTGTACTGATGCTGGCCATCGGTTTGCCGCAAATGGCACCTGGCGCAATTGTATTTACACCTTTTGGCTGGGGACTGATTATTTATTCAGCACTGCTTTCGGCGGTGGCCTTCGCATTGTGGTATTCACTTCTTAAGTACAATAAAGCAGGGGAAATCAGCATTTATAAATTTATGACGCCTGTTTCGGGGGCGTTGTTATCGACTTGGTTTATTGAAGGAGAAGTCCTGAATCTCATGGTCATTGCAGCGCTTGCACTCGTTGCTGTCGGGATTATTGTCATCAATTATAAGCCGGCTGGACATTAAATTTGAAAATGGCTGGTTAATTTCGTCCAATTATGGGAAAATGAGTATTAGAGTATAAGCATTTGCAAGGAGGGCGTATATGAAACTTTTCCAAGTAAGAAAAGGACAATTTGTATTTTATCAAAATGAGCTCCATAAAGTGTATTCGGTGAAGCCGATGTTCCGTAAGTCCGTGCATTTATACCGTCTGAAAGATATGAAACAGATTTTGACGAGTGCTCCGGAGATTCATTACTATAAACCGAAGCACGGGGATACGTTTATCTTTTATGGGAAAAGATACACGATTGATAAGGATGTAAAGCCAAGCTCCGGCGATTACATCTTAATCACGAAACCAGCACCAGATTTTCTTGATCATTATTCGTTGAATGATATTGAGAAGGTTGACAGTGTTGAAAACGGAAACGTCGTAACCACGCGTGATAATGGGGTCAGACATCATGAGTATGTCGTTCTTGTCCCCGGGCGTGAAGAAGGTTCAACAGAAATTGCTTATTACGATAAGACCCTTGTCCCTGAGGAGCAGCAAATAGAAGACGAGTCGATCTCTTATCTGGCTGAAAACGATGAAACGTTGAAACCGTCCGTCGGTGATATTTATTATGATATTCATCAGGAAACCAAAACTATGATCGTCGCGATGACAGTTGATGAGGTGATCTTTGGCCACGGTGTCAAAGTGCACATCAGCGAGATCCTGGACGACACCAAATTTGAACTTGTCTATCAGGCAAGCGAAGATATCTAGAAAAACTGCACAAAAAAGAAGGAGAGTCGTTAGTTTAACGGCTCTCCTTCTTTTTAAAATGATATCAGAGGATCGTGATTTCCGCTCTGGGAAGTCGCTTTAACTTTATAACAGCTCAAGTGCGACATCTGTTCAAAAAAACCACTTTCACAGTGTCTTCTAGCCGCGGGCGGCTGCACGTATGAGTTATATACGCCTTTAGAAATTACCGGTTATCTCACAAGCTTGGCTTGGGCTTTGTAGGCAATAATGTTGATTGGGTCTTTTGGTCCTGAGTAGGGTGGGGCATAGCCGATTTCGAGTTCGGTTAAGTCTGTGACGCTCATGCCTGCTTTAACGGCTGTGGCAAATACGGCGAGTCGTTTATCAACGCCATCTTTTCCGACAACTTGCCCGCCGTAAATTTCCCCGTTTTCAGTATCAAATAACATTTTTAGCGTGAGTGGCTCGGCACCTGGGAAATAGCTGGCGTGTGAGGCGGCTTCCAGTGTTGCACTTGAATAATCTCGGCCAAGGTCGTCGAGTGCGGCACTGTTCAGCCCTGTCGCACCGGCATCAAGATCGAACGCTTTAAGAATGCCTGTACCAATTGTGCCGCCGTATGGATACCCTTCGCCTGCAATATGGCTGGCAACAATAAATGCCTGACGGTGGGCAGGGCCGGCAAGAGCGACATGTCGAGGCGTGCCGGTTTTAGCATCGGGAATTTCCACAGAATCACCGATGGCATAAATGTTATCATCATTTGTTTGCATATGCTGATTGGTTTTTATGCCGCCGGTTGATCCGATTTCAAGATCAGCTGCTTCAGCCAATGCCGTGTTTTGCTTGATGCCGACAGCAAGTATTGTCATATCAGCTTCAAGCTGCTTGCCGCTGGATAAGTGTACTGTTTTTCCGTCATTGGAGAAGGATTCAAGCCCTTCTTCCAAGAGCACATCCACCCCTTTTTCCTCCAAATGGTCTTGAATGAGTGCTCCCATGTCTGGGTCAAGAAGTTTAAACACAGAGGAAGACCGATCGACCATGGTACACTTGAGTCCGCGGGCCACGAGATTCTCAGCCATTTCCAGCCCGACAAAGCTTGCACCGACAATTACCACGTTTTGCGGATCTTTTCCCCGGATAAACGCATCCATTTTGTCCATGTCTTCGAGGTCATGCAGGGTGAATGTTCTTTCCATATTGATTCCGTCAAGAGGGGGCACGCTCGCGGTTGCCCCAGGGGAAAGAATCAGTTTGTCGTAATGAATGGTGTCTTTTTCATCTTGAGACGTAACAGAGACTTCATGCTTAGAACGGTCGATCCCAGTAACCTTTGTGCCGGTCCTGACATCGACATTGAAATGTTCTGCAAAATCCTTTCCGTTCATATATAAATCATCACGGCTCTCGACAACGTCACCTATGTAATATGGCAATCCACATGTCGATACAGCGATCTCTTCATTTTGATCAAGTAAAATAATATGTGAGACGTCATCCATACGTCTGAGTTGAGCTGCGGTAGTAGCACCACCGGCAATTGCGCCTACAATAACAATGGTTTGTGACATATTTGCTTCCTCCCAATGTCTGTCATACTCTTAATCTTCCCTATTTCGATCAGGGAAAAACTAGGGGAATAACAGGTGACATCACAATTCAGTCCGAATCGCCCACAGTTCTGGGAAGAAAGTGTGGTCGAGGACTTTTTTCAAATAGCCGACACCGGAAGAGCCGCCCGTTCCTTTCTTATGCCCGATAATCCGCTCAACGGTCTTCATATGCCGGAAACGCCACTGCTGGAAAGCATCCTCAATATCGACAAGTTTTTCTGCGAGTTCATACAGCTCCCAATGTGTCTGCACGTCTTTGTAGACGGCTTTCCATGCTTCCTGAACACTCTCGTTCCCACGGTAGGTTTGGGACATATCACGTTCAAGCACGGCTTCGTCGATGTCAAACCCGGCTTTGGCCAGAGCTTCGATCGCAGCGTCATATAATCCCGGCTTATTGTAAGCTTCTTGAAGTTTGGCATGCAGTTCAGGCCGTTTTTCATAGATCTTGAGAATGAACGGGGTTTTATAACCGAGTACAAATTCTACCATCCGGTACTGGTACGATTGAAACCCTGATGCATTGCCAAGGTCGTCGCGGAATTCCATGTATTCGCTTGGGGTCAAGGTGGCCAGCACGTCCCACGCGTGGATAATTTGGGTCTGGGTTTTGGACACGCGGGCAAGCATTTTGAACGATGCTTGGAGATCACCTTTTTGAATGGCTGAAATGGCCCCTTGAATTTCGTGAATGATCAACTTCATCCACAGCTCGCTCACTTGGTGGATGATGATGAATAGCATCTCATCATGGTGATTGGATAACGGCTTTTGGCTGGATAGCAATTGCTCAAGTCCGAGGTAATCACCATAAGTCATTTTGTCGGTGAAATCGGTATGAATGTCTTGTTCTGATTTAAAGGTTTTATTGTCATTCATTTGCGTGTCCCTCCGATCTGACGGGTTTAATGACAGCGCGCACTGGGCTTCCGTCGGCATCTTGGATGGCGAGGGGCAGGGCGATCAGCTCATACAAACCAGGATCAACATGGTCGAGCATTAAGTTTTCCAGGATAAGTATGCTGTGCTCATGAAGCGCATGATGCATCGCCAGGCTCTTGCTTTCCGGTGGATCAACGGAGGGGATATCGACACCGAGCAGTTTCACCCCTTTTTCATGTAAGAATCCAGCGAGTGACGGGTCAAGAATGGGCATATCTTCTGGGAAAACTTTTGGGTCATTCGGTAGAGAAGTCCGCAACAGTACACGTTCAACCTCAGAAAAGTCAACGTTTTTCAGAGCCTCTGGTGTGACGGGATCAAACACACTGACGTCAACGATAAGAGCCTTCCCGATATAGGTGTTGATGTCGAGCGCGTTAATCGTTGTACCCTTGTCGTCAAAGTGAAATGGTGCATCCACATGTGTCCCGATATGCAAACTTGTCGTGATCTGACCAATGTTTACGGATCCGGTGTCTTCTTTAGAATAGGTGAGTCCATATTCAAAAGGCGTATCACCCGGCCAATGGGCCATGTCGTTGGTGAGCGGCTGAGAAATATCGATCCATCTTGTCATTATGCAATCACTCCTCGTTTATTTTCGAATTCAAGATAGCGTTTTTCCTGCATGATTGTTTTTAAAATACCAACAGCGTCATACACGTCCTCAAATGTGTTGTATAAAGCGACTGGTGCCAATCTGATGCCGTTTGGTTCTCTGTAATCTGGTATGACTCCGTCTGCCTTGAGAGCTTTACAGATCCGTGCAGCTTCTTTGTGCTCCAGAAATACATGGCCGCCGCGTTCGTGATCGTCCCGTGGGTTGACAATCGTGAAGTCGTATTCAGATAGCTCTTGTTCAACCAAGTTCATTAAAAACGCTGTGAGTTGTAGTGATTTGGTGCGAATATGGGTCATCCCGGCTTCCTGGAACAATTCCAATGCGCCCACAAGCGGTGCTGCACTGAAAAGGTGGGGGGTGCCAATTTGAAAAGCGCCTGCAGTTTCAGCCGGTGTGAACGTATGGGACATATCGAATTGCTTAGCTTTATCGGAACCGAACCAACCTGCAAGCCCAGGCTGCTGGTCAAAATGCTTCTGGTTCACATATAATCCGCCTACACTGCCGGGACCGCCGTTCAAATGCTTGTACGTACACCAGAAAGCGAAGTCTACATCCCAAGCTGATAAGTGATGCTCGATCGCACCAATTGAATGGCATAAATCAAAGCCGATTAAAATCCCGCGCTCATGCGCAGCTTTGGTTAAAGCTTTCATATCGAGAATTTGTCCACTTCGATAAAGCACAGCGGGTAATACGATCAATGCAACATCTTCATTCATCTTGGCAATAATGTCGTCAGTGGTGAGTGTATGACCATCGCGGCTTTTCACCTGAACAAGGTGGGTTTCAGGATCGAGTCCTTTAATCTGCAGCTGACTTTTGAGTGCATAAATGTCTGAGGGGAAATTCAGTTCATCCGCCAGAATTTTGTTTTTCTGTCCCTCGGGTTTGAAAAAGGTGGCTGCGAGCTGATGCAGATTGGTTGTCGTCGATCCGGTGGTTATGACTTCTTCGGGGTGCGCACCGATGAGCGGTGCTGTCATGTTTCCGAGCTTTTCAGATAGGTGAAACCATGGTTGCGCTTCGTTTGTCCAGCCGTCTATAGCAAACTTTTTCCAGCTCTCCACCATGTCATAAAGCGTCGCCTCTGCTCGTTTTGACAACAGCCCAAGCGAATTTCCATCAAAGTAAATCGCATCTTCCGGTATGTAAAATTCCTTTCGAAACCGACCAAGCACATCCGCCCGATCCAACTCCTGAGCACACAAACGATCCATATCCAAAACACATCCTTTTAATATACTTATTTTCATTTAAAAACCTAAATCCACTATAATTTTATGAGAGCACCGTGATTTGAGCTGCGGGAAGTCGCTTTCCGCGGGCACGGCCTCAGCCTCCTCGCGGAAAGACCACCGCTGTGGGGTCTTCGGACTCGTGCTGTTCCCGCAGGAGTCGACTTCCCTCCGCTCCAATCACTCTATGTAAATCAGAGACTTAGACGGCTCTGCACACATATTCATCTAGGAGCCCTGGACAGAAGTAAATTGCGAAACTTCACTAATATACGTATTAAAATTATTGTGCGGTGTTTATCATGATTTGGACATAGAAAAAAGCACTCCTTTGATGATACAATGTTTTTTGGGAAAAACATACCAACGAAGAGTGCTTTATACCGTTCATTATACCTTGTTTTGCCCAAAAAAACCATCGTTTTTAGGTACTCTTTGTTGGGATTAAAAAATGAGGAGAGATTTTATGGCACATCGCAGCCCGAATTGTCCAAATCAGATTGTTCTTTTTGAGGAATTATTACAGGAGAGAGTTGAACACAAGCCACACGCTGCCCGTTTCTTTATGTACTTAGCAAATGTACTGGATCTAAGGTACTATGCATCTCTATCTATGGGAGCTCCACGCTATTCCCGCCGGGAATTGACAGCAGTTATACTTTACGCCATGTATCATGGTCATTATGCGGCGCAGAAAATCCAACAATTTGCTGAAGACAGCATTGGCGCACAATGGATCTTATCCGGCATGCGAATGCCCAGCTATAAAACGGTGGAACGCACAATTGATGCCTTATTCGAAGAAGTTGATCATCTCTTCATTCAGATCATCGGAATTTGTGATGGGTTATTCCTGGTTGGTTGGAAACGTATGTATATTGATGGTACAAAGATTCAAGCTAATGCCTCTAAACACAAGGCGATGAGTTATGAACGTCTAACAAAGAAAATTGATAATCAATCAATTAATATTGAGTCGTTATTTGAAACGATGAAGCCATACATCAGCAGCTTGGAACAGGTACCGGATGATAAGTTAAACGCTTGTATCCATGATCAGGCCCAATTAGTTAACCACATTTTACGACAACAACACGAAAGAGAACTTCGGAAAAAAGAACAGCAAGTGTTCAACCTTGACCTTGATGAGGCTGAGAAAACGCAGGGCTTGAATTTGGAAGAAACGTTAAAAGCGTCTTCTATGCTTCTGAATAACGTTCCATCTGAAACATTTAACCAGGTGGTAAATGTGTTAAACGATATTGCGATCACAAGTGATCGACTCAACACGATGGAGCAGGCAAAAACAGCTCTGGAGCAAAGATGGAAAGAAGAGAAGGGGAACAAAAAAATCCCACCGGAAAAGCAAATCAATTTTACGGACGCAGACTCTAACATTATGATGACAAAACATCAAGGAGTGCAGCAGTGTTACAACAATTTTGCCTGGGTGGATGATAAGACCCATATTATACTTGGTACACACACGGGCAACAGCGCTTCTGATCAACTTGAATTACAGCCAACACTACTTGATGCGCAAAACATGTGCGGCTCATTGGAAGGGATGCAGGCTGGTGCCGATGCCGGATTTTTTTCCGCCGAGAATATTCGTTTCATGAAGGATAAAGGCATCGACTTTTATGTATCCTATCCAGAGCTAAAGAGTCCGTTTGGAAAAGATAAATTTGATTATGACCCGGCATCTGATACATACACATGTCCAGAAGGAAGTACATTGGGGAGAAAAAAAATAAAAAAGTCCGGAAAAATTGGGGAGTACAGTAATTTAGAAGCTTGCCAAAAATGTCCTCTCAGTGCGCAATGTACGAAAGCAACAGACGGTATTCGCAGAATAGAGAGGCATTTGGAAGATGATAGTCTTCGTGAAGATGCGAAGGCAAAGGCCAATAGTGAGAAAGGCAAGGAAATTTTAAGACAAAGAAAAAGCGTACCAGAACCAGTGTGGGGAAATATCCAAACACAAGATGGCTGGAAACAGATGCATATGCGGGGGAAGAAAAATGCCTCCCGTGAGTTCAAATTACACTGTGTGATGCACAACATTCGAAAAATAGTCAAGCTCTACTTGAATAGTTTGTCATATCAGCAGGTGGTCCAAGAGAAAGAAAACAGCCTACGGTATCCCGCCTGATGGAAGAAGCCCGAGAGGAGGTGCTGAACGTTTAGTCGCAATAGCAGAAAGTTTAAAATCGTGATGTTTATTTGTCATACCTATTTTTTTCTTGATTTATTTTATGTCAATAAAAAAGTTAAATAACGCCATCTTTAGCTTTTTAAAAAATACTTTTGTCTAGGGCTCCTAGGGCATTTGCAAGCTCTACCCAAGCTCGGGGAAAACACGGAGACTCCAGCGGGAGGACAAGCCTCGGTGAGACCCCGCAGCTCGCAGTAGGGGAAGGAAGGCTAAAACCGCGACGTCCTGTCGCAACGCCTTCATGACCCACGTCCTGTGGGCCCGAGGCTCAGCAGCGCCCGCGGAAAGCGCAGTGTTTTTTTTTCGAGCGATTGCCAGAGGCAGTCATTCAAGTATTTAGCAATTGTTTTTAAGGCTGTTTAAATGTGAGCGCTTTATAAGAGGCTTAGTTATATCTTAACAATAATTCACTTGTTTGTGATGTTTTTGGGGGTAAAAACATAGATTGGTTGTATGGGTCGTTTTCATGAGTTTTTTTAGAAAGCATTGATTAATTAAAAAAGATGCATTATACTTGAGTTATGCAAATGAAATGACATTTCAAACAATGAAACGGAGGGTGTTCATGGCACTCGTTTCGCGCAGAGTTAAGCATTTGCCGCCTTATTTGTTTTCAAAGTTTCAGAAGCGTAAAGAAAGTCTGCAGGCCAAAGGGGTCGATGTGATTGACCTTGGTATTGGTGCGCCCGATTTGCCCACACCGCAATTTGTTGTGGACGAATTGATTAAAGAAGTCGGCAACAGTGCAAATCACCGTTATTCCACATACCATGGCGATGCCGTTTTCCGCGAGGCAGTTGCGGAATTTTACTCGCGTCAATACGGTGTTGAGCTGGACCCGGAAAAAGAGATTCTCGCTTTAATAGGCTCCAAAGAAGGAATCGCCCATCTGCTGCAAGCGGTCATTGACCCGGGTGACCGAGTGCTGGTACCTGACCCCGGTTATCCTGTGTATAGAACAGGCGTGCAACTTGCAGGCGGTAAGGTTGTGGATTTGCCGCTGGATTCAAAAGCCGGCTATGTGCCCTCGTATGATCAGGTATCGCTCGTTGATGCTGAGCATGCCAAACTGATGCTGCTCAACTACCCAGGCAATCCGACAGCTGCAACGGTTAATTTGTCGACTTTTGTGGAAGCGGTTGCATTTGCGCGCCGGCACCGGTTAATGATTGCACATGACGCCGCTTATGACTTGGTAACGTTTGGTGATTACACGGCACCGAGTCTTATGCAAGTTGAAGGGGCGAAGGATGTTGCAGTGGAATTCGGTTCCCTGTCAAAAGGTTTTGGAATGACAGGGTGGAGAATTGGTTATGTGGTGGGGAATCCGACGTTAATCAGTGCCCTCACGCGGTTGAAAAGCAATATTGACACCTGCCAATTTTTACCGATTCAAAAGGCAGCTGCAAAAGCTTTAACAAGTGATTTATCTGAAGTGAAAGCGCACAATGCCATCTATGAGGAGCGGATGGAAGTGTTGCATCAGGCCCTTACCCAATTAGGGTTACAAGCTGAAAAGCCAAAGGGAACCATTTTTATTTGGTGTAAGGTGCCACAAAGCTTTTCTTCCATTGACTTTGCCGACTATCTGCTGGAAACGGCAGGTGTGATTGTGACACCTGGGACAGCGTTTGGTCCTTCTGGAGAGGGCTATGTCCGTATATCGTTATCGGTGGACAAAGACCGGCTTAAGGAAGTGGCAGACCGTCTCGCTCAACTTGATTTCAACAAGGGGGGATCAAACTGACCATTAAAATGAAAACGGTAACAGCTGCACAAGCTGTTGTCAGTTGTATTGAGAAAGAGTCGATTGAACACGTTTTCTGTGTGCCGGGTGAAAGCTACTTGCCCGTACTGGACGCTTTATACGATACACCTTCCATTAACGTAATTGCAGGCAGGCATGAGGGCGGCGCCTCGTTCATGGCTGAAGCCTATGCGAAGGCCAGTGGCAAGCCCGGCGTGGTTATGGCAACCCGTGGGGTAGGGGCTGCCAATCTGTCAATTGGCGTTCATACAGCATATCAGGATTCGACGCCGATGGTTGTGTTTTTGGGACAGGTTCATCGTAAGTTCCGCGGAAGGGAGGGCTTTCAGGAGGTTGATCTGGATCAGCTTTTTCAGCCAATCAGCAAGTGGGCTGTTGAAGTAAATGATCCTGAGCGCATGCCAGAGCTGGTCCAAAGAGCCTTTCGCATTGCTCAGACGGGCAGACCGGGGCCTGTTGTTGTCTCGCTGCCGGAAGATGTTTTGCCGGTAGAAGTGGCTTCCGTTGATTTGACGCCTATTGTAAAACCCGCGCCTGCCCCAGGAAAAAAGGAAGTGGAGCAGGTGTCTCAGCTGCTCAGCAAGTCCAAACGACCGGTGATGATTGCCGGGGGAGGGGTGAAGAGCGCTGGTGCTGAAGAAGCCCTTCAAATCTTTGCCGAAAAATACACATTGCCTGTTGTGTCGGCGTTTCGTCGTCATGACGTGTTTCCGAATAATCATCCGCTTTATACAGGTCATCTTGGGCTGGGAACACATGCGGATATTTTGGATACGGTGCGTCAGGCTGATACAGTGCTGGCGATCGGAACCCGCCTATCAGAAGTGACCACCCAGGATTATCAATTGTTACATCCGGATCAAACGCTGATTCACATTGATATTGCTGAATCTGTACTCGGCAAGTCGTTTCCGCCGTCGCTAGGAATTGTAGCTTCAGCTGATGAGGCTTTGGAGGCTTTAAAAGAAATGCATGTACAGTGTGCCTGGGGCAAGTGGACCGAAAGTCGGCGTCTGGCTTATGAACAGGTCAGCCTGCTCGGTGATGCGGTCAGAGAGAGCGATATGATGCGCGGTATGATCGCATCTATGCAGGAACAACTGCCCGCGAATACTGTGATCACCAACGATGCGGGCAATTTTGCCAGTTGGCTGCACACATTTTATCAGTTTAAAGAAAAGCAGACTTATGTCGGTCCAACATCAGGCGCAATGGGATATGGCATGCCGGCAGCGGTCGGGGTGAAACTTGCTCGTCCTCATAAAACAGTTGTTTCCCTCTCAGGGACGGAGGTTTTATGATGACAGCAAATGAATTGGAAACATCTATCCGCTACAACATTCCGGTTATTGCTTTGGTTTTCAACAACCAGTCCTATGGCACCATTCGCATGCACCAGGAGAAAGTGTATCCGGAAAGAGTAATGGCAACCGATTTAGGTCATATTTCTTTCGTGGAGTTGGCCAAGAGTCTTGGGGCAGACGGGAAACAAGTCAGGTCAGCTGCAGGTTTTTCTCAAGCGCTCGAGTGGGCTCTTGCACAGAAGAAGAGTGTTGTGATCGAAATCATGACGGACGTCGAACAGATTTCACCGCGAGCGACGATTACCGACATACGCCAGAAGTCATGAATGAAGGGAACGTTCAATACTTATTATTTCAGGAGGGTTTTTAAATGACACAAACATTATTACAAGAAAAGACTTTAACGAACTTCATCGATGGGAAGTGGGCAGAAGCGGGCGAAACAACGCCTGTGAACAATCCCGCAACTGGTGAAACGGTTGTCCATGTACCGCTTTCAACAGCCAAAGATGTGGACCAGGCAGTGGACGTGGCTAAAAAAGCCCAGAAGGAATGGGCACGTGTTCCTGCTCCACAGCGTGCGGACGTGCTTTACCGGGTTGGCCAGCTCATGATTGAACGTAAAGAACGGTTGTCACAGCTGCTTACAATGGAAAACGGTAAAGTGCTTGAGGAAGCACGCGGTGAGGTGCAGGAAGGCATTGACATGGCATTTTATATGGCAGGTGAGGGCAGACGTTTGTTTGGCCATACCACACCGGCTGAGCTTGATAACAAATTTGCCATGAGTGTCCGTGCCCCGGTGGGCGTTGTCGGGATTATTACACCTTGGAACTTCCCAATTGCAATCGCCACATGGAAGTCTTTTCCGGCTATTGTCGCGGGGAATGCTGTAATTTGGAAACCCGCAACTGAAACACCGATCATGGCATATGAACTGGCCAAGATTTTTGAAGAAGCCGGTCTCCCAAGTGGTGTTGTAAACGTTGTGTTCGGTTCGGGATCAACTGTTGGGGATGCCATGGTTCATCACAAGGACATTCGCGTGATTTCTTTTACAGGGTCCAACGATACAGGCCGGAGCATCGCGGCTAAATGCGGTGAACAGCTGAAGAAGGTGTCGCTCGAAATGGGCGGTAAGAACGCGGTCATCGTAATGGATGATGCTGATCTTGACTTGGCAGCTGACGGAATCATTTGGAGTGCATATGGCACGAGCGGCCAGCGGTGTACGGCAGCGAGCCGTGTCATTGTCCACCAGGCTGTGAAGGCGCAACTGGAAGAAAAGTTGCTGACGAAAATGCAGGATCTCAATATCGGCAATGGCCTTGATGAAACGAACAAAGTCGGACCGATTATCAACAAAGCAGGTCTCGATAAAATTAAAAAATACATCGATATCGGTAAAGACGAAGGAGCCGAGTTATTGGCTGGCGGTTACGAGCTGACAGACGGCGATTATAAGGGCGGATTTTATTTTGCACCGACGTTGTTTACAAATGTAACCTCAGAAATGCGCATCGCTCAAGAAGAGATTTTTGGACCGGTGATCTCGCTGATTTCGGTGGAAAGTTTTGAAGAAGCCATTGAAGTGAACAACGGTGTCTCTTACGGTCTGTCCAGTTCGATATTTACAGCGGATGTGAACCGGGTGTTCAGAGCTCAGCGTGACCTTGATACTGGAATTGTATATGTCAATGCCGGTACGACAGGTGCTGAGATCCATCTGCCATTTGGCGGCACAAAGGGAACAGGGAATGGGCACCGTGATTCTGGTGTTCAGGCGCTCGACGTCTTTACTGAATGGAAAGCGGTTTATGTTGACTACAGCGGTAAATTACAGCGTGCTCAGATAGACGTTGAATAATCATGCAACACCAGCCGATGCGCTTTAGTATAGGGCGCATCGGCTCCTAAACAAACAGAAGGGGTGGTTGAATGAAAATAGGGGTACTTGGTTCAGGATTAATGGGAAAAGAGGCTGCGCGTGACCTGGCAGCACAAGACGCCGTTGAAAAAGTTGGACTGGCTGATATTGATCTGGAACGGGCCCAAGCGGTCTGTGACCAGCTAGCTTCACCAAAATTGCAAGCCTATCAGGTGAATGCCAGTGATGAAGAAGAACTCGCCAATTATATGCGTCAATTTGACGTCGTTATCAATGCTCTATTTTATTCCTTCAACGAAATTGTGGCCAGAACGGCGATCCGTGTCGGTGTGAACTCTGTAGATCTTGGCGGTCACATCGGTCATATTACAGACCATGTGCTTGCGATGAAAGACGATGCGGAAACGGCCGGGGTAACCATCATCCCTGACCTTGGGGTGGCACCGGGCATGATTAATATTCTTTCAGGTTACGGGGTGTCAAAGCTTGATCAAGCTGAGTCCATTCGGCTGTTTGTCGGGGGCATTCCTGTTAAACCGGAACCGCCGCTTGAATACAATCATGTTTTCTCAATGGAAGGGCTGCTGGATCATTACACAGACCCGTGCCTGATTATCCGTAACGGGGTTAAGCAGGAGATCTCTGCCTTATCGGAAGTGGAGCGGCTTCATTTTGAACGTTTTGGGCCTCTGGAAGCCTTCCATACGTCAGGGGGCACTTCAACACTGCCGCATTCCTATCCGGATTTAAATACCCTTGAGTACAAAACGATTCGGTACCCTGGTCATGCGGAAAAGTTCAAATTGCTTGTTGATCTGAATTTGACCCGTACGGACTTTGAAGTCGAAGTGGACGGTCAGTCGATCAATCCGCGCAAAGTCTTACTTAAAACGCTCGATCCGATTGTGGAATTGAAAGATAAGGAAGATGCGGTCCTGCTCCGTGT
Source organism: Lentibacillus sp. JNUCC-1 (assembly GCF_009741735.1). NCBI lineage: Bacteria > Bacillati > Bacillota > Bacilli > Caryophanales > Bacillaceae > Lentibacillus > Lentibacillus sp. JNUCC-1. Next base: position 246,719 of record NZ_WHOH01000003.1, read on the forward strand.
GGAAGTTTCAGGCGTGAAAGACGGGCAGCCGACGACATACACATATGAAATGACAACAGTGAAAGATGGAGAAAATAACGTTACAGCCATGGCGCGGGCTACAGCGAATACCATTTCAGTTGCAGCCCAGATGATCGCACGGGGAGACATTACCGCACGCGGCGTCCATCCCCCGGAAAGGGCCGTGCCTGGAGCCGTCTATATTGAAGAGATGAAGCGGCGCGGGGTTGTGATTAAAGAATATAAGCACGTGCATCACGAAACGCTCAACGTCTAGACGCTCATGAAGGCTGGTCCACAAACATGAAAGGTGTGGCTCAGCCTTCTTGTCTATACAGAACGATAAGGAGACGGGACTATGAACCAAAGCGTGCACAAAGCTCTGAAGCTATTGGACCAATTTACTGAAGATACGAAGGAACTCACACTGAAAGAGCTTGCAGAACAGACCAATATGCCCAAACCCACTGTGTACCGGCTTTTAACAACTTTGGAAGCCCGCAATTACGTTTATAAGATAAAACGCAATGATCATGACAGCAGGTACCGTCTGGGGCTCAAACTGTTGGAGCTTGGTTCGCTTGTATCGAGTCATATGCAGCTGAGAGAAATTGCCCGGCCGTTTATGGAACAGCTTGTTGGTGACATTAATGAAGTTGTCCACCTTGTCATTGTCAATCACAGTCAGGCAACCTATATTGAAAAGGTTGAAAGCACACGAGCCCTAAGGCTTCATACAAGAATCGGCAAAACCTTGCCGCTCTACATCGGTTCAGGACCAAAATTGCTGCTGGCCTATTTAGAGGAAGAGGCGCAAGCTGCTATCTTTGAACAGATTCATCCAGCTGATAAGCGTCCAGAAACGTTGAAAAAGGAGTTGCAGCAGATCCGCCGGCAGGGTTATGCTTTAAGTATCAGTGAACAAGACCCGGACACAACCGGATTGTCGTTTCCGATTAAGAATCACACCGGGGAAGTTGTTGCGGCTTTGGCTGTCAGTGGCTTGTCCAGTTATTTTGAAGGTGAAGGTTTGACAGATATCAAAGAAAAAACAAGGCAGACAGCCGAACGGATTTCCGCTAAACTGGGCTATACGGGTTAAAATCATTAACAAAAGCGCAAGCGCCTTGGTCAGCCCCGAAAAGCATAAGCAAGAACGGGTAGTGGCGATCTTTGCCACGAAGCGGTATTGCTTATGACTCGAGGGGTAGGCGCTGGAGCTGGACATGGCTATTGCTGACAGATAGAGTCATTAAGCCTAAATTTTATACTTTGTTATCTTTCAAGAGAAACGGGGACGTCTTATGAACACAATTTTCATTGCTGGTCATTCCAGATTGCCATCAGGCATGGCAGCGAAAAGCATGTACGATATGCTGACGATTACGGCCGAAATTGATAAGAAATACGGGGTGATTGTCGCGGCAAATTGCACGCTGGCCACTGAACATGGCCGGGCTTATATTCAGCAGCTGCTGCGAGGCTACAGTCTGGAAGATGGTATTGAACACCCAGTGCGTGAGGTGAAAGATCATTATCTGGGTAAAGCAGGTGGCGCGTTGGCATCTGCACTGCACGATTTGTATAAGCAATATGAGACTTATAAAGACGCTTGATCAAGTATAGAAAAGACATAAGTCATCCCTAATGGGGAAAAGGTCAAGCATGGGCGCTAGTCATTATTCAGGATTAGCGTCCGTTAGTTAATATACGAGATTCAGTTCAAGTTTTACAAGACAATCGGGCATGATGACTGATTAGTCTTTTCGTATGTACATAATTCTATAATATATAATCAATAATTTATTTGTATTTTTAATTCAAATTAAATGCGCTCCCCAATCTATTAAAGACAGGGGAGATTCTATGATCAATGGTAGACTATTTCATTTTTTTTAGGATCTCTAGTAAATTTTGGTTCAATATCCTCTAAACCGCCTAAGACATTGAATATTTTATCATATGTTTTAGACGTGATGTTATCGTCCCCACACTCTACTTTAGATAAAGTGGCTTGTGTTATTTTTGCATTATTAGAGCGAATGGCTTCGATTACCTCTTTTTGGGTTAGCCCCAATTGGAGTCTACGCTTTAATATTTTCTTTCCCATTATGACTGAATGTTTATTAAGATGTTCACTAACACCTGGTGCTGTTTTTAATGTAGCCATTAAATCTTCATAAGACTTCTTGCTCATAGTACCATCTCCTTTTACTCAGTCGTTTAAGAAACCTTCAAGCATTTTTAAGCTCTCGTTCACAATTTGATTAAATTCCGGTGGATTGTTCTCCTTTTTAATAATTGCTTTTGTAAAATATATGTGATGCTTATCATTTATATCCTCATAGAAAAACAAAGCTCTGAATGCTCCGTATCCACGTCTGTTAGCTCGCAGTTCCAACAAGGGAGGTGCGTGGTTTAATTCCTTTACTACATTTGCAATAGTGATTGGATCGCCACTTAAGTTTTCCCCGGTAAAGAGCCTCTCATGTTTAGGGGGAACACCTACATATTCTAAATAATCAAATGCTTGAGCTACCAAATGGGCAAGTTCTGCAGCGTTCGTGTCACGCTTGGCGTCTGCTGAGAGTTTTGCTACCACGTCGAATAGTTGCTGATTTCCGTTTTTATCTTCTAATATTGTAATTATAGCTTTAGTATTATCCATATTATATTGTTTAGAATATAAATTGTCTAATTACTAATATCCTATACAATATATTCCCCCTTTGTGCAGAAATTATTCATTGAGTTTAGATATTAAATCCATAAAACAAACCTTTCTTGTTATCACACAAAAGACAGAACGTTTTTGTTAAAGGAGATAATGACATTAAACAAAAGTCCATATAAGAATTGATCTCTCCAAACAGTGATGGTTAGCTCTGACGGTGTGTAGTTAATCGAATTATATTGGGTGTCATTCCTTTAACGCTATAAAGCTTTAGCCAAAGCGTAGGAACGACACCCAGGGTTGCTCTTTTTTTAGGTAACTGTTACTACGACTCAATTCCAAGCGATACAAGTTTCTTCTCGAGAAATTCATCCATGCCGTGGTGTCCGCCTTCTTTGCCTGTGCCCGATTGTTTGACCCCGCCAAAAGGGGCTTCGGGAACGGCAGGGAAGACGTCGTTGACACCGATGATGCCATAATCCAGTGCCTCTGAGACTCTGATCGCCCGGCTGGTGTTTTCGGTGAAGAAATAGGCGGCCAATCCATAGTCTGTGTCATTGGCTTTTTCAATCACAGCCTGCTCATCTGAGAAGATTTGAATTGGCATGATCGGTCCAAACGTCTCCTCACGCATAATTCGCATATCGTCTGTAACGCCCGCCAGAACGGTAGGCGACATAAAGTAACTGTCGGGTTGCTCTGCTGTGTCACCGCCGCAGACAATGTCAGCTCCTTTTTGCATGGCGTCGTCCAAATGGGTTTGGACTTTGTCTTTGGCCTGTGCGTTGATTAAAGGGCCAAGGTCTGTATCTTCTTCCAAACCATTTCCGACTTTGAGCGTTTCCACTTGTTTTTGTAGTTTGGTTTGGAACGTTTCCGCAACCGATTCATGGACATACACCCGGTTGGCGCAGATGCACGTCTGGCCGTTATTCCGGAATTTGCTGGCAAGGCTCAGGCTGACAGCTTTATCTAGATCAGCGTCTTCAAATATAATGATCGGTGCATGACCGCCAAGTTCGAGTGACAGCTTTTTGACCTGGTCGGCACTTTCACGCATTAAATACTTCCCGACAGCTGTTGACCCGGTGAATGTAATGTGACGCACATGCTTGTTTGAAAGCATCTCCTGTCCGATCGCCTCAGCGTCACCTGTCACAAGATTGACAACGCCAGGGGGCATACCGGCCTGTTCGAAAATCTTTACAATTTCAATGGCAGACAGCGGTGTCTCTGGTGCAGGTTTTAAGACGACCGTACAGCCGGCAGCGAGCGCTGGACCAAGCTTTCGGGTGATCATGGACGACGGGAAATTCCAAGGTGTAATCGCACCTACAACCCCCACAGGCTGTGGCATAACGATCATGCGTTTTGATCGGACGGACGAGGGGAGCCATTCACCGTAACTTCTGCTCGCTTCCTCGGCATACCATAGCAGAAAGCCTGCTGCTCCTTTCACTTCTCCGATGGCTTCTTTCAGCGGCTTGCCCTGCTCCATGGTCAAAATTTCCCCCAGACGCTCAGCATCTGCAAGCATCAATTCATGTGCTTTGTACAAAATTCTGGAGCGCTTACGTCCACTCATGCTGCCCCAACTTTTAAAAGCGCGGTGAGCAGCTGAAATTGCTTTTTTCGTTTCAGCTTCACCGCCGGCAGAAATGGTGGTCAGCGGTTCAAGGATGGCTGGATTATAAATGATGTCGCTATGCGCTTCATCTACTTTAAGCCACTCTCCGTCAATGTAAATGCTTTGTGTGACCTTATCAATCAAGCTCAATCACTCCTTCTCCCATGCGGGCAGCATTTTGTTTAGTGGTTTATCTTTACGGTATCCAAGGACATATTGCGCCTGCATGATGGTGTGAATTTCACGCGTGCCTTCATAGATGACAGGGGCTTTAGAGTTGCGCAGATAACGCTCAACCGGATATTCATCTGAATAACCGTACGCACCGTGAATCTGAACGGCATCATCGGCTGCTTTGTTGGCGAAATCGCACGCCTGCCATTTGGCCATGGAGGTTTCGCGTGTATTGCGCTTGCCTTGGTTTTTAAGTTCTCCCGCTTTATAAACGAGCAAGCGGCTCATTTGCAAGCCTGCTTCCATCTTGGCAAGCATTTGCTGGACAAGCTGGTGCTGGCCAATGGGTTTGCCGAATGTTTCGCGCTCATGACAGTAATCCACACTTGCTTCAATACAAGCCATGATCTGACCGACAGCTCCCGCAGCGACGGTGAAGCGTCCATTGTCGAGCGCAGCCATGGCAATTTTAAAGCCTTCTCCTTCGTCACCAAGGAGGTTTTCAGCAGGGACTTTGACGTCTTCAAAAAACAGTTCTCCTGTGTTGCCAGCACGAATGCCATGCTTGCCTTTTGTTGCTTTTGAGGAAAAGCCATCCATCGCCCGCTCAACAATGAAAGCAGAGATGCCATGGTGGCGTTTGTCTTTTTCTGTATAGGCAAAAACGATAAAGTGATCTGCCGTGTCACAAAGGGAAATCCAGTTTTTCTGACCGTTCAGCACATAATGATCCCCTTTTTTAACGGCTGTTGTTTGAATGGAAGCGACGTCTGAACCGGCGGCGGGTTCTGTTAAGCCAAATGCCCCCAGTTTTTCACCTTTCGCCTGGGGTACGAGAAACTTTTGTTTTTGCTCTTCATTTCCCCATTGCAGCAGGGTCATGCTGTTGAGTCCGGTGTGTACGGATACGGCTGTGCGAAAAGCCGTATCGCCGCGCTCGAGTTCTTCGCAGACGATGGCGAGTGCATTATAATCCATGCCGCTGCCGCCATATGCTTCCGGAATGCAGACGCCCATCAGGCCAAGGTCAGCGAGTTTTTCAACCACAGATGGGTCGAATTTTCCTTCGCGGTCCCAATCTGCTATATAAGGCATAATCTCTTTATCAACAAATTGTCTTACTGTCTGTCTTAACATCGTTTGTTCTTCTGTGAAATCAAAATTCATCAAAATCTCTCCCGTCATTAAAATATAAGTTGATGTAATTGTTTCTGAATAACACCTTTAATATTTGTCTGTTATTCCGACTATTTCTTGGTTGTGTTCCCCTGGTTCTGGGGGATGGTGTCTGTAGGTGACTGGGGTGCGTGACAGCTTCAATGGGCTGCCGATCATTTTAATATCTCCTGCTTTAGGATGGCCGTGGCTGATAAACATGTCTCTTGCGGCCAGTTGTGGATCGGCGGCAACTTCTTTGACGTTTTGAATCGGGCCACATGGAATATTGTTTGCACGACACTGCTGTTCCCAGTGATCTGTCGTGTGTTTTGAAAAAGCTTCTTGCAGCATCTGTGTCAGTTCATCCCGGTTGCTGACACGGGAAGGGTTGCTTTCAAAGCGTTCATCCTGTGCAATTTCCGGACGCTCGAGAATGCCGCACAATGCTTTAAACTGCCTGTCGTTTCCAACCGCGATGACCATTTCACCGTCTTTCGTATGGAATGTCTGATAGGGCACAATGTTGGCGTGTTGATTGCCGAGCGCTTTAGGAATGTCCCCGGACATCAAATGATTGCTGCCGATATTGACAAGTGCACTGACAGCGGAATCGTACAGCGAAATATCCAGCTTTTGTCCTTTGCCAGATTGCCCCCGTTCCAAAAGGGCAGATTGTATTCCGATGCAGGCATATAGCCCCGTAAGAATGTCCGTAATTGCCACACCCATTTTCTGAGGACCGGATTCCGCATCTCCTGTGATGCTCATCAGCCCGCTCATTGCCTGGATAATGTAATCATACCCTGGGTAATCTTTATAGGGACCGGTTTCCCCGAATCCCGTAATGGAACAATAGACAATGCCAGGGTTAAGATCTTTCATAGTTTCATAATCAATTCCAAAACGGGTCATTGTGCCGGTTTTGAAGTTGTTGATCATGACATCGGATTCGGCAGCAAGAGCTTTGATGGTTTCTATGCCTTGCTCTGATTTCAAATCAACGGTGATGCTCTTTTTATTGCGGTTGGCTGAGAGATAATAGGCGCTCACATCGTTTTGAAAAGGCGGGCCCCATTTGCGTGTGTCATCACTGCCGCCGGGTGCTTCCACTTTAATCACTTCTGCTCCGAGGTCTCCAAGTATCATCGTGCAGTAGGGACCGGCAAGCACCCGCGACAAATCCAGAACCTTCATTCCTTCAAGTGGTCCAGTCATATCAATCACCTCTTTTCAATGAGAATCAAGCAACAATAAAAAGCCACTCCAAAACGGTTACAGTCATGCTGTAAGCGTTCTGAACTGGCTTAGTTATGCTGGAACAAACCCGGCATGGGCCTGTGAGCAAAATAGGCAGTTATAGTTGGTTTATTGTAAACGATTTCAAAATAAGTATAACGTAAAATTGATCCTTTGTAAAGATTTTTTGAAAAAAGCAGTGCGCAAAGCCCCGCAGAACCCTGCGCAATCAGCCTTATTCATCAACCTGAGATCTTAAAGAATAGAAAACACTAACTGCGAACCAATGAAAGCTTTTTTTGACTGCCTCTTGCAACCGCTCGGGGAAAACACTCCGCTTTCCGCGGGCACTGCTGAGCCTCCTCGGTCTAACGACCTCCGGGGTCTCACCGAGGCTTTGCATCCCGCAGGAGTCTCCGTGTTTCCCCCGAGCTGGTAAGTGAGGTTATTCTTTAACTCATATGTGAGTAGTACCGTCCAAGCCACTGAATTAAATAGAGTGATTGGAGCGGAGGGAAGTCGACTCCTGCGGGAACAGCACGAGTCCGAAGACCCCACAGCGGTGGTCTTTCCGCGAGGAGGCTGAGGCCGTGCCCGCGGAAAGCGACTTCCCGCAGCGCAAATCACGGTGCTCTTATTAACATATATGGGGTTTCTTTTTATATACTCTTCTTTATTGTTCTTACAAAAGAGTAACTACATATACGTAACCTCCTAAGTGAACGCACTTTGTGGCAACGGTTGCTACAAAGTGCGTTCACTTTAGCTTGTGAGGTCAAGGTGCTTTTGGTTTAAGTTGCTGCTTTTTCCAGTTTGGTGATCATTTTCAATGCGCGTCCTGTGCCGATGGCAACGGCTTCGAGTGGGTTTGGTGCCATGTGCACGGGACGTTCAGTTCTTGGGAGAGCCAGTCCTGCATGCCGTTCAGAAGGGCGCCGCCGCCCGCTAGTACAATACCGCGGTCAACGATGTCACCACTGAGTTCTGGCGGGCAGTTCTCTAAAGTCGTATGAATGGTTTCGAGAATTTTATCGAGTGACTCTCTGATCGCATTATGAATTTCGGTCGAAGTAACCGTGATGGTCTTCGGCAGTCCACTCACAAGGTCACGGCCGCGTACTTCCATAGTGATTTCTTCATGGTCCGGATGGGCATAGCCGACTTCAAGCTTGATATTCTCAGCTGTTCGTTCACCAATCAAGATGTTATATTTTTACGGATATGGTTGATAATTTCTTCGTCCATTTTATCACCACCGCTTCTGACAGCTTGGCAGGACACGACACCGCCAAAGGAAATGATGCCCACTTCTGAAGTTCCGCCGCCGATGTCCACGATGACGTTTGCGATCGGTTCTTCAACAGGTAGGTCAGCCCCGATGGCAGCTGCAATTGGTTCTTCGATTAAGTGCACATGCTTTGCACCATAACTTGACACAGCATTATGAATGGCACGGCGTTCTACTGTAGTGCTGCCGGACGGGGTACAAACGACAACCGTTGGCTTGCGCATAGAGAGGCCTGCTTTCCGGCTGACTTTCTTCAAAAAGGCTTTAAGCATTTGGGCGGTGATATCATAGTCTGCGATCACGCCGTCTCTTAATGGTCTGATGGCAACAATATTTTGAGGTGTTTTACCGACCATTTGCTTGGCTTCTTCACCAACTGCAATGACTTTCTTTGAGTTGACATCGATGGCTACGATGGATGGTTCATTCAGGACAATACCTTTTGTTTTTGTGTAAATCAATATATTTGCGGTACCAAGGTCAATTCCAATTTCAGCATTTGAAAACATGTGTATATTCCTCCAGAAGTGCATTTTATCGTATTGCGTATTTATGCGTATTTTTTTAGATTCAATGTGACGTACAGGAAATTCGACATAAAAAACGCCACTACTTTGTTATTATATACTACTTTTCCCTAAAATAGCGCACTTTATGGGTCGGAATCAAGTAACATTTTCATTACAAAATGTCGAATGGTGTAATATACTATATAGGAAGTGTTCGATTAGGGGGAAGAGGCTTATGTTATTAAGTATACGGGTGTACTTATATGCGGGATGGCTCGTGTTAACGAGCTGGTTTAAATTACCAAAGGCTAGGCAGCTTTATCAGAAAAATGGCCTATATGCTGAAGAAATATTTGAGACGCCAAAAGCAATCTCACGGAAAGTCCTTGCTAAAACTGGGACTCGCGTTGAAGTTTCAGGGGTGTCTGGTATTCCGGAAGGTCCTGTTTTGTTTGTAGCAAATCATCAAGGGCTGTTTGATATTTTGGCATTTCTTGGATTTCTCGACAGGCCTGTTGGTTTTATCGCTAAACAAGAGATCAAACGGCTGCCGGTTATTCCTCAATGGATGGATTTGATTCATTGTGTCTTTATCAATCGTAAAGATACGCGGCAGTCTGTTAAAGCAATCCAACAAGGCACTGCCAATTTAAAAGAAGGGCATTCCATGGTTGTTTTTCCTGAAGGGACCCGAAGCAGGAGTCATCGGTTGAACGACTTCAAGCCAGGCAGTTTACGTTTGGCGGTAAAGGCGGGGTGCCCATTGTGCCTGTTGCAATAGATGGAACTTATCAGATGCTCGAAGCGGGAAATGGACGTGTGCAAGCCTCTCACATACACATAGAAGTCAAAGAAGCAGTCTTGCCCGAGGATTATCAGGGACTCAACACCAGCCAACTTGCGAAAAGAATCCAGGATTCCATTGAAGAAACATTGGCACATCATGCTCATCCAACACAAGAAACACCTCCTGCTGTTCAGGTGCCGTAACATAGGACATGGCGTTTGCTACAGATGGTTAAGTTCTGTAATATGAGGTCATGAACACAAATCTGTATTCAACATAAATTGAATAACGGACATAATAGGATCGTGGAGGTGGTGTAATGGTTCAGGGTATCGCAAACTGGAGTACAGAACAAAGCAGAGAGTGGCTGCAAAGCTATGTGGATGACTGGGTGTCTTTCTACAGAAAACATACAGGGGAAGGCAGCGTGGCAGAATATATCCCACAGCTCGCCACAGCCGATCCAGATGCCCTAGGAATTACAATTATAGGAAGAAACGGGATCAAAGTCAGTTCTGGAGATGTGGATCTTCCATTCACCATTCAAAGTATATCTAAAGTAATTAGCTTTATTGTTGCATGTATGGACCGGGGTGTTTCTTATATGCTGGACCGAGTGGATGTCGAACCGACGGGTGAAGCGTTTAATTCCATTATGCACCTTGAAATGAAACAAGTCCGCAAGCCGCTTAACCCTTTTGTGAACGCCGGTGCCATTACGGTTACTTCCACTTTGGAAGGCAAAACGTCTGATGAAAAAATGGAATCCATTTTCGCTTTACTTGAAAAATTGCTCGGTTACCGCCCTGCTCTTAATATCGACGTGTATGAATCTGAACGTGACTCGTCAATGCGCAACAGAGCGATTGGCTATTATTTGCTTGAAACCGGTTTTCTGGAGTCGGATATGAATACGACGCTTGAGACCTATTTCAAGCAATGCTCCATTGAAATCACTGTACAAGATCTGGCACGAATTGGTCTGATTCTTGCCAACGATGGTGAAGATGTTGAAACCAATGAAGAAATCATCCCGAGACCAATCGCACGGATTACAAAAGCCCTTATGCTGACTTGCGGCATGTATGATGCTTCCGGAAAATTCGCCACATATGTCGGGATTCCGGCTAAAAGTGGTGTCTCAGGCGGTATTATCGGCGCTGTGCCACCGCGTGTGCGTGAGGAAGTTCTGCCGTTTATGGAAGGATGCGGCATCGGTGTTTATGGACCAGCACTTGATGACAACGGCAACAGTGTCTCAGGCATCAGACTGTTAAGGCATATCGCCAGTCAGTGGGATTTGAGTATATTTTAAGATATTAGGGAGGGGAAAAGATGTGTGGACGATATACACTACTGGCCGAAGAACGTGATATCCAGGAAACTTTTGGATTGTCAGACGGCATTTCCGAGTATGAACCGAGCTATAACGTCGCTCCAGGCCAGAATGTGTTATCGATTATTCACGATGGCAAAGAAAAACGAGGCGGCTATATGCGGTGGGGACTCGTGCCTTCATGGGCCAAAGATCCAAAAATCGGCTATAAGATGATCAATGCCAGGAGTGAATCAGCTCATGAGAAACCGAGTTTTAAATCCTTAATGGCACGAAAACGCTGCTTGATCATTGCTGACAGTTTTTACGAATGGCAAGCATCACAGGATGGCAAACAGCCTAAACGCATTCAGACCGAGGATGGATCTTTGTTTGCTTTCGCCGGCTTGTGGGATAAATGGCAGCAAGGCGATGAAGTGTTGTTTACGTGCACCATTTTGACGCGTGATGCCAATACGTTCATGCAAGATATTCACCATCGCATGCCGATTATTTTGCCAAAAGGGAAAGAAGCAGACTGGATCGCTCCAACCGTATATCGGCCTGAAGAAGCTCAAGCATTTTTGACGTCACTCACAAGCGTTCCCCTGAAAGCCCATAATGTCAGTACATACGTCAACTCAGCCAAACACAACGATCCCGAGTGCATCACACCACTCACATCAAATTAACAAACCGCAGCTTACTTGGTGTAAAATAGGGGTAATAATATTAGACAAATGGGTTTCTGGGGGAAACATCAATAAATGTACTAAGAGTATCATGATTCCTGTTGCGCGAAGTCGCTTCAATTACTTTACGTTAATCACTGAGCGGACAGATTTGCTCATATAGTAAAGAGATGGTATGTACTTCTCACCAAGCTCTGGGAAAACACGGAGACTCCTATGGGAGTAAAAGCCCCGGTGAGACCCCACAGCGCGCAGTAGGGGAAGGAAGGCTAAAACCGCGACGTCCTGTCGCAACGCCTTCATGACCCACATCCTGTGGGCCCGAGGCTCAGCAGCGCCCATGGAAAGCGCAGTGTTTTCCCAGAGCGATCGTCTGGGCTGGTCCTCAAATGATTAACGAAAGCTGCGTTGTAAGTGTAATCTATTCAGAAGCCAATTGGAAAGGGGGAGTAGTGTGGTTCGTGTTATTTTTGTTTGTCTGGGTAATATTTGCCGTTCTCCGATGGCAGAGGCTGTTTTTCGGGACATGCTTGAGAAAGAAGGGCTTGAAAAGCAGGTGGTGGTTGACTCAGCCGGTACGGGAAATTGGCATGCGGGAAAGCCGCCGCATGAAGGCACAAGACATATACTGGACCAAAAAGGGATCAGTTATGCTGGCATGAAAGCACGCATGTTTGAACCAGCCGATTGGCATTCATTTGATTATATCATCACGATGGACAGCAGCAATATGAACGACTTGGACAAGGTTCAGCCTGCAGACGATGAAGGTGTCACAGTGGCCAAATTAATGGATTTTGTGCCCGATGCCGAAGACAAAGATGTTCCTGATCCGTACTTCACAGGCAACTTTGAACAGACCTATGCGTTAGTGCAAGCTGGCTGTTTTGAACTTATTAAACATATAAAAGCCAAACACAAACTATAATATAAAAGGAGACATGATGATGGGACGAAATAAATTATTGACAGGTATATTACTGGGAGCTGCAGTTGGAGGTCTGGCTATGCTGTTCGACCGGGAAACACGGGAATACACAGGCAGAAAACTGAGTGCTGCTAAGACAAGCACCGTAAATTGTGTTAAAAACCCGTCAAACACAGTTATGCAATTGCGGACGACAGTGGATAAATACAATACAGCATTTGTTCAGAATGCAGAACAAGCTATTAACGCGCTGGAGCAAGTTGGGGAGACCATCGAGAAGTTTCAGGATAAGTAACAGAACTCCAGCTGCTCAGCCATGTCATTGGAGGGATAGCCATTATAGATCAAATAAAAAACTTCCTGAAAACATTGTTTAAACGAGCAATGGATGCTGATTTATTCGGCATGGCTGCCCAGCTGGCTTACTTCTTTCTCTTGTCTTTGTTTCCGTTTCTCTTATTTACTTTGACAGCGGTTGGTTATCTGCCCTCGAATCAGACGACATCATGGGCTTTATTGAAACTTATGCACCTTCAAGCATTAATGAATTGATTAATACCAACATTAATACGGTCGTTAATAACCAAAATGGGAGTCTGTTGTCCATCAGTGTGATCGGTACGTTATGGGCAGCCTCAAATGCGATTAATGCGATTATGCGTGTGTTCAACAAGGCGTATGAAGTTGAGGAAGACCGTTCCTTTATTGTAGCGCGTCTGATTGCCATCGTTTTAACAATTGGTATGATCGTCGTGATTATTGTCGCTTTTCTGCTCCCGATTTTCGGGAAATTAATTGGGGAATATATCTTTTCATTCATTGGTTTATCGGAAACCTTTATCAACACATGGTCAGCCTTGCGCTGGGTCATGTCTTCACTTGTGTTCTTTATCGTTTTCCTTACGCTGTACCGGCTTGCCCCTAACGTTAAAATATACACTAAAAATGTGATATGGGGTGCTTTGTTTGCGACGGTAAGCTGGCAGATTGCGTCACTGCTCTTCTCTTATTACGTCAGCAACATCAGTAATTATTCGGCGACATATGGGAGTCTTGGGGCCGTCATTGCTCTGATGATCTGGTTCTATATTTCCGGAATTATCATCATCATCGGCGGGCTGATCAACGCTGTTATCCGTAAGATGAAATTAGAACATACATGACGATAATAAAAAAAATCAACCAAATAAGCCCGAACAATGCTGTCTTAGGATGGTTTTGTTCGGGCTTTGTATATTCTAGGCTTGGTCCTATGGTGCTGTTTATCTTTCACTGGATCGGGGTAAGGATAATTACATAAATAGCAGTGATACTTTTGACGACTGAGGTGGACTGGATGAACAAGGTGACGGCAGTATTTTGGTATGCAGCGGCAGGGTGTTTGCTGCTGGTGATTTGGGGGTCTATTGCCCCAACGAATCTCGAAACAGTGACGACGCAGGTGACTCAATTCATTTCTAATACATTTGGATGGTATTATTTGATACTGGTTATGTTAATTATTATTTTTTGTGTGTATCTGATTTTCTCAAAGTACGGCAAGATTACGTTAGGCAAGCCAAACGAAAAGCCAGAGTTTAGTCTGGCCTCCTGGTTTGCTATGTTGTTCAGTGCCGGAATGGGGATCGGGGTCGTCTTTTGGTCGACAGCTGAGCCGGTTACATATGCATTTAAAAATCCGCCCCTCGCTGAAAAGGGGTCAGAGCAAGCGTTAAATGAAGCGCTGCAATACACATTCTTACATTGGGGTGTGAGCGCCTGGGCGATTTATGCGCTTGTCGGACTGGTTCTTGCTTATTTTAAATTCCACAAAGACTACCCTGGTCTTGTGAGTGCAACGCTGATCCCGCTCTTGGGTGAGGATCTGATGAAAGGGTATATGGGGAAAATGATTGACGTTCTTGCCGTTCTCGCGACAGTTGTTGGGGTTGCAGCGGCGCTTGGGTTCGGGTCAGCTCAGATTACAAGCGGCTTTCATTTTTTGTTTGATACGCCGCAGACATTTATGATGCAACTGCTCGTGCTTACCGTTACGACCGTTCTGTTCATCATGTCTGCATGGTCAGGGATTGGCCGCGGGATTAAATATTTGAGCAATATCAATATGGGCCTTGGCACGATTTTATTTATTATGCTATTTGTGATTGGTCCAACTCTGTATATTCTCGACATGTTCACTCAGGCTGTAGGAGGCTATATTTCTGACTTTGTGAATATGAGTTTTCACCTTGCACCGAATAATGAAGGAGAACGGGAATGGATTAACTCATGGACTTTGTTCTACTGGGCATTCTGGATTTCCTGGTCTCCATTTGTCGGAACATTTATCGCGCGTATCTCGAGAGGACGCACGGTTAAAGAATTCATGATGGGTGTCTTGTTTGTTCCTGCGATTGTCTGTTTTATTATTTTCTCGATCTTTGGCGTATCGGCGCTGAATGTAGAGGCCAATGGGTTAGCCAAATTGTCAGAGCTAAAGATTGAAACGATGACATTCGGGATGCTGGAGCAGTACCCGCTTGGTTCAATTATGTCGGTAATGACGATCGTTGTGGTCGCAATTTTCTTCATTACGTCGGCCGATTCGGCTACATTCGTTTTGGGCATGCTCACCACAAATGGACTTGTGAACCCGCACAATAGCGTTAAAATTTCCTGGGGACTGATACAAGCTGCTGTTGCCGCTATTGTTGTTTATTTTGGAGGAACACAAGGGCTGCAAAACACGGTTATCATCTCTGCATTGCCGTTTTCCATTATTATGATCATGATGGGCTTATCGTTTATGAAATCCGCACGGCAGGAAATTAAGAAGAAAGAATGAAAGAACACGCGCGGCATTCGTATGCTGCGCGTGTTCTTTCAGGTTTTTAACAGTCTGAGCCCGTTTAGGATGACAAGGATGGTGCTGCCTTCGTGCCCAATGACGCCAAGTGGTAAGTCAATGACTTGCATGAAGTTGGATGCGATCAGGAGAAGAATAACGCCAAGTGAAAAGTAGACATTTTGCTTAACGATTCTGTTCATCCGCTGTGACAGTTTTCTGGTTTGGGTAATTTTGGACAGATCGTTCTTCATCAAAACCATGTCAGCTGTTTCAAGCGCGACATCTGTGCCTTCCCCCATGGATACGCCGAGGTCGGCTGTTGCCAGGGCTGGCGCGTCATTAATACCGTCACCAATCATAGCCACGCTGCTGTACTTTTCCTTCAAGGCTTTGACTTCTGTCACTTTATGTTCGGGCAGACATTCCGCTACAAATGAGTCGATGCCGGTTTCTTCGGCAATCACCCTGGCCGTTTCAGGATTGTCGCCTGTCAGCATAACGGTATGAATGCCTTGTGATTTCAGGTTGGCAATGGCTGCTTTGGCATCCTCTCTTACAGTGTCCTTAAGAGCGAATAGGGCCACAAGTTCTTGATCACGCTGGACAAAAACCAATGTCTTTCCTTCTCTGGCTAATTTCGCAGCTGCTGCGTTTTGAAATTGATCAGCGTCATGAGTGCCAATAAATGAGGCGTTTCCGATGCGCCATTCATGACCTTCTGCAACAGCTGAGACCCCGTTGCCGCTGTGTGTTTTCATATTATTTACTTGAATGGGAGCAGATTTTCCCGCAGATTGCTCTTTATATCGCGTGATGGCTTGTGCCAATGGATGTGTAGATTCTTCCTCGATTGCGCCTGTAATGTTGATGACATCGTCCCGGTCTACATCCGGGTGGACCAAAACATCTGTCACAACCGGTTTGCCGTTTGTTAATGTGCCTGTTTTATCAAAAGCGATCGCCTTCACATGGTCAAGGTTTTCCAGGTGGACACCGCCCTTAAACAAGACCCCGGCTTTTGCGCTGTTTGAGATCGCAGACAGGGTTGCCGGCATGATCGAGGCAACCAGGGCACAGGGTGAAGCGACCACAAGCAGGATCATTGCCCGGTAAATGCTATCAGTCAAGGACCATCCCAAAACGAGGTAAGGCAAGAACATCATAACAGCAACGACGGCGAGGACGATTTTTACATACAGTCCTTCAAATCGTTCGATAAACAGTTGGGAAGGGGACTTCTCATCTTGTGCGGATTGAACAAGCTGAATGATTTTCTGGAAGAGTGTTTCATCGGCTGTCTTAGTAATTTCAACTGTAATGGTGCCATCAAGCGCTACAGTTCCGGCAAACACATCGGCCTGTTTTGTTTTCTCTACAGGAAGGGATTCTCCGGTTATCGCACTTTCATCAACAGCGGTGGTTCCGGTAACGATTCTTCCATCTGCAGGGATGCGTTCACTTGCCCGCACCAGAATGTGATCGCCAATGGCCAGCTCAGAGACATGCACAGTGCGGTTTCCTGCTGAATCGAGCAGCAAAGCAGTTTCCGGCTGCATATCAACCAAGGATGAGATTTCCTTATGACTCTTATTCATGGTATAGGTTTCCAAAGCACCCGAAAGCGCGAAGATGAATATGAGGATCGCACCCTCCGTCCAGTAGCCGATGATCGCGGATCCAATTGCAGCGAGAAACATAAGTAATTCCACATTGAGATCTCGTTCTTTAATCGTTTCGGTAATCCCTTCTTTTGCTTTGGCATAGCCTCCGATGACAAAGGCGGTAAGGTGCAGTCCAACCCATACCTGATGTGACAGCTGCTGTTCAAATGACCATGCAACCAAGATGATCACACCGCTTATTATGGCGGCCAGCAACTCCCAATGAATGTTCATCCGTTTGAACACACTTTGCTTCTTCTGTTGGTTTTCCGGCTTTTTTTCAGTTGACATATAGCCCTCGGCTTGAGCTTCCATTGATAATACCCTCCTGTAATTGAGAATTGTTTTCATTGTAATTGAGAATGCAAATCACTATTAACTAACATTAAAACCTATAAACACAGTGCTTATGCAACCTATTTATAATTATTATAAACTGATATATAGTTTATATTACCATTTAAAAGTTATAAGTCAACACAAAGAGGACCTATTTCTAAAAAACATGATAAATGCCTGTCAGATGCAAATGGTTGGCAGTCATAGTAAGATGAAAGAAAAGAAGATTGGAGTGCTTAGTAATGTCAAATGGAAAAATGACGTATATGATGAAAGACCAAGGCGTTCGAACTGAATTGTCATACGGAGAATTGAATATTGCAGGTGATGAAACATATGGATTTCGTCCTTATCAGTTACTTGTTTCCTCTGTTGCAGCCTGCAGCAGTTCCGTTTTCCGCAAAATCCTGGAGAAGCAGCGGGTTCAACTGGCTGACATGACAACCACTGCAGAAGTGGAGCGGAATCCAGATGAAGCCAATCGCATCGAGAAAATCAGTCTTGAATATACAGTTAAGGGCTATGATCTTGATCCCGAAAAACTTCATAAGAACATGGCGCTTGCCCGTAAAAACTGCTCAATGGTGCGCTCTGTTGAAGGCAGTATCGAAATTGAGGAGAGCCTCAATATTATTCAATTAAGTCAGTAAGTATAAAAATCATGTGCCTGAAAAAACTATAGGAAAATGAAAGGACTGTGGCACATGATTAAAATGAAGTTTTGGAGTGCGTTTTTCCTTGTGTTCCTAATGCTGTTTGGTCTATCACAGGCAGCTTTTGCGAAAGAAACGGAAGAAAAAAGCAAGGAGAAAGATGAATATGCGGTTCCGGATCATGTTTTAAACATTGGCAAAGAGAACACGTATCCCAATTCCGGTGAAGATCAGGAA
Organism: Lentibacillus sp. JNUCC-1; assembly: GCF_009741735.1. Taxonomy (NCBI): domain Bacteria; kingdom Bacillati; phylum Bacillota; class Bacilli; order Caryophanales; family Bacillaceae; genus Lentibacillus; species Lentibacillus sp. JNUCC-1. The sequence goes on from NZ_WHOH01000003.1 coordinate 264,824, forward strand.
GTGGTGGAACCCAGTGGATCTACAAAAGAACTGCTGGATGACTTGGATATGGACATCGACAACCCCGAACTGATCAAGCTGCTGAATGAATCTGACATTGACCCGTCCCCGATCGGCTTCGGCTATCGTGGTATGGTGTACATCGGGCGCTGGGCGCTCAATTACGAATCTGAAGACACGACCATCAACTGGGAGTATCAGCATGTCAATACGAATGAGTTGAACAATATTGGCGGAGATACAGGTCAAAAAATGAGTTATAATCAGAACGAGCAAAAAGATGTTAAAGGCGCCTTAACCGGCAAAATTTCTGATGCTGAAGATGTGAAAAGAATGATGCTGATGAAAGCTGCACACAAAACCAAGCTTTCATTAGCTTTCCAGACAACGATCGGCAAGAATACGAAAAAAGGGAATTCCTATAATATCCCGGTTAAGAAAGCAGCGGAGCTTCAGGCATACGCTCCGGCTGTCAGTGAAAAAGGGCAAGTGACATTTGGCGAGGTGTACTTTCAGTTGAAGGGCACAAAAAAATCACTCGTCATCAAAAATGTCACCAAACAAGGCATCGGCGCCTGGATCCCAATTGAAGACCACCTCTCATTCGCCTTCCAACTCAATTAGTATACACACGCGCTGCACAAAACGTCCCACCAGACAAGCAGCGCGTTTTGTGTTTGCACGAAACCCCTTCACAGACCCTGATCGTGTGTAAGCTTTGCTGTCGTAGAAGACACAAACAGCGGCAGAGAGAAAACTGGAAATGACTGCTTCTGGCAACCGCTCGGGGAAAACACTGCGCTTTCCGCGGGCGCTGCTGAGCCTCCTCGCGCTACCGCACTCCGGGGTCTCACCGAGGCTTATCCTCCCGCTGGAGTCTCCGTGTTTTCCCCGAGCTTAGAGAGAGGGGGTAATTCAGTAACACTTGTGTGAGCAGAACCGCCCAAGCACCTTTTAATGCAGAGTGATTGGAGCGGAGGGAAGTCGACTCCTACCATGAAAATTAAATCTCTTAAGAATCGCAAAAAGACAATATTTAAGTAGACGCAGCTCATGTTTTTTAAAAAAACTAAGATGAGAGCGTCGCTGTATTGGTGCATTTAGGTTAGTATGATAATGTGTTCTTGATCTCCTTCCTAAGACATACGGCATCCGTTATTTATTAAGGCTGGCGCAACAACCAGAATAGGGTTAATCTACCATGAGTGCTTCCCGAATGGGAGCAACAATAAGTGATGCGCCGTGGTCGAAGGAGTCAGACTGCGGGTAGGGCTCTAAGGCACCAAGGAGTATCGACCTTCCTCATCCAGCCGTAGCACTAGTATCGCCACCCTACATCTATTTTCATCCCCTTGTGGTGTATAGCGCTTTTCGCGATACATGGTTGACTGCGGGAACAGCACGAGTCCGAAGACCCCACAGCGGTGGTCTTTCCGCGAGGAGGCTGAGGCCGTGCCCGCGGAAAGCGACTTCCCGCAGCGGAAATCACGGTTCCCTCATGAACTTATACAGGTTTTATTCCTCCCACATAAATTACAGCCATAAATTACAGCTTGCTGAAAAAGTTTTTTGAGTGGGTATTTGTACTAGAGGATTTTTAAAAAAAGGGGTTGACGGTTTCACTTTATTACTTTATCATGGTAAAGTAATAAAGTGAGAGATTGAGAGGGGAAGTCGTCTTATGGAATGGGTTGTTATTGTATCTGTATTGGTTATGACCGTATTAAGCTTGTTAAGGGTTAACGTGATTATTGCAATCATTGCCGCAGCACTCACTGCAGGGTTGATGGCTGGTCTGTCAATGGTGGACTCAGTCACAATGCTCGTGAATGGAATGGGAGGACAGTCTGAAACAGCGCTCAGTTATATTTTGCTTGGGGCCTTTGCCGTTGCCATCAGCTACACAGGCATTACGTCAATTCTTGTTCGTCAGCTCATCAAAATATTAACAGGTAAACGGATTTTGCTGCTGTTCGTCATCGCAGGCGTTGCATCATTATCTCAAAACCTTGTACCTGTGCATATTGCATTTATACCTATATTAATCCCACCGTTGCTAAAGTTATTTGACGACATGCAAATCGATCGCCGGGCGGTTGCGACAGCTTTGACATTCGGTTTAAAAGCCCCTTACATTATGATCCCGGCCGGTTTTGGGATACTATTTCATAAAACCATTGTAAAAGGGATGGAACAAAATGGCGTTTCATTATCAATGAGCGATGCCGCTCTGGCTATGCTGATTCCCGGGTCTGGCATGATTGTTGGTCTCGTCATTGCGATTCTTTTCACCTATCGTAAAAAACGGGATCCGATTCCCGGTGCAGGCGGAAGTGATGGGGTAATCATACCTGAAGAAAAAGATGTCACGTTTAATAAAACACATGCTTTAACACTGGTTGCAATCGTCGCTGCACTTGTTGTTCAAATTGTGACGCAGAATTTAATTATCGGTGCTTTGACTGGTCTTGTACTCATGTTTCTCTTTGTCGCTGTTCCGTTCAAAAAAGGCGAGAAAGTTATGGCTGACGGGATCAGCATGATGGGCATGATTGCAATTGTGATGCTTGTTGCCTCAGGATTTGGCAATGTATTGACAGAAACAGGAGCAGTAGATGCTCTCGTAGAAGCGTCTTCAGGCTTCCTGAGTGGAAATAAATCACTTGTTGCGATTGTGCTGCTTTTGGTTGGCTTGCTTGTCACGATCGGTATTGGTTCATCATTTGGCACCATTCCGATTATCGCGGCATTGTTCGTTCCAATCTGTGTTACGGCTGGCTTTTCACCGCTGGCAACTGCAGCTTTAATCGGAACTGCCGGTGCACTTGGTGATGCAGGGTCACCAGCATCTGACAGCACACTTGGACCGACATCTGGGCTGAATGCTGACGGGAAACACCACCACATTTGGGATACATGTGTGCCGACATTTATTCACTTTAACATTCCGCTCGTGATCTTCGGCTGGGCCGGAGCCATGTTATTATAAGTATAAAGTTCAGACCTCCGTTTAAACTAAGCAAAAACGGAGGTCTGTTATGCGCTACGATCATAAACGAATGATATGTGTTGTCCTGAGTGCCTTGTTGCTGCTCTCCATTCTCCCGGTATCCACGGCCATGGGCGCCGGTTATGGCTGGGGCTATAAGAAAAATAACGACCACACCATTCCTGATGTGGGGAAATATAAAGCAATGCTGGATGAGTACGGGGCCTATTATGCTGATCATTCCGGCGATAAAGTCATCTATCTAACCTTTGATAACGGCTATGAAGAAGGGTATACGGGTGATGTGCTTGACGTTTTAAAAGAGGCGAATGTGCCGGCTGCGTTTTTTGTAACAGGGCATTATGTTGAAAGTGAACCAAAATTGGTCAAACGTATGTCTGATGAAGGCCACATCATTGGGAATCACTCATTCCATCATCCAGACTTTACGATTATGTCCAAAGCATCTATTCAAGAAGAACTTGAAAGTCTGGAATCAGCTGTGGCTGAAGTTTCAGGACAGAAATCCATGAAATACTTGCGTCCGCCCCGGGGCACTTTTAGCAAAGATACATTGAAATGGGCGCATGAACTCGGCTATGTCCACGTGTTCTGGTCACTGGCTTTTAAAGATTGGAACACAGATCAGCAGAAGGGGTGGGAATACGCCTATAATCAGGTAATGGATCAGGTTCATCCCGGCGCCATTATGCTGCTTCATGCTGTGTCATCTGACAACGCTGAAGCACTGGCCAAGCTGATCCAGGATCTGAAAAAAGACGGTTACACCTTTAAAAGCCTTGACGAGCTCCTAATAAAAGATCTGCTTCCGGTTGGGTTTTATGAACTTTAATATGAAAAGCTCCATTGCTCCATTTGCAGTGGAGTTTTTTAATGATTTAATAGGAATTTTATTTAAAATGATCAAAAGGTTTGCTATGATTGTAATAAGTTAAAAAGGAGGCTTGCTTGTATGAAGAAAGAAGATCTGCTTGCACCGGACATGTATAACATTGCAATGGAAGTTGAAAAGTATGCCGGCTCCGGGAAAAAAGCGCTCGTTTGGATGGATGATCAAGGCCAGCGTGAAACGGCAACATATGATGAACTGCTGAATGACGTCAATAAAATTGGAAACGTTTTCTTGGAGAAGGGCTTGAATCCAGGTGACAAGATTATGATTATGGTTCCGCGAGTTCTGGCGGCTTACAAGGTATATCTGGCGGCACTTAAAACAGGAATCGTCATCGTGCCGGCCTCGGAAATGCTGAAAACGAAAGATCTTCAGTACCGAATCAGTCACGGGGAAGTGAAGGCTGTTGCAAGCTTTTATCCGTACGTGAATGAATATAAAGGTGTTGAGGAATATGACGAGCTGGTGAAATTTTCAGTTGGCGGGGAGGCAGAAGGCTGGCATGACTTGGATCAGCTGATCGAGTCGGCCTCTGGTGAACTGGCTATGGCGCAGACGACCAAAGACGACATCGCGTTCCTGCCTTATACATCAGGTACAACCGGCAATCCAAAAGGCGTTGTCCACACGCATGGCTGGGGATTTGCACACTTAAAAACAGCAGCTCCCAACTGGCTTGGCATCGAGGAAGGTGACAAGGTGTGGGCAACAGCAGGCCCTGGCTGGCAGAAATGGATTTGGAGTCCGTTTTTATCTGTTCTCGGCAGCGGGGCAACCGGGTTTGTTTACCAGGGGAAATTTGACCCGAAAACATATTTGCAGCTGCTGCAGGATGAGGAGATCAACGTCTTGTGCTGTACACCGACAGAGTATCGCCTGATGGCCAAGGTTGATAATCTAGCAGACTATCAATTGCCAGGACTGCATAGTGCTGTGTCGGCAGGCGAGCCATTGAACGTGGAAGTTATTGACACTTTCCGCAAATATTTTTCAGTGACGGTTCGAGATGGGTATGGTCAGACCGAAAATACATTGCTGTTGGGCATTACAAAAGATATGGACGTGAAGCCGGGCTCCATGGGCAAACCGACGCCAGGCAATGATGTTGCGATTATCGATGAAAATGGCGAGCCGCTGCCGCCAGGAGAAATTGGTGACATCGCTTTGAAACTCGGCAGTCCGGCTCTGTTCCGTGAGTATTATAAGGACACGGAGCGGACGAAAATGTCACGGCGCGGAGAGTATTACGTGACAGGTGACCAAGCTTCCATGGATGAGGACGGCTACTTCTGGTTCGAGGGACGCCGCGACGACATCATCATCAGTTCCGGCTATACGATTGGGCCGTTTGAAGTTGAAGATGCCCTCGTCAAACATTCAGCCGTTCAGGAATGTGCTGTGGTTGGGAAGCCGGATGAGATCCGCGGAACGATTGTTAAGGCGTTTATTGTTTTAAAGCCAGGGGTGTCCGGTGATGCTGAACTTGTTAAAGACCTTCAGGATCACGTTAAACAAATGACTGCACCTTATAAGTATCCGAGAGAAATCAGTTTTATAGAAGAGCTTCCGAAAACCACCTCCGGGAAGATCAGACGGATTGAACTGAGGAAACAAGAACAAATGCAATAACAGACTAGTACCGGTGCCTGAATCCAGGGCACCGGTTTTTTGATGTTTAAAATGAGGTTGGAACGTTAATATATGGAGAGAGAAAAGAAATATCCTTACTAATGGTCCTTTAAACTACGAATCAACTAAGTTTATATGAGAAAGGGCATCGCTCCGAAAATACATTTCGCTTTCCGCGGGCACGGCCTCAGCCTCCTCGCGGAAAGCCCACCGCTGTGGGGTCTTCGGACTCGTGCTGTTCCCGCAGGAGTCTTCATGTATTTTCTCCGCTATATGTGTGCCTCCTATTTTTGTAACGTATATGCTCGGCTAACAGTAGCGAATTGTTCTACTAAAAATAGAATGGATTCTTCCACCACATCTAGATCGGGGAAAACACGGAGACTCCAGCGGGAGGACAAGCCTCGGAGAGACCCCAGCGCGATATAGGGGAAGGAAGGCTAAAACCGCGACGTCAATCGTCACTTCTTCATGACCCACATCCTGTGGGACCGAGGCTCAGCAGCGCCCACGGAAAGCGCAGTGTTTTCTCCGAGCGGTTGCCAGAAGCAGTTTTCTTAAGCTACCCATATTTCTGATTTATGTTTTATATAAATAGAAGCAAGTGTCACAAAGCACATCTTAAAAATATAAGCATAGGGGTTGAAAGTCAAAGAAGGTCAGAGTATAATAAGATTTGTAAGGTCAAAGATAGTCAAAGTCAAACTCAAAACAACTACCTTAACATATTAAAAATACAGGAGGAATGTAAAGATGAACTGTCAAAAATGTGGCATCAATCCAGCAAGTATTAACATGGCAATGCAAATGAACAACCAAAAGATGCAGCTTCATTTATGTCATTCATGCTTTCAAGAAATCCGCGAAGAAATGATGAACTCTGATGGAATGAACAATCCATTTATGGAAGGAGCCGATTTTGCCGGACAATTTCAGGCAAACGGCGGTGCTGCTGGACAGCATCAAGCTGGCACACGTACCAAGCAAAAAGGCAACAAAGGCAACGGCCTGCTTGATCAACTCGGTAAAAACGTTACCGACGCTGCAAAAGCAGGGCTCGTGGACCCGGTCATCGGCCGAGACAATGAAGTTAAACGGGTGATTGAAACGTTGAATCGCCGCAATAAAAACAACCCGGTTCTGATTGGTGAGCCTGGTGTTGGTAAAACAGCCATTGCAGAAGGCCTGGCATTGAAAATTGCTGAAGGTCAAGTGCCTGCGAAATTGATGAACAAGCAATTGTATTTGCTTGATGTGGCTTCACTTGTGGCCAACACAGGCGTGCGCGGTCAATTTGAAGAACGGATGAAGCAATTGATCAGCGAACTGCAGGAGCGTCAAGATGTGATCTTGTTCGTTGATGAAATCCATCTGCTCGTTGGGGCAGGTACCGCAGAAGGTTCGCAAATGGATGCTGGCAACATTTTGAAACCAGCCCTTGCTCGCGGTGAACTGCAACTGATCGGGGCTACCACGTTGAAAGAGTACCGTCAAATTGAAAAAGACGCTGCCCTTGAACGCAGATTGCAGCCCGTTATGGTCAAAGAACCATCGATTGAAGAAGCGACATTGATCTTGCAAGGCATCAAAGATAAATATGAAGCGTTCCATGAAGTGCGCTATTCCGATGACGTGATCCAGGCTTTTGTAACCTTGTCGCAGCGTTACATTCAAGATCGCTTCCTGCCAGACAAAGCCATTGATTTAATGGATGAAGTCGGCTCACGCTTAAACTTGGATAATGCGTCCAAAGATTCTAATGCAATCGAACAGCAAATGAATGAGATTATAAAAGACAAAGAAGCTGCAGCTGAACAAGAGGATTATGAACGTGCAGCCAACTTGCGCTATCAGGAAATCCAGCTGCAGAAGCAACTTGAAAAAGCAAAAGGTGAGGAACAGACCATTGACGTGGAACTGTCTGATATCCAATTGCTGATCGAGGAGAAAACCGGTATTCCGGTTACGAAACTGCAGGCAGATGAACAAGAACAGATGAAGAATTTAGCTGATAACCTTGGTCAAAAAGTGATTGGTCAAGAGTATCCTGTCAGTCAGGTGGCCAAAGCGATTCGCCGCAGCCGCGCTGGACTGAAGTCTAAATATCGTCCGATCGGTTCATTCTTGTTTGTCGGTCCAACCGGTGTCGGTAAAACAGAATTGACCAAAGCACTTGCCGAAGAAATATTCGGATCTCGTGATGCGATGATCCGTCTTGACATGAGTGAGTATATGGAGAAACACACCGTGTCTAAAATCATCGGTTCACCTCCAGGATATGTCGGCCATGAAGAAGCTGGTCAGCTGACAGAGAAAGTCCGTCACAACCCGTACGCTATTATTTTGCTGGACGAAATTGAAAAAGCACACCCAGATGTGCAAAACATGTTCCTGCAAATCATGGAAGACGGGCAGTTGACTGACTCACATGGCCGTACCGTCAGCTTCAAAGAGACAGTCATTATTATGACAAGCAACGCTGGAACTGGTGTGAAAGAAGTTAATGTCGGTTTCAATTCTGCACCCAACAGCCAGGTCTCAACGCTTGAACATCTGAGCGATTACTTCAAGCCAGAGTTCCTGAACCGCTTCGATTCCATTATTGAATTCAGTCAGCTGACAGAAGAGCATCTCGTCCAGATTGTTGATCTCATGCTCGCCGATCTGGAAGCTACGATTGAAGAAAACGACATTAAGATTGAAGTGAGCGACGAAGCTAAGCATGAGCTGGCCCGTCTTGGCTATGACCCACGCTTTGGCGCCCGTCCGCTCCGCAGAGTTATTCAGGAAAAAGTTGAAGATCAGCTTACCGACTTGATTCTTGAAAATGGTTCTGTAGATGATGTGAAAGTTGACGTTGTGGATGAAGAGATTCAAGTTACAACAGCATAAGCTACTATGATGCGGATCCGGATGCCTGCTTGATGAGCAGGTATCCGGATTTTTTTGTGTTGAGGTGGTGGGGAGCTCGTGGCATCCGTCTTGCGGATGCCCGAGCGCCGATATAATGTCCCGAGCGCCGATATAATGTCCCGAGCGCCGATATAATGTCCCGAGCGCCGATATAATGTCCCGAGCGCCGATATAATGTCCCGAGCGCCGATATAATGTCCCGAGCGCCGATATAATGTCCCGAGCGCCGATATAATGTCCCGAGCGCCGATATAATGTCCCGAGCGCCGATATAATGTCCCGAGCGCCGATATAATGTCCCGAGCGCCGATATAATGTCCCGAGCGCCGATATAATGTCCCGAGCGCCGATATAATGTCCCGAGCGCCGATATAATGTCCCGAGCGCCGATATAATGTCCCGAGCGCCGATATAATGTCCCGAGCGCCGATATACTGTCCGAGCGCCGATATATGTCCCGAGCGCCGATATACTGTCCCGAGCGCCGATATACTGTCCCGAGCGCCGATATACTGTCCCGAGCGCCGATATACTGTCCCGAGCGCCGATATACTGTCCCGAGCGCCGATATACTGTCCGAGCGCCGATATACTGTCCCGAGCGCCGATATACTGTCCCGAGCGCCGATATACTGTCCCGAGCGCCGATATACTGTCCCGAGCGCCGATATACTGTCCCGAGCGCCGATATACTGTCCCGAGCGCCGATATACTGTCCCGAGCGCCGATATACTGTCCCGAGCGCCGATATACTGTCCCGAGCGCCGATATAATGTCCCGAGCGCCGATATACTGGCTCGAGCGCCGATATACTGGCTCGAGCGCCGATATATTCTCGTGAGCGCCGATATATCCACTCGAGCGCTGATATATTCTCGTGAGCGCCGATATATCCACTCGAGCGCTGTTATAATCCCACGAGCGCCGATATAATCCCCCAGCGCCCGACCCCCAATCTAAACGCATCTTCTCAAAATTCATAAACTCTCCATTCCGTGGCACACTATCAAAAAACTGTACAGCAAAGGAAGATTGGATGAAACGAATCGCTGTCATACTCATTTTCACGCTGACCATTACAGCTTGGCCGTACCACACCCAAGCGCAAACCCCAACGTCCCTGCTGAAAGTTCATTTTATCGACGTCGGCCAGGGGGACAGTATTTTAATCGAGACGCCTGCAGACAAGGTCATTCTCGTGGACGGCGGACCACCCGACGCAGGCCCCGCTGTTGTCGACTATCTCAACAAGCAACAGATTGACACCATTGATCTCCTGGTCGCGACCCATCCGGATATCGATCATATTGGCGGTTTGGTGGAAGTTATGAAACAGTTCAAGATCGGCCATGTCCTTGATAATGGGAAATTTCACGTCACGAAAACGTATCTGAAATACGTTCATCAGATCCGCCGGCAGATGATTCCTGTTTATGAAGCGGGGGAGGATGATCACATTGAATTTGATCCCTTTTTAAAAATGCAAATCCTGAATGCAGACGAAGAGACACGCACTAACAACCAGTCGTCGATCGTCTTGGCAATCGAGTATTTGCAAAAGTCACTTCTCCTAGCTGGCGACATCGACAAAGATATGGAATACCAGCTCATGAAAGCATACGACTTAAAAGGCGACTTCCTAAAAATACCGCATCACGGCTCAGATACAAGTTCGACCATGGCTTTTATTGAAGCCGTCCATCCGAAAGCAGCTATTCTCTCTTACGCCAGGGAAAATAAATTCGGTCACCCTGTTGAACGTGTGATGGGCAACTTGCAAAGGATGCAAATCGATTTATACTCAACAGCGATTCATGGCAATATCGTGCTTATGACAGACGGCAAACATCATGTGATCCAAACAGAAAAAGACCCCCTCGACTATGTAGGGGATCAGAACGAGGCGGGTTGACGAAAAGCTGACAACGAAAAGGGGGGACCACCCTCTCAAGCAATTCGGCTCTTGCTGATCTTTTTCACTGCCAATCCATAAAACAGCAAACTCAACATCAACACAACGGGCAGACCTTGATACCACGCCGTTCCATTTTGATGTAAAATCGGCTCTGTAGGAAACACGTACTGAAACGGGTTCAACCAAGCGAAAAAGTCCCATGAAATAAGCGACGCTCCGCCATACCCGCCCACTATGATAACGACTAAAACAAACAATGTCGCGATCGTTTGTTTAAAAAATAAGCCGAGTAACAGATACAAAGAAATCATACCGACCATCATGACAGATATGCTAACCAAGCCATAGATGATGTAGTCAGCTGTCGCGATAAAGGCCAACTCACCGTTCTGCTCGATTAAAATGGGATAGTCAAAAGTCCCGTTATCGCCGAAAACGCCTCCGACCACAAAAACAGTCAGCCATATAACAGCAACGATCAACACGTAAGAACAGATCGCCGTCCATAGCTTGCTCGTGATGATGTTCATGCGTTTTAAAGGCTGGGTAAACAATAATTTCGCCGAGTGATCCTCGAATTCTGCTGTCATCAGGTCCCGATTAAAATGAACATGATAATCATGGCACCGAACTGAAAGAAGAATTCAAATACCTGCTTCATGAAATTTGGAAACGCCAGGCTGTATACGCCGTGCTCAGGCTTGATGTTCTCGTCCAGAAGCTTTTGATTCATGGCGTATTTGCGGACGATGTCTGAGGCGGCAAGCGGATATTCACCACCGGCTTCATTGTAGGTCACAACGCTTTTAAAAAATGCATTTTCTTTCGTTAATTGCGCCTCCCAGTCATCTGCACGAACGGCGCCTTTCAATTCCGCCAAAATGTTCATGTTCTCATACATCATTTTTTCCAAAGCAAGCTCTGTCTCATTGTTAGGATCATCTTCAAGCTTGTATTGGTGCCCTCTTAACATCATTTCACTTGTGCTCCACCGCTCATCCGCGACTTGAAGCTGATCTTCCTTAATGACCGGCTGAAAAACAACATTATGTATAAACAACGGAACGATCGCCCCGATGACAGCCAGAAGCAGAACAACGAATTTTTTGCTGTAAACCATTTTTTTTAATTCAAAGGGAAACAGTTTCATGATGGTCAACCCCTTTGAATAATTGCTGGTACCGCTTTTCGGCGCCGACCATTTCGTTGTGAATGTTCTCAAGTGAGATGTTGTGCCCGTTCATAAGATCAATGAACGATTGCAGGTGCAAGTCGCTTTCTTCAAATGTGACCTCTCCTTTGTCGGTGGTGTCAAACGTGACGCCAGCTTCATGCAACACGGTTTGGGCGCACGGAAGATTGGAAACGGTTACAAAATATTGATTTGACGCAACGTCTGCCAGTGATTCCTTTAATAGGCGGCCACCTTTGAGGAAATAAATGGTATTGGTCACCCGGTCGATTTCATCCAGATTGTGTGAGGAGAGCAAGATTGTGGTGCCTTCGTCGTGTAATTCCAGCAAAATGTTGCGCACAGACACGGCGCTTGTCGGATCAAGGCCATTGAGCGGCTCATCCAATAACAGCAATTTGGGATCATTAATAATCACCATAGCAAGCAGCAAATGTTGTTTCATACCGAGAGAATAATTTCTTACCCGTTTTTTAACATAGCCGGACATGCCGACACGATCTGTGACTTCTTTGATGCGAGACAGGGGGATTTTCTGCACTTTACAGATGAATTTCAAATGATCCAGGCCTGTCAAATGCTCATACAAAATTCGGTTATCCTGTAAATACGAGGCATCGTAAAATATGGTTGGATCCGTATGTTTTTTACCTAGCAATTGAACGTCACCTTCGTCAAACGGGAGCAGGTTCGTCATACAATTCAATAAGGTTGTTTTACCAGATCCATTTGGTCCAACGAGGGCTGCAATTTGCGGTTCCTCAATGGAGATATCGATGCCATTTAAAACCCACTGCTTTTTGTATTTCTTTTCCCCCTCTGTTAGGATAGTTGTCGTACGAGGCAAACGTGGTATGATTAACTAAATCACACGGAGGTCATCGTAATGACAAATAAGCGATATTCAGAGGAACAAAAAACGGCGGCATTGAAGCGGATGATGCCACCACAAAATGAATCAGTGAAAGCATTGAGTAAAGAGACTGGCATCTCAGACGTGACACTGTATAAGTGGCGAAAGGAGGCCAGAGCGTCTGGTAACGCAGCTCCTGGCAATGGGCAAACCAGCGATCGATGGAGCAGCGAAGATAAGTTTCTTGTCGTCATGGAGACATATGCCATGAACGAGAAAGAAATAGCGGAATATTGCCGGAAAAAAGGCTTATACCGCGAACAGATCAATGCCTGGCAAGAAGCTTGCCTTCAGGCGAATGGAAAAGCTCTTGGCTTGTCTAAAGAGCTGAATGGACAGTTGAAAGAGGAAAAACAACGATCACAGTCTTTAGAAAAAGATCTAAAAAAGAAGGAGAAAGCATTGGCGGAAGCGGCTGCGTTGTTACTTCTTAGAAAAAAGGCCCGAGCGATTTGGGGGACCAAGAGGACGAATGATCGATCCGTCAGATCGCTTACGTGCCGTAGAATTAATTCAGGAAGCCAATCGAAATGGCGCGCGTCTTTCAAAAGCATGTGAAGAATTGCATATTCACGTACGGACTTATCAAAGGTGGGTGGCTGAAGGCGATGTCAAGATCGATCAACGTCCTCACGCAGAGCGGCCAATACCCAAGAACAAAATATCAGAAGAAGAAAGAACCGAAATTCTGGAGGTTGTAAACCAGGAATCATATGCCGATTTACCTCCCACACAAATTATCCCCCTTCTGGCTGATCAGGGGAAATATATTGCATCCGAATCAACGTTTTATCGCGTACTACGCGAAGAAAAAATGCAGAATCATCGTGGCCGCAGTCAAAAGCCCAAAAAGCGAATTCCCGAAAGTCACTTGGCAACGGCACCGAATCAGGTTTGGACTTGGGATATCACATGGCTCGGCGGCCCTGTGAAAGGATTATTCTACCGATTGTACTTGATCCTTGATCTGTTTAGTCGCAAAGTTGTTGGTTGGGAAGTGTGGGAAACAGAGGAAGCTCAGTACGCTGAAAAGCTCGTCAAAAAAGCTGTACTGAAAGAGGAAATCAAAGGCAGGCCTTTAGTACTGCACTCTGATAATGGCAGCCCTATGAAAGCCGCAACGTTCCTTGGATTGCTTGAGACCTTGGGTATTCAAAGCTCATTTTCCAGGCCCCGAGTAAGCAATGACAATCCATATTCGGAAGCGATGTTCCGGACACTTAAGTACCGACCGGAGTTTCCTCATGAAGGTTTTGTCTCCTTGGAGGAGGCGAGAAAATGGGCAAGTCAGTTTGTCGAATGGTATAACGACGTTCATTTACACAGTGCTTTAAATTTCGTGACACCTGTACAGTGCCATAATGGGGCATATAAAGATATTTTGGCACAACGTCAAGTCATCTATGAACAGGCAAAACAAAAACATCCAGAACGTTGGGGATCCAGGGGCACAAGGGATTGGTCTCCTCATGAAGAGGTTGCACTGAATCCAATGCGTGAGGATACTGCCGTGGCCTCAGGTGATTCATAGAGTGCCTATCACCTGATGATTTGAAATGAAAAATGGTTCACCTTTCATTTTAAATCATCAGGGCAGCAAGCGAAGCGCGGTAGCTATGATCACTGGGTATGAAATTTTAAAAAATAATTAGCTGAATGCGACAACTATGTTGACAAACACCGTTTTTTAAATTCCTAACGTTGATGATCATGTCTACCCCTCCTCAATAAGATAAGTCCTTGTCGAAGCTTTATTTGTGTGACGATATAAACGGCCAAAGCAAGCAATGCACTGGCCGTTGCCAAGACGATCAGTCCGTTTGTGAATGAGATATTAAAGTTTTGCAAGGAAGCGGCTAATTCCTGGGTGGCAACATCAACAACCGAAAAATACTGGAACGGATTCAGCGGCACGACATCCAGAGCGCCCAATGGTTCACTCAGGCTGGCACCAATAAAGACTGTTGCCAATGTTAATCCAATCGCAAGAACCGCTCGCTTCGTTATAATCGAGTAAAACATGAGCAATAGGTAACAAAAAAGCAGCACCATCAAAAACAACCCGACTGATTTTATGAGGAGCGTACTCATATTCATAAATGAAAACGTGAAATCATCTCCGTAAACTAGTACAGGATAATCATAATCTCCAAAGCGGTCAAACACTGTTCCCATAAGAAGAGAAACGACAATGACACCGAATAAAACGGCTGCACTTAAGGCTAAAGCCACCAACACTTTACCGACCATAATTCTCCAAAAATGTAAAGGCTGTGTTCTTAGAAAATGTATGGGACCATGGCGGCCTAGCCCTTCTTTGGTAAACATATCTCCAAACAGAAAAACAAAGAAGGCCGCACCAATTACCCCAAGAGAAGTTTGAAACATTCGATTAAGAAAGTTCAGGCCGACCGAAGAATATTTATTGCTGTATTCTAAAACTGACTTCTCCAGTAGGGATGTTTCATAAGTAACATCATAAATCGTCCGCTGTGATACAAAATGGATGGGCAGCACAGGTGCAATATCTCTATCACGCATCAGCCTATATTTCTCCAAAAAACTAACTTCTGTAAAAAACGATGGCCACTGGGAAGGCCCCATATACTCAAGGTCCATTCTTTGGCTCATACCTGGTTCCATTTGCTTAATTTCTATATCCAAAAGCGTATGCCAGTCCTTTTGCTCTAGTGCCTGCACCTTTTTTTGGGTTTTAGTCAGCTGATCGCTATTAATGTCATTCACCGAATTCCCTTCTGACTGCTCCTGTTCAGCGATTGTCTGTTCAAGCTGCGAGATTTTCATCTTTTCATCGGCAATCAAATGGTCCGTTCGTACGGTATTCATATAAACGAAAATGTAATATGTAATGATCAATAAAATAATCAATAAAAGCATGAGACGAAAAAAAAGCGATTTATATACCTTTTTAAATTCGAATAGAATTAATTGGAACAACGGATGCACCTCCATTCTTGGCCACTGGAAAAAGTTTCTTTAAGTTTATGTTATTATAACACAAAAATAATTATGAATGTCAAAATTAATTGATAAATAAAAAGGGTTTTTAATACAATTTGTAGAATATATATGTTATTAGGAGAGACAGAAAAATACAGGAGAGAAAGATAGGTATGAAACGTGTCGGATTATCTATTACCATGCTTTTAACTTGTATCGTGTTCTTAACCGCACCTGTAGGATCATATGCATCTGATGAAGGCTCAACGGTAGAATCTATGACTAAAACTGTAAGTGTGTGGGAGCGTTACCCACTCGGAACTATCCCCCCTTCCATATATATTTATGACAGACTCGGATGGAAGGGCACACTTAAACTGGTTGACTATCAAACCGCACCTGATTTTGTTATTGCCAATTACAAAGGCACGGTTACTTGCCATGGAACTTGCGCTGTTGGTGAGCCGGGGGATCAAGAAAAGGAATAGCATGAGGGTGCATGTAGTAGTTGAGTGTTATTAGAATATATCTGTCTCTTCTAATTTAATTCTACTTCCAAGCAATTAGGTAAAGGAAATTGTTTTCATTAAAACAAGGAGGCGTTAACTTGATTAACGTTGTTCGTATACTAACAATGGTTTTATTCGTATTCTTTTTAGTTGGGTGCACGAATGAGAGTGTGAACGATGAGGCAGCGCTCAATGACTTAATGAAGGACGAAACTCACTCTGATCATAACGGTGAAAATGACTTAAACAATACCCTCAACACCTCGCAAAATGAAAGCGAACAAAAAAAACCGTCTTCATCATCTAATAAAAAAACTGAAACAAGAAAAAAATTTCCGGCGGGTTTTAAACTAAAAGTTAACAGTGGGGGAAAGGGGTATGATGCTGGATTTATTTCATCTTGTGCGGATGATGGAAAAAGGTGTAACGCTGAGATTAAAGATCGCGATAAATTGCTAGAGCGGTTTGTTAAGGGGGATGATTATCAACCAATTCCCAGGTTGAAGGTGAGAACAGAGAATTATATAACTTTTCGAACATCAGCAAGTGGGAAATCTGGAGACTTCCTACCGATGCCTGATCAAATAGAGTTAATACAAATAGAAAGAGAAGAAGAGGATATTAGAGCAGAGTTAGATGTTCCACGATTTGAAGCGTCTGAGGAAAGAGGCAGGTATAATTATGTTGTAAGGGTAAGATGGAATCAGGAGAATGTTTTCAAGGGGGAAGCTCTGTATGCATTTTCAGTGTTGGTAACGGAATAATGAGTAAGAGTTCCAACTTTTGCGACATTTAGTTATTTTTAAGGAGCATTCCTGTAATGAAGAAATTTGAGGTTTGAACAGAAAAGAGCCCTCTTGGTATAGTACAGGGTGTCATGATCATGACCCCGAATTAAATAAATACCAAGGAGGACTCGCAATGAATTATAACCAAAATCACAAAATCGCGCAAATCACAGAATCCACATTGATCGTGGGGATTGACATCGCAAAAGACAAACACGTAGCTCGCGCACAAGATTATCGAGGTATTGAATTTGGCAAACGATTGATCTTTGAAAATCGAATACACGGTTATCAAAAGCTGCTTGATTGGGTAGCTAGGCTTCAAGAGAAAAACCAAAAGACACATGTCATGTTTGGCGTTGAACCGACTGGCCACTTTTGGAAGAGTCTAGCCTACTACCTGAACGCCAAAGGTTATGACTTTGTGTTAGTTAACCCGATGCATGTTAAAAAAAGCAAAGAGCTGGACGACAATTCGCCCACAAAAAATGATACGAAAGACGCACGTGTTATTGCACAGATGGTTAAGGATGGTCGATACTCTGTACCGAACCTTCTTGACGGTGTTTATGCCGAGTTAAGGGAAGGGATTAAATTACGAGATCAACTCACCAAACAGCTGATGATTGTCGAAGGACGCATCCAAAACGCCATACAACGGTATTTTCCGGAGTTTGATGATGTGTTTAATGACTGGAATGGTAAGACAGCTATTTGTACACTGCGTGAATTCCCATTTCCATCTGATATTCAGGATATGACCCCTGAAGACGTGCTTTCAACGTGGAAAACAGTCGTTAAAAGTGGTGTGGGCATCAAACGTGCCAATCAGCTTGTCCAAGCTGCCCAGAAAAGCATTGGTGTTCAGATAGGTTTGCGCTTTGCCAGGCAGGAATTACAGACTCTGCTTGATCAATATGAATTGTACAACCAACAACTTGTGTCATTGGATAAAGAGATCGAAACACTTATAACAGATCTACCTGGAGCTAAAGAAATGATGGCTATTAAAGGCATTGGTCCCACGACAGTGGCCACGTTTTTCGCCGAGGTCGGAGACCTCTCCAACTACAGTCATCCCCAGCAAATTGTAAGTATGGCTGGTCTATCCTTAAAAGAACACAGCTCGGGTAAATTCAAAGGGCAAACACGAATAGACAAGCGTGGACGCAAGCGATTGAGAAGAGCGATCTATTTAGCTGTGCGCCCACTGGTAGCACATAATTCGACGTTCAAGACATTGCATCATTATTACACCACGCGTCCCGATCGTCCTTTGAAAAAGCAACAATCTCTGATCGCTTTGTGCGGTAAGTTGATACGTGTCTTATTCGCCATTGGCACGAAGCAGTGTGAATTTGATGGAAGTAAACTACTACAAGGACTACCTGAATTACAAACAAGTCAGGTGGCATGAATATTGATGTTAACTACTCCACGTAGATAAGTGGTTCTGAATGAGCGATTAATAAACCTTTTTAATTCATTTGGGATGTTTCAACAAATGCATCTGATGGCCTTAGGATTGAACAAACACCAATAGTGCAGAGTCGGAGCTTATTTAACCCATTCGGGCAATAGACCCAGCTAAGGAGCATTTCCGACCTCCACCTTGTGGATACGCAGGACGAAGGAATGTATGGATAATAATCCCGTGATACATGGGAGGGTGAGCGACCATAAGTTGTGTGGAGATTTTCAGCACGGTTATCACGTCTCTTGTCACCAAATGTTCACAATTTGGGCGTTAGGATGGCATAGACTACGTCCGAAATTTCCGAAATCAACACCTGATACTCAACCCGCATTCAATATGTCAATGAAGTGTTTGAGTAATTCTAAGAAAGTAAGAGCATTTTGGAGATATTTTAATTATATAGAGGGAGGCGTTAACTTGAATAACGTTGTTCGTATACTAACAATGGTTTTATTCATTGTTTTTTTAGTTGGATGTGCGGATAAAGGCGTTGACGATGAAGCAGCGCTTGAAGGATTATTGGAAGATGAAGCGCCCTCTAATAATAACGATGAGAATGACTTAAACAATACCTTCAACTCCTCCCAAAATGAAAGCGAACAAAAAAAGCCGTCTTCTACATCTAATAAAAAAGAAACTGAAACAAGAAAAAAATTTCCGGCGGGTTTTAATTTTGAAGTTATTGGAGGGGGAAAGTCTTATGAAGCTGGATTTATTACCTCCTGTGTGGATGACGGAAAAAGGTGTAATGCTGAGATTAAGGATCATGATAAATTACTAGAGCGATTTGTTAAGGGGGATGATTCAAAACCAGTTCCGAGATTGAAGGTAAGAACAGGCGACTACATAACCTTTCAAACATCTGCAAGAGCAGGATCTGGAGACTTGCTTCCTATGCCTGATCAAATAGAGTTAATACAGATAGATAGAGAAGAAAAAGATATAAAAACAGAGTTGGATGTTCCACGATTTGAAGCCTCTGAGGAAAAAGGCAGGTATAATTATGTTGTCAGGGTAAGGTGGAACTTGGAAAATGTGTTCAAAGGAGAAGCCCTGTATGCTTTTTCGGTGTTGGTGACGGAATAATAATGATGAGCATCCTTGAAGGGTGCTTTTTTTTATGAAATTTAACCATTGACTTTTAACTCACTTAGTCATATGGTTAGTTACATAAGTAATGAACCATATAAGTTAACTTAAAAGGTGATGTTGATGAAAAAGGCGCTTGATGAAACGAAACCAATTTATGTGCAAATTAAGGAACATATTGAGGATTCGATTATAGGCGGGACGCTCAATCCGGATGAGCGGGCACCGTCAACGAATGAGTTTGCGGCGTTTTATAAAATCAATCCAGCGACAGCCGCAAAAGGGATTAATGAACTGGTTGCGGAAGATATTTTGGTGAAACGAAGGGGGATTGGCATGTTTGTGACGGCACATGCGAAGTCGGTCATTATTGAAAAACGCAAGAAGACCTTTTATGATCATTATATTTTGCCGTTAAAACAGGAAGCCGAAAAGCTTGAGATTAATGAAGCAGAACTCATTGAATGGGTGAAAGGGGAGCGAAAAAGGGATGAGAATTGATGTGGATCAACTGACGAAAAGCTATGGGAATAAGCCGGCTCTTGATCATGTTTCCTTTACGCTTGATGAGCCGAAAATCTTTGGCTTGCTTGGGCGAAATGGTGCGGGGAAGACATCGTTTATGGATATATTGGCCGGACAGATTCTCGCAACGGGCGGGACTTTGCATGTGAACGGGGAGAATCCGTTTGATAATCAGAAACTGATGGAATCGATCTGTTTAATTAAAGAGGGCAACAATTTCAAAAAAGAACTGAAGATCAAGAATGTGCTCAAGCTTTACAGCATTTTTTATCCAAAGTGGGATCAGGCGCTTGCGGATGAGTTGATCGCGCTGTACGGGCTAAATAAGAATGCGCGGATCAAGTCGCTGTCGAAAGGGATGGAGTCGGCACTTGGAATTATTGTAGGACTCGCGAGCAGGGCGCCGATTACGATGTTTGATGAGCCCTATATTGGGCTTGACGCGTCTGCGCGAAAAATGTTTTATGACAAGCTCGTTGAAGTGTATGAACAAGAGAAGCGGATGATCATATTTTCAACCCATTTAATTGATGAAGTGAGTACACTGTTTGAAGAAATTCTGATCTTGCAAAATGGCACGCTTGCACTTCAAGAGGATGCGGATGTGTTGAGAGAGAAGGCATGTGCCGTTTCCGGTCCAAAAGCAGATGTCACGGCCTTTCTCCAGGATAAAAAAGTCATCCAGACGAAGGAAATCGCCGGCATGATGACGGCGTATGTGTACGGTGAATCAGCGATGGATGAGGCTTATGCACATGGACTGACGGTTGAAGGCATACCGATTCAGGACTTGATGGTGTATTTAACTGAGGAAAAACGGGGGGCATAGAGATGAGTCAAATCAAAGGGACGCTTTATTTTTTCGGAACGGGCGCGCGGTATAACTTCACGATCTTCTGGTCGATCTTGCTCGGGACCATGCTGATTTCACTGACGATCGCTTTCTTCATCAGTGACATGATGGGAGACACGCGGATGGTCTTTGCCGTATCAATGCCGGCGTATATTTATGGCTCTATTGTGGGGTATGCGACTGTGAAAGAATCCATTCCGCATTTGCTGAAATTGGGGGCGACACGGAAGAATATATTTCTCGGCCTCGGGCTCAGTTTTCTGGGATTATCCATCGTGATGGCGGTACTGGTAAGTGTGGTGCATGTTCTGTTCACATGGCTGACGGAGACGTTTAATATTGGCGGTTATGAGTTGCTGCATGCGGCTCAGGTTTTTGACGATACGTTTCTCAATCGGGTATTGATCGATGCAAGTGTCATGTTCTTTATTTTGGCGAGCATGTTTTTACTTGGGCTGCTATTTTATAAATATGGTTTGCTTGGTGGGGGTATCGTAGTTGGGGTGCTGGTTGTCCTGTTTCTCGTGGGCCTTGCCACAAGCTGGATTCCGGATGCGGTGAAAAGTCTGTATGAACATAGGGCTTTGATGCAGTTCGTGTGGTTGTTTACGATTGGGGCTGTGCTTTACAGCTTGGTCTGGACGATGATTCGGCGTATTACAATTGTTAAAACGCGGTAAATGGAAAAAGGGATCTTTTTTCCGATCCCTTTCTACTTTTTTGATTCATTTCGAGATGTAATAAGTCTATGGTAAATCCTGCGTGCATTAGCAAATGCAACCAAGTAATCCGTTAATATCTTCATACCCAAAATCGTTAAAGTCGAACATCTTGTCGGAGTTCGAGAACGATATTTTCATGAGAAGTATGATAAATCAAATCTTCACCTTTTGATTTAAAAAGTTCCTTTGTTGCTAATTCGTCCGGTACAGGTCTGATCACAGCCATCCCCTCGACGATTTCTTGATTACCTTCAATATAAGATGAAAGTACTTTTAGTTTTACAAATTGATTGGGGTACATTTTTTTACTTCTGACCACTTCAACTTTATCGCCCCTTTCAATTAACATTATTATATCATTATTTCACATCTGTCATAGTACTTACTACTTTACGATGCTTTGGCTTGTTAAAGAAGAGCGCAAGATTATAAAACAACGGGTTATCATGCTTCAGGATCCGGGTTGGCTTCCTTCCGACTTTTGTGGCTTTTCCAAGTTAGAACAACTTCATCTATCAAGGGAAGAGTGACTCCTATCCAAGCAAAAGTCCATTCTATCAAACCAAAACTCTATTCTATCCAAGCAAGAACTGTATCTATCAAACGAAGAACGCATTCTATCCAAGCAAGAACGACTTCTATCCAACGACAACGACGTCCTATCCAAGCAATATAGTCTCTTGGCAACCTCACACCGTAATATTCATGAGAATTTTAACGTAACGACTTTTATAACGGGTGTCAGTCCCCTGACTCTTTAAAGTTTAAACAGAGTGGGGGGCTGACACCTATAATTCAAATTAATATGCCTCAAGATAAAAAAACCGCTCATATTGATTGAACGGTTCTTGATATATTCCCTTTGTTATTCAACAAACGCGCCCGATTGTTTTACAAAGCACCCCTATTCCGATGTAAAAACAACGTAAAGACATTTAATAAAATGGTAACAATGACAAGTACCGTTGAAGCAACAGCTACACCGCGCATTGTATCCGCCAGAGCAGCAAAGTCTTCAATCTTTACCAAGTAAAGGTTATAAAAGATTTGAAAACATATTGCGATAGCGCAAGCGCTGAAACTGATAATGGTAAGAGTAACCCATTTATTATTCTTTTGTTTTTTTTCCACAAGATTAATAGCAGGGATTATCCAAGCTACTAACCCAAGAATCAAACTGCCGATGTTAAGCCAACCAGCATCAATCATATTTCATCCCACCCCATTTTCCCTTCTAAATTTTTCCTCAACAAACTGGCCCGTTTGCGGAACATTTCAGTTAAGTCTTATATACATTTTAACATTAATCTGCTATTTACCTGCAAAAATCCGAGACAATATTGTATTGTTATTCTTAGGGTAGGCTAAATAGAGGCCCAACCTATGTGCTCAGACCTCTAATTTTGTATGTTATTTTAACTTTTGTACGCTCGATACTGATCCTATGCAGCCATTTCCTTTTTACGAAAAATGAATACGGCCCCGATGACTAGGGCGATTGAAAGGATGAGCGTCACGGCAGCTGATCCCCATAAGTCGCTCGTTGTCTGTCCAGTGAGCAACATTTCCTGAATGTGCGGAGACAGCTTGTTCGGACTCCACGTAAGGACATGGCCAAAGATTTGGGTGACAATGCTCATCACCATGACCGTCGCGAGGGTGAAAAAGAGCACGAGACCTTGGTTGTTGACGAGTGCGTTATAAAAAATGGCTAAGCTCACAACAAGTGTCAGCCAGAGGCCATAGAATCCCACGACCTGCAGCATGGCGGTAAAAGCCAGGTCTCCAAAAAGAATGTTGATATAATACCAGCTTGCCAGTATGCCAAGGAACAAGGATACCCAAACGAGCAGGAGTAAAACCGTCCATTTGGCTGTGATGTAATTGGCAAATGAGACCGGCTTGACAAGCACAAGTTCGAGAACACCGCTTTTGCGTTCACCTGCGATTGTGCCCATGGAAATGAGGCCAATGACCAGGACACCCATCAGGCTGTACTGGGATAAACTCATCATAATGACTTCAGGCGGTGTGAGTTCCGGCAGTTCCAGCACACTCCCTTCCGGCAATCCGCCAACAGAGTCGATGATCATAGGGGTATAATAGGTTGTGATCGGGTCCATGATGGCAATCAGGATCATTACGAGTGGCACCCAGATCCACTTTTTATTTCGCCAGTTTTCCAGAACTTCTTTCCGAAATAAAGCATTCCATTGCATTATGCAGTCACCACCCTCATAAACATGTCCTCGAGTGAAGCACGATTAATACTGAAGTATGTGAGCGGCCAGTTTTCTGCAGCGGCCTTTGTTAAAATGCCTGCACGGGCAGCCTCAATGTCATGCGCGATGACGTGCAGCATGTCTTTGTCGACGTAGGCGTTTTCCACCGAATCAAGTTGATTGACCAGTGTTTGGAATGGTGCGGGGTCCGTGTCAAAAGAAAGCTCCAGCTTGGTGGTTTGATACTTTTTCCGGAGGGTTGCCAGTGAACCGGACTCGACCATCTGGCCTTTGTTCAACAAAAGCAGCTCATCACTGACTTCATCGGCATCGCTTAAAATATGTGTGGAAAAAAGAATCGTCATATCCTGCTTGAGTTCTTCCATAAGGGTGAGCACATCGCGTCTGCCGATTGGATCGAGAGACGAAACCGGCTCATCAAGCATCAGCAATTTGGGCTGATGAATCATCGCTTGAGCAATGCCAAGCCGTTGCTTCATGCCCCCAGAATACTTCCCTATACGCTGACCTTTGGCATCCGCAATCCCGACTTTTTCCAACAGATTATGGGCACGCTGCTGAGAATCATTTTTTGAAAGCAGGGCAAGCTCTCCGCTGTAGGTGAGAAATTCCATCCCGGTCATCCAATTGTAAAAAGCGGGATACTGGGGCAGGTAGCCTATGTATGAGCGAATGTCATCCCCTTGTTTCATCCCTCTGAACGTTACTGATCCCTCTGTCGGTTTAAGCAGACCCGCCATCGTGCGTAAAATGGTTGTTTTTCCCGCACCGTTCGGACCGATCAGTGCAATGGTCTGGCCTTCTTGCAAGGTGAAATCCACATGATCGACAGCCGGTTTGCCGTCAAAATGCCTTGATAAATTCGAAACCGTAACAAGTGCCATTACTTTTGCCTCCTTCCGAAAATGAAATAAGCAATCGGTCCAATCAAGTTGACCAAGAGGATGATCAGCAGCCACATCCATTTCGGCCCGTTCGTTTCATCAGCTTTCACCCAATCAACAAGCGCCACGATCATGAGAATCAATTGAATGATGACAATCGGCAAAAGCATCAGCAATAAATTAGAATCCATAAGTTCAGCCATAACGAATCTCTCCTTTCATAGTGTTATACGAATGAGCAGAAGAAAAGTTCGGATAAAAAAGAGCCCAACCGATTGATGTCAGTTGGGATCCTTTTTTATAAGGTTGTATTCTTATAAGTTTCTGCTATTTACTAAGGCACAGTATCTCAAAACCACGAAGTAAGAGAACGTGAATGAACCCCTTATGCGTGAGAGAGGACCGTGATTTACGCTCCGGGAAGTGGCTTTAACTTTATCACAGCTCAAGTGCGACATCTGTTCAAGAAACCCGCTTTCACAGTGTCTTCTAGCCGCGGGCACGGCCTCACCCTCCTTGCCCCGGCGAGGGGTATGTCGACGTTGTCCGCAAAGGACGGTTTTAGTCGACCTTCCTTAAAATACGCTTGCTGTGGGGTCTTCGGACTCGTGCTGTTCCCGCAGGAGTCGACTTCCCTCCGCTCCAATCACTTTACTTAATTCAGTGGCTTGGACGGTTCTACTCATATAAGAGTTAGAGAATAACCTCTCATACCAAGCTCGGGGAAAACACGGAGACTCCTATGGGAGCTAAAGCCTAGATGAGACCCCGGAGGTCGTCAGACTGAGGAGGCTCATCAGCGCCCATGGAAAGCGCAGTGTTTTCCCCGAGCGGTTGCTAGAAGCAGTCATTTCAAGTTTTCTCCAGGCTTTTATGTCACCTATTTGTTGAGCAGGGATCACTTTATAAAGCAGCCTGTTATAAACCCTACAGGTTATTTCTTCTTCAATTCCTGCACGTCTTCTTCATTTGATAAAGCCTTGAAGAGGGCGAACATCATCAAAATCATGACGAACGAGAATGGTAAGGCTGCCGATATGATCGTGTTTTGGATGGCTTGGAGACCGCCAACGTATAACAGGATCAGGGCAACGGCAGACTGAGCAATTCCCCAGACGATTTTGACCTGTGCAGGTGGAATGAGAGACCCATTGGTCGTTTGCATCCCGAGTACGAATGTCGCTGAGTCGGCTGATGTAATGAAGAACGAGCCAATCAGCAAAATAGCAATAACCGATAAGATGATCGACATCGGCATCTGGTCAAACATGTTAAACAAAACAAGTTCAGTCGCATATTGACTTAAATCTACTCCGCTGTCCTGAATCGTTCCGGCTGTTGTGCCAAAAACCGCATACCAGATTGAGATAAACAATGTTGGGATGACAAGCACGCCGGTGATAAACGAACGAATTGTGCGGCCGCGGGATACGCGAGCGATGAACATCCCGACAAACGGTGCCCAGGAAACCCACCAAGCCCAATAGAAAATCGTCCAGCCGTCAAGCCAGCCACGATTATCGCCTTCAAGTGGCGCGGTTCTGAAACTCATTTCCAAGAGATTTTGCAAATACAGACCAAACGTCTCTGTAAACATATTTAAAATCAGCAGAGTCGGTCCAATAATGAGGACGACGATCAGTAACAAGACAGCCAAGACCATATTCGTGTTGGATAAGTATTTGATCCCTTTTCCGATCCCAGACCAGGCTGAGATTAAAAACAAGACCGTAACGACGGCAATAATGAAAAATTGCGATGTAAATCCAACTTCTATTCCAAACAGATGGTTAAGCCCGCCATTAATCTGAGCGGCACCAAATCCAAGTGTTGTCGCTACACCAAATACAGTAGCAAATACCGCGAGTACATCAATCAAAACGCCCCACGGACCATTCATCTTATCGCCAAACAAAGGCTTAAGCGTTGCGGAAATCAAGCCAGGTTCTTGCTTGCGGAACTGGAAATAAGCAAGTGATAGGGCGACCATGGCATACATGGCCCATACGTGGACCCCCCAGTGGAAATAAGCAGCAGATAACGCTTCTTTAAAAGCTTGAGGCGTACCTTCTTCAGAAAGAGGTGCATCAGATACGTAGTGAAACAGGGGTTCTGCAGCACCGTAAAACACGAGACCGATTCCCATGCCCGCGGAAAACAGCATGGCGATCCAGGTTGGTGTTGAGAAATCCGGCTTGTCATCATCCTTGCCAAGTTTAACTTTCCCGTAAGGACTGACAGCTACAATAATCGATAATAAGACCATTGCTGACATGAGCAGCATATAATACCAACCAAATGTCGTTGCAACAAATCCTTTAATATTTTCCGTGATTACTTTTGCTTCTTCAGGATAAAGAACCCCAAGAATTACTCCAATGGCTACGAGTGCTAATGTGATGTAAAAGACTTTCGATACTTTCCTCATATTCTCTCCCTTTGTTAAAATGGTATGTTATTTAACATACTCAAAAAAGATAAAGCGTGCAAGCGAATACAGTTAAAATTATCTTATTCCCATTTTTAAAAATTTTAGTATTATTTTACAAGCCATATAAAAACGCCGACAGACCACGGAAAACCCAGGTGTCGACGTTTAACTGTGATATAAATCAAATTCTTGCATCATCGCATTCATCAGCCGAAAAAGAGACTGCTGTTTTTTGAATGGCATGTCTTTTACGTGATAGATCTGTTCTTTCACATCAGGATGCATCATTAAATAATCTGCCAAGGCGACCGTTTCCGCATCTAATGGTTTGAGACCGGCCTGATATTCGCGCTCGGCATCTTTCATAAGATCGTCCCTGAGCCGGTGATTGCTGACGAGCCGGTCCAGTGAAATATGAAAGAGCTGGCTCATCCGGGTGAGCGCATCAATATCTGGTTTAACAGCGCCGTTTTCCCATTTGGCAATGACCGAACGGGAAACAAGCATCAGATCAGCCAGCTGCAATTGGGTCCAGCCGTTCTGTTCACGATAGTATTTAATGTTGTAAGCCAACCGTTCGATATCCATAACCATCACGCTCTGCAATAGGATAGGGACCGCGCATCATAAGCCGGTTCCCGTATAGTAAATTTAATCCTATCATGATTAAAATGGTTCTGGAGATATTGTTTGTTCTTAATAGGAACATATAGTAAAATGTTCATTAATAGAACAAAAAATCTGAAAAGGAAGGTGATATAAATGATTGGGTGCTTAATGGTTGACCATCCGACAGTGTCTCCGCTTTCTAAATGCAAAATGCTCAGGGCTAGTTTCTATGCTGAGGACTATGAAATAGAAGTCCTTTCACAAGCTCGTGTGATGGTGATCGTTTACAATGCAGACCAATATGACATTTGGCAAGCAGCTGGGATGTTTGAAGCTGCAGGCATTAAAACAGGGTATGGCTTTGCGCAGTCCAAAGGAGAAGCAATTGCCGACGCATTGAAGCATTTGGAAAATGACATGCATGAAGAAATTGTCCCTCAGGTTTAAATTGTTGATAACTGATCAGTTACTCACAAACTTACACACAAATAAACACCCACAACAAGCGCCCGCATCCAGATTATCCACACTCATCCACAGATAAATGACAACTTATCAACAAGCACACATCTAAAAACGTTAAGAAACTTCTTCATCCCCAGTAACTGCTGTCTCCATTTGAGCGTTTGTGCACACCGCATAAGCTGTTTTTGTAATGGCAAACAAGTCATACACATCTTCTCGTTCATTGATCGCTTTATAGACATCCGGATATAAATGGTTAGCAGGTACGGCATAAGGCAATTTGGCTGCAGCTTTGGCTGAGCGCACATTTGTCCGGCGGATCTTCATAAATACTGTTTCAATGCCCAGTTCTGTGAATAACTCGCTCAAAAACAATTCTTTCGCAAGTTTGTTGTATCCCTGCCCGAAGTAGGGTTCGCCGATCCAAGTGGCCAAGAAACCAGCATTGTTCTCAACATCAAATAAATTAATGGTACCAATGGGCTGAAGATAATCATCTGTAATTGTCCGAGAAATCATTGTGCCTGCCGCTTCTGCTTCAATGGTTTGTTTGGTTAGGAAGTAAAGTTCGTCGGAAGAATAAGCCTTGTGCCTGACGTAAGGAAAAACGGCAGGGTGCGCCATTAAGTCATAAAGACCAGGAACTTCATGTAATTCACGTTTTTTGAGCATAAAAAATACCCTCCTGTTCTCCAGGGGGTACCTTGAAAAGAACGGCAAAACAGCCGGCCATACCCACCCTCGAATTTAAGTTAGCTTTCAACTGAAATTCGGGGTGGGAATCGAACCCACTAGAACCAGCACCCAAGCTGGTGGCGCACCATTTGCCTTCCCAGAAACCGCTCATTTTATTGTTTGGTTGAACTTATTTTACTATCATTTATATGAAAAGGGAATACTTTTTTGCAACAAAACGATCATTTTTCAGCTTCTTTTTCCAGGATGCTTTTCAAGGCGGTTTCAGCATCGGTATACCGGAAATGGTAGCCGTTAAATTGTGCTTTCTGCGGCAGGACGTATTGTCCCCTGACGATCAGTTGGCTCATTTCACCAAGGGCTGTCCGGATCATAAAACCGGGGGCAGGCAGCCAGTGGGGCCGGTGGAGCGTGCGTGCCACGAGCTTCATAAAGATGTCGTTTTGTTTCGGGTTGGGGGCTGTCGCATTAATCGGGCCACTGATGGCGTTGTTGTGCAGACAAAATGTAATCAGTTCAACGACATCATCAATATGGACCCATGAGAGCCATTGTTCCCCGTCACCGATTTTTCCACCGGCAAAATACTTCACCGGAAGCTTCATCATGGAAAGCGCTCCGCCATCTCCAAGAATGACTCCAAATCGAGTGTACACCGTGCGGATGCCCAACTTTTCCGCTTGAGAAGCGGTTTTCTCCCAAACTGAAGAGACATGAGCGAGAAAGTCATCGCCTGGGGTTGTCGTCTCCTCGGTGAATATCTTTTCCCGGCTCATGCCGTAATATCCGACGGCAGATCCGTTCACCCATACAGCTGGCTTCTGATCCATGGTCCTTACAAGATCGAGCACTTTTTCCGTGATGGAAATGCGACTCTCTTTGATTGCTTGTTTCTTCGCCTTGGACCAGTAACCGAATATCGATTCACCGGCCAAGTTGATAACGGCATCGATAGCCGGGAGATCCTGCGCTGTTATATCATAGGAGACATAGGTGACAGAAGCCTCGTTTTCGTGGTGATCAGGCGAGCGCGTCAAAATAAACAGCTTGTGCCCGCCTGTCTTGAGGTGTTCGGTTAAGCGGCTTCCGACAAAGCCTGTCCCCCCAGTTAAAAGAATATTCATAGCTTCAACCCCTTTAAGGATGTTTTTGGTATGATAGAAATGAGGTGATGATATGGCAACAATTACACGTATCACAACACAGAAAAAACAAAAGCAGCGATATAACATCTATCTTGACCGCGGTGCCGGTGAAACATTCGGGTTCGGTGTCGACGAAGCAGTTCTGATCAAACACCGGCTTCATAAAGGCATGGAGCTGGATGATGCGTTCATGAACACACTCATAGATGAAGACACGCAGTACAAAGCTTATTCCCTTGCCATCAATTATTTAAGCTACCGGATGCGGACAAAAAAGGAAATCTATGATTATTTAATTAAAAAAGAGATCCATCCCGAGCATGTGGAAAGCGTGATGCAACGGTTAATCGACGAGCAGCTTGTGGATGACCG
Source organism: Lentibacillus sp. JNUCC-1 (assembly GCF_009741735.1). Taxonomy (NCBI): domain Bacteria; kingdom Bacillati; phylum Bacillota; class Bacilli; order Caryophanales; family Bacillaceae; genus Lentibacillus; species Lentibacillus sp. JNUCC-1. Next base: position 295,056 of record NZ_WHOH01000003.1, read on the forward strand.
CCAGTTTGCTAAGATGTTTACAGAAAGCAGGATCCGCACGTCGGCAAAAGGGCCTGGCCTGGTAAAAAAAGAATTGCTGGAAAAAGGCGTGCCTGCTCTATATGCAGATGAAGCTGCTTCACTTTATACATATGCTATACAATATGACAAAGCAGCCCATTGGATGCAGAAACGTCTGAACAGATCCAATCGCGATTCTTTCCGGCAACAACTGCAGAAGTTACACGGTTTTCTGCTGCAAAAAGGTTTTGACCAAGGTGTGATTCAAGATGTGCTTGATACGGCCGCTGAACATCAGGATGACGGACAAGAGTGGGAGGCACTGCAAAGCCAAGGTCACAAGTTGATCCGGAAACATCAGTCAAAACGGCAAGGATTCGAATTGCAATCAAAAGTTAAAGAAGGTCTTTATCGCAAAGGTTTTCCAATGGAATTGATCAACGCATTTATAGAAGAAACTTTTCAAAGTGAGACATAAATCATAATAAAGGAGGGCAGTGCGCCGAACGCATCATGCCCTTTAAAGCTTATTATTGATCGATGATAATCTCTCTCCGGCCATCATCTTCCTGGAAAATGTGCTGGGCCACACCTTCTGGACCTTTCAGATGACTGGCATCTTCCACATGTGTTGACTCTTTCCAGAACGGCGTATTCATGCCGCCCATATAAACGGATGTAATCGAATAGTCCTTGTCTTTCCATTCTTCCTGCAAACTTTCAGCAAAACCTCTAACAGCAAATTTACTTGCGGCATAGACAGATTCATGAACTTTGCCGCGTAAACCTGCAGTGGAAATAATCATAAGGATCCTGCCGTTTGTCGCTTTGATGAGCGGAAGCGCCGATTGCACGGCATAAATGGAACCTTTCACATTTGTATTAAACGTTTGTTCAATATCTTCGTTGGTATAATCCTCAATCGGACCAAAACGGCCAATACCGGCGTTGTTAATGAGCAAATCGAGTTCACCGATTTGCTGAAAAGCAATTCCGACAGACGCCTGTTCTCGAATGTCGCATAAGACGACTTCTGCTTGTCCGCCGCTTTGCAGGATTTCTTCCTGAACCATGTGAAGTTTCTGGACTGTGCGTCCTAGTAAAAAGATTTTGTAACCATTTTTAGCGTATTCGAGAGCAAGGGCGCGCCCCAGTCCGCTGCCTGCTCCTGTAATTGCTGCATTTGGCATGTTTAAGCACCTCATTATAAAAAAGTTATTTGTTTCTATTGTCCTAAACTCTTGCTAAAATGTAAAGGTGAAGGAGCTGAAGAAAATGAATTACAGATATAGTGATTATTCGATCGAGCAATTGCGCGAAATTGCCGCAGAGCATAAGGAGAAAGCTTTGAAAGCAGAGCGGCTCGGCGATTACAGTGAAATGCAGATCCATGAGCGTAAGCAAATGGTGGCTATGGCGTATATGCTGAACCCTGAGGATTATAAACCTGGTGAGGTTTACGGCATGAAAGGCGACCCCGGCCACCGGTTTAAAATCAATTACATCAACGGCGTCTTTGCCTGGGGCCACAGAGTAAACCTATTGGATGAACTATACGAAAAAGAAGAAGCCGTCCCAATCTCCATATTGGAAGAGCAGTAACCCTAAGGCAGATGTTTATGACTGCCTCTGGCGACCGCTCGGGGAAAACACTGCGCTTTCCGCGGGCGCTGCTGAGCCTCGGGCCCACAGGACGTGGGTCATGAAGGCGTTGCGACAGGACGTCGCGGTTTTAGCCTTCCTTCTCCTATACCGCGCTCCGGGGTCTCACCGAGGCTTATCCTCCCGCTGGAGTCTCCGTGTTTTCCCCGAGCTGGGTTAGAGCGAATAAATGTTCTCGATGATTATGTGTGCGCAGCCGTCCAAGCCACTGACTAACATAAAGTGATTGGAGCGGAGGGAAGTCGACTCCTGCGGGAACAGCACGAGTCCGAAGACCCCACAGCGAGTACATTAAGGAGGGTCGACTAAAACCGCCCTTTGCGGGCAACGTCGACATACCCCTTGCCGGGGCAAGGAGGCTGAGGCCGTGCCCGCGGCTAGAAGACACTGTGAAAGCGGGTTTCTTGAACAGATGTCGCACTTGAGCTGTGATAAAGTTAAAGCGACTTCCCGCAGCGGAAATCACATTCTACTTATAAAGCATATTGATTTGTATTTACCTTAAGTAACCAGAACGTTTTTTAGTGTTTATTCTCTACTTAGCAGTTTGTGTCATATGTTCGTTAAAAAAAGGTAAAAAAAGGCTGCCGCGGGGGCAACCTTTTTAGGATCAGACGGGGTAGTCGCTGATGTAGAGTTTGTTTCTCAGTTTGTGTTCTGAGTAGATCCAGCCGGTGTAGGAGCTGGTGATTTCGCCGTTGGTGTTGATTTGTACGACGGCGACGAAGGGGTATCTATCCCTTGCCCGGTAACGCAAGTCGGTAAACCGGACTTCTGTAAAATCACCATATTCGTTAATCACCCAGCGGTAAACAGGTGAAAATGATAAGAAAGCGGCGATGTTTTTATCGGTCTGAGCAAGGCGCATAATCGGTGTGTCCGGCAGCGGCTTGCGGTCAAACGTGTCGACAATTTCAATGTGACCGTCATTCACAGCGCCAACATGAAATTGACTTTTAGTTGTAATTGCGACACGCCAAACGTTTTGTTTAAGGGTCGGTGAGGTCGCAATTTTTTCAACATCGCCATAATAATCCTTGATTTTATTGACGATTTCCCTTTTTTCCATATAGCGTTTAATATAGTACAGAAAAATCACCGCGTAAATCGTCAGCCACGTCATGCCAGGGTCTAGTCCAATAGCCCAAGCGATAATGCCTGCGATATGCAAACCGAAGATATATGGGTCAAATGTGTTGATAAACCCGTAAGCGACCCACCTTCTGGAAAAAGGCCTGAACGCCTGGGTTCCGTACGCGTTGAATATATCAGTCAGGACGTGGACAATGACCGCTAATGCTGTCCAAGCCCATAAATGCGGATAGCTGACGGAGGGGACGAAGGCATGAATAATGCCTGAGATAAGAACGCCCCACATTAATACGGCCGGCAGAGAATGGGTGACACCACGGTGATGTCGGATATACGTCGCATTGTTTCTTAATTTTAAAACAGTATCGAAATCCGGCGCATGTGACCCGGCAACTGTACCGATGAGCACAGCATTAAACAATGCTGGATCTGCGCTGACAGCCGGATCAAGTGTTGCCAGTCCGCCTAAAGCAACACCCATAACGATATGGGTTCCAGTATCCATTTATGGTAAACCTCCTTGAAGATGGTTTTTATAAACGTACAACCTAATAGTATCATTATAACATGAGAGGTGTTATTTATTCGTGCAACCTATATTACAATATATTGACACTTCAGCTTTTCAAAACGATTTGCTCGAGTGGTATGACCGGAATAAACGTGATCTCCCATGGCGCGAAAATCAGGATCCCTACAGCATCTGGGTATCGGAAATCATGCTTCAGCAAACCCAGGTTGATACGGTTATTCCTTATTTTAATCGATTTATGTCGCAATTCCCCACTGTGTTTGACCTTGCTAAAGCAGAAGAACAAGACGTGCTCAAAGCGTGGGAGGGTCTGGGTTACTATTCCCGTGCACGCAACTTACAAAACGCCGCCCAAACAGTTGTTGAACTTTACAATGGTGTGATTCCGTCTGAAGTGAAAGCACTTGGTGCGCTTAAAGGCATTGGTCCCTACACACGCGGGGCGATTTTATCAATTGCCTTCAATCAGCCTGAGCCCGCGGTTGACGGAAATGTGATGCGTGTGATTGCCCGGCTGCTTAAAATTGACGACAATATTGCGGAACCTGCTGTTAAGAAAAAATTTGAAACCATCGTGAGAGACCTAATCCCTGATCACGATCCATCCTCTTTTAACCAAGCTGTGATGGAACTTGGGGCGCTTGTCTGCACACCGAAAAACCCGATCTGCAATTTGTGTCCGGTTCAATCGCATTGCCGCGCATTTGAGCACAATGTGGTTTCAGAGCTTCCCGTTAAAGCCAAGGCCAAAAAGAAAAAGACAGAAGTGTATGCCATTGTGCTTTTGCAAACCGAGGGCGGGGATGTGATTATAGAAAAGCGTTCTGATCAAGGGTTGCTTGCCGGTTTATGGCAGTTTCCGATGATTCCCGTTGGAAATATCGGTTTTGAACATATGGAAACCTGGCTTCAAAATGAGTACGGACTTACGGTAAAGCACTTGGATTTTGCTGAAGATCTGAAGCATGTATTTACACATAAGATCTGGAAACTTTCCGTGTATACCTCTGAAGTGGAAGTGGCCGGTCATTTGGACGAAAGACTTAAATTGGTTCAGAAATCAGATCTCGACCATTATCCATTTCCAGTTTCACACCAAAAAACCATGCAGCATCTGAAATGATTATTTGTAGTTTTTACCAGTTTATTATGTGGATAGTCTAAACCGTTCCGGGACAAATTAATGCATGCGGAGGTGATAAGAATGGCTAAAAAACCAAACCAAACTCAATCCGGAACGAACGTTCAGCATGTAAAGAAACAAAACCAGAAAGCACAACAAGGCCAATATGGCACTGAGTTTGCTTCTGAAACCGATGTGCAGGAAGTAAAAAAGCGTAACCAAAAGTCACAGCAAAACAAAAAGTAACCTCATTTCAGAGGAAAAAGGCGTCCGCATAAGGGCGTCTTTTTTATCGTCTAAATAGCGACACAGAAAAATTCAAACTCAATAATCAAGGTGAGAGCGTCGTGATCTGCGCTGCGGGCAGTCGCTTTCCGCGGGCACGGCCTCAGCCTCCTCGCTCGCAAAAACCGCTCGCTGTGGGGTCTTCGGACTCGTGCTGTTCCCGCAGGAGTTCGACTGCCCTCCGCTCCGATCACTCCATGCAATTCAATGGCTTGGACGGTTCTACTCACATAAGAGTTAAAAATTAACCTTTCACACCGAGCTCGGGGAAAACACGGAGACTCCAGCGGGAGGATAAGCCTCGGTGAGACCCCACAGCGCGGTAGCGCGAGGAGGCTCAGCAGCGCCCGCGGAAAGCGGAGTGTTTTCCCCGAGCGGTTGCATGTGGCAGTTATTAGATTTATTTATATCGTTGCGATGTGTGGATATTGTGATAGTGTTATCGTCCCTTATTTTTTAGGAGCATTATCCTTTATGTTTATGGCGCGTACTATTATAATGAAGGAATATTGTCGAGATGAAAGGAAGATTTTCATGGCTGGGCCAGCTTCAGGCGCGCATATTCAAATTGAAAGCTATAAACATAATGGCTCCCTGCACCGGGTTTGGCATGACAGTTTTGTTTTAAATGGCACGGAACAGGAGTGCATCATTGCCAATGACAGAACGCTGGTGAGTGAAAGTGACGGGCGGTCGTGGGTGACGCGAGAGCCGGCTGTCTGCTATTTTCATGCTGAAGTATGGTTTAATGTGATCGGCATGATCAGGGATGATGGCATTTATTATTACTGTAATATCGGATCTCCTTTTGTTTACGATCAGAACATGAACGTGCTTAAATACATTGATTATGATTTGGATGTTAAAGTCTATCCGGATATGACTTATGATCTTTTGGATGAGGATGAGTACGAAGCCCATCGTATTGAAATGGGCTATCCTGACAAACTTGACCGCATCCTCAAATCCCAAGTGGAGGAGTTGCTCCTCATGATTAGGCAGCGGCGGGGGCCGTTTGCGCCGGACTATGTGGATTGGTGGTATGAGCGTTTTTTAACATACAGATAGCACGCATTATGAGTTAAAAGAGGTATGGACATGCATACGATTAAACAATACATGAAATTTGTAAAGCCGTATAAATGGAAAATCGTTTGGACGATTCTTGTCGGGATTATAAAATTCGGGATCCCGCTTTTGATTCCGCTGATTTTAAAATATGTGATTGACGACATAATTGGGGCCAGCGATATGGGACAGGCGGAGAAGACGTCTCAGCTTTTGTGGCTGATGGGGATTGCATTTGGTGTGTTCCTCTTAGTCCGCCCGCCTGTTGAGTATATTCGCCAGTATTTGGCCCAGTGGGTCGCAAATAAGATTTTGTATGATATTCGTGATAAATTATTTGATCATCTGCAGCGGCTGAGCCTTGGATTTTACTCACGGACCAAAACGGGGGAGATCATTTCCAGGATGGTCCATGATGTGGAGCAGACGAAGACGTTTGTTGTAACAGGGCTGATGAACGTGTGGCTGGATCTGGTTACGATTATGATCGCCGTCATCATCATGTTGACAATGAACGTTCCGCTGACGATTGTGTCGATCATTTTGTTCCCGTTATATGGCATATCTGTGAAATACTTTTATGGACGCTTACGCAATTTGACGCGTGACCGGTCCCAGGCGCTTGCTGAGGTGCAAGGACATTTGCATGAACGGGTCCAGGGCATTCCGGTTACCCGGAGCTTTGCCCTGGAAGATTATGAGCAGGGGCAGTTTGACAACCGTAATGGAAACTTTTTGACCAAAGCATTGAAGCATACGGATTGGAACGCAAAAACCTTTGCTGTAATGAATACCATCACTGATCTCGCCCCACTGCTAGTCATTGGTTTTGGCGGTTACCAGGTTATTAACGGATCATTGTCCGTCGGTACCATGGCGGCGTTTTTCGCCTATATGGAACGGGTGTACAGTCCGCTGAGACGTCTGATCAACTCATCCACGGTGTTGACACAATCCATTGCATCGATTGACCGTGTGTTTGAATTGATGAATGAAAAATACGATATCGCGGATAAAGACAATGCCAAGAAGCTCGGCCGTGTGGATGGTTCAATCCAAATTGACAATGTTTCGTTCCGTTATGAAGAAGAAGAAGCAGACGTGTTAAAAGGTGTGAACTTGAATGTGGCCAAGGGTGAAACGATCGCTTTTGTCGGTATGAGCGGTGGCGGGAAGTCGACGCTGATCAGCCTGATACCGCGTTTTTACGATGTGACGGGCGGCTCGATCAAAGTCGATGGTCATGATGTCCGGGATGTTCAGGCCCGTTCGCTTCGGGACAATATCGGTATGGTGCTGCAGGACAACCTCCTGTTCAGCGAATCGATTTCTATGAATATCCGCATGGGGAATCCTGACGCAACTGATGAAGAAGTGATCGAAGCGGCCAAATCGGCCAATGCGCATGAATTTATCACTGAACTCGCTCAAGGGTACGATACGTTGGTCGGTGAAAGAGGCGTGAAACTCTCTGGCGGGCAGAAACAGCGTATCGCCATTGCGCGCGTATTTTTGAAAAATCCGCCGATCCTGATTTTCGATGAAGCGACATCTGCGCTTGATTTGGAAAGTGAGCATACGATTCAGGAAGCGATGGAAAAATTGGCTGCGAGGCGCACGACGTTTATTGTCGCCCACCGTTTGTCGACGATTACACATGCCGACCGGATCGTGGTGATTGAAAATGGTGAGATTCAGGAAGTTGGGACTCATGATGAGCTGATGGCCCGAAAAGGCAGTTATTACGGGTTGTATGAAATCCAGAATCTCGGCCATCCGGAACATTTGGGAACATAGGCCTCAATAAACATCCGAACCAATTTGCTGTGACGCAAATCGGTTCGGATTTTTTGTTTGGGGGATAGACAAGGTTTGGGGTGGTGTTGCATATCATCTTATCAAGGTGGTACGGGAGGCGGTTTGGAAATGGCTTGGGTGTTTGTCATTCTGTTTGCGGTGATTGTCGTGCGGAGTTTAAGCGTGTTCGTGCTGTTTAGGGACAAGACCGAAAGCGGTTTTGCGGATACGCGGTTTTCACTGGAACTCTTTGTCACGCTCCTGATGATATATGTCACCGTGATCATCGGGTTTGGTGCGATCTATTTTATTCTATCCCTTAAAGGGGTGGTCCTTGTTGAGCATAATGAGCTGAAGCGTTTGAGTGTGATAGGGTCGATTTTACATTCGATGTATTTCAGCGGGGTGACGATGCTGACGATCGGGTACGGGGATATTGTGCCGGTTGGCATCGGGCGGCTGATTGCGATCGTGCAGGCATTGATCGGTTACGTGTTGCCGGCTGCCTTCGTTCTCAAAATTGTTCAGGCATCCCAATATGAACGATCACGCTGAGTTGCGGTGGCCTTTTGTTGATTTAAAACCATGGAAACGTTTAATATGGAAGAAATGAACATATAAAGGGAGTAGGTATTGACAGATGCATATTTTATTCTCAGCAAAAATTTCTGAAAAACATCGAACAGCGCTTAAAAACAATCATGCTGATCTTACATTTAACTTTTGTGAAGGCATGGAGGAGGCAGAGAGTTACCTGCCGAAAGCGGATGTGCTGGTCACTTATGGGGAAGATGTGACCGAAGCCCATCTCGAAAAAGCGAATCAGCTCAAATGGATCATGGTCATTTCGGCGGGAATGGACGAGATGCCGCTGAAGACCTTGGAAAAGAAAGACATCCTCGTGACCAATGCACGCGGCATTCATAAGGTGCCGATGGCAGAGTACGTCATTTCCATGCTGCTGCAAGTTTATCGCAAGGAAAAACAGCTTTTTGAATATGAAAACGACCATGTTTGGGGAAAACATGCCCACATGGAAGAGATCTCAAACCGCAAGATGCTCGTAGCAGGGACAGGCGCGATCGGACAGGAAGTGGCACGGCTCGCCAAAGCTTTCAATATGACTACGGTTGGTGTATCCCGGAGCGGCAGACAGGTAGAGCACTTTGATGAAACCTATCCTAATACAGAATTGGAAGGTCTGCTTGGCGATGTGGATTTTGTTGTATCCGTTATGCCGAGTACACCTGAGACATACCATTTCTTTGAGCAGCGGCATTTCAAAGCGATGCCTGAGCATGCCGTCTTTTTGAATATGGGCCGGGGTGATGCCGTCTCGAGCGATGTGATGCTTGAAGCCGTTCAGAACGGGGATATTGCTCATGCGGTCTTGGATGTATTTGAAGAAGAACCGCTTCCTGAAGACCATCCTTTCTGGGATGAAGCGAACATCACCGTTACGCCGCATTTGTCGGGCGTGTCTTCGCAGTATGTAACCCGTGCACTTGGTATTTTCGAGCAAAACTTGAACGTCTTGAAGCAGAACGGCACAGAATTTGTGAATCAAATAGACGTAACCAGGGGGTATTAATCATGCGCATTTATACACGATCAGGTGACAAAGGAAAGACATCGCTCATATATGGGCAGCGTGTTCCGAAAAATGATGTCCGAGTAGAAGCTTACGGGACGTGTGATGAGGCCAATTCAATGATTGGGCTTGCTTTAAGCTTTCTTGATGGAGAGGACTGGAGCGGTAAAAGCGATTTCGTTGACCACATTCACCGGGTACAGACCATTTTGTTTCATGTCGGTGCTGAACTGGCAACACCGAAAGAAAAAGACGTGATGTGGCAATTGAAGCAATCGCATATAGATGAGCTTGAACAGCAGATCGACGAATGGGACAAGGATTTGGACACACTTAAAAACTTCATTCTTCCATCCGGCCATAGTGCATCCAGTGCGCTTCACACTGCCAGAACGATTGCCAGACGTGCTGAACGGGCGGCTGTCGGCCTTGGTGATGAGCTGGGCAATCCGCTTGTCGTACAATATTTGAACCGGCTGAGTGATTATCTGTTTGTCGCAGCGAGATTTGTCAACAAACAGCTGGGCGGTACCGAAACACATTTAAAAGCGGACGTATAAGGCCACATTCGTTGACATATGTATAGAAAACAGGGTAAACTAATTATAAAGATTATAAGATGATAATTCATTCGATATCGGATTATATATGAAAGTGAGGTGCATGACGATGGAAAATGATAAATTACATCACGCGATAGACACATTAAAAGAATCTGGTGTACGCATTACACCACAGCGTCATGCGGTCCTGGAGTTTTTAATGAATGCTGAAACACATCCTACTGCAGACGAGATCTACAAAGCACTTGAAGGGAAATTTCCTAACATGAGTGTTGCTACAGTTTATAATAACTTGCGTGTGCTTCGTGAAATCGGTCTGGTCAGAGAATTGACTTATGGCGATGCATCCAGCCGTTTTGATGCAAACGTGTCGGATCATTACCATATCATCTGTAATGAGTGCGGCAAGATCGTGGACTTTCATTATCCGGTCCTCGATGAGATTGAGTCGCTCGCTGAACAGGTGACAGGCTTTGATGTGACCCATCATAGAATGGAAGTTTACGGCGTATGTGAGGAATGCGGCAGTAAACAAATGGTGAAACATTAGTATAAGGTGCTTATAATAGAACAAATAAAAAACCAAATGCATATGCTGCATTTGGTTTTTGTGTTTATGATTCATCTTTTTAGCTTTGGCTTTGGCTTCGGCTTTAGCGGCTCTTATATAGCTGCGTTTATTGTATTTCTCATCAAACTCTTTGCCCTCAAGATCTTTATCTAGCGTGAGCGGTTGTTTACAATGCATGCAAGCATCCACACGTCCAAGCATTTTGGTCGGCTTCTCGCAGTTTGGACAAATAATCGGCAATGCTCGTGTCGAAAGCGTTCCGATCCATACGTAAACCACACAACTGAAGGCGATGAACAGAAGTCCGATTAAGAAAAATATCCACATCAGCCATTCTATTTTCTTCGTCAAAATGCCTCCATACATAAAAGCAAACCCGACAAAGATTAATATAAGAGCAAAAGATCTTATTTTATTTATCTTACTTGAATAAACAAGCTGCGGCATACTATACCTCCTTACTTCCATTAAGCATTATAGCATAATTTTGTCTGAAAAAGATATGAAATGAATTGAAATACCGCGCCTGAAAGTGTGTGTTTCCATTGTTTTAGACATTTTTCTTATGAATGAATGAAAAAGTGTTGACTTTAAAATCTGAGCGTGGTAAATTATTGTTTGTCGCCAAAATGATAAGCGACCAACCGAAAAAACTCGAAAAAAACATTTTAAAAAAGTGTTTGACTTACGTTTCTCGGTGTGTTATATTAATAAAGTCGCTTTTGAAGAGCGCACAGCAATTTTGTTCCTTGAAAACTGAACAAACAACGAAGCAGATGTCTGTAAAACAGATGTCAGAGGTAAGAAGTTTTAAACTTCAAACCCTGAATCAATTTTTTAAGAAGCTAAGACCGTTCATCGATTGGTGTCGATGAACACCCAAACTTTTATGGAGAGTTTGATCTTGGCTCAGGACGAACGCTGGCGGCGTGCCTAATACATGCAAGTCGAGCGCGTGAAGCAGGCAATTGCCCTTCGGGGCATGCGCCTGTGGATCGAGCGGCGGACGGGTGAGTAACACGTGGGCAACCTGCCTGTAAGACTGGGATAACTCCGGGAAACCGGAGCTAATACCGGATAACGCCTTTCATCGCATGGTGAGAGGATAAAAGATGGCCTTTGGCTATCACTTACAGATGGGCCCGCGGCGCATTAGCTAGTTGGTGGGGTAAGAGCCTACCAAGGCGACGATGCGTAGCCGACCTGAGAGGGTGATCGGCCACACTGGGACTGAGACACGGCCCAGACTCCTACGGGAGGCAGCAGTAGGGAATCTTCCGCAATGGACGAAAGTCTGACGGAGCAACGCCGCGTGAGTGATGAAGGTTTTCGGATCGTAAAGCTCTGTTGTCAGGGAAGAACAAGTGCCGTTCGAATAGGGCGGCGCCTTGACGGTACCTGACCAGAAAGCCCCGGCTAACTACGTGCCAGCAGCCGCGGTAATACGTAGGGGGCAAGCGTTGTCCGGAATTATTGGGCGTAAAGCGCGCGCAGGCGGTCCTTTAAGTCTGATGTGAAATCTTGCGGCTTAACCGTGAGCGGTCATTGGAAACTGGAGGGCTTGAGTGCAGAAGAGGAGAGTGGAATTCCACGTGTAGCGGTGAAATGCGTAGAGATGTGGAGGAACACCAGTGGCGAAGGCGACTCTCTGGTCTGTAACTGACGCTGAGGTGCGAAAGCGTGGGTAGCAAACAGGATTAGATACCCTGGTAGTCCACGCCGTAAACGATGAGTGCTAGGTGTCAGGGGGTTTCCGCCCCTTGGTGCTGAAGTTAACGCATTAAGCACTCCGCCTGGGGAGTACGGCCGCAAGGCTGAAACTCAAAAGAATTGACGGGGGCCCGCACAAGCGGTGGAGCATGTGGTTTAATTCGACGCAACGCGAAGAACCTTACCAGGTCTTGATATCCTCTGCCAGCGCTGGAGACAGCGTGTTCCCTTCGGGGACAGAGTGACAGGTGGTGCATGGTTGTCGTCAGCTCGTGTCGTGAGATGTTGGGTTAAGTCCCGCAACGAGCGCAACCCTTAACCTTAGTTGCCAGCATTTAGTTGGGCACTCTAAGGTGACTGCCGGTGACAAACCGGAGGAAGGTGGGGATGACGTCAAATCATCATGCCCCTTATGACCTGGGCTACACACGTGCTACAATGGATGGAACAAAGGGCAGCGAAGCCGCGAGGTGTAGCAAATCCCATAAAACCATTCCCAGTTCGGATTGCAGGCTGCAACTCGCCTGCATGAAGCAGGAATCGCTAGTAATCGTGGATCAGCATGCCACGGTGAATACGTTCCCGGGCCTTGTACACACCGCCCGTCACACCACGAGAGTTGGCAACACCCGAAGTCGGTGGGGTAACCTTTATGGAGCCAGCCGCCGAAGGTGGGGCCAATGATTGGGGTGAAGTCGTAACAAGGTAGCCGTATCGGAAGGTGCGGCTGGATCACCTCCTTTCTAAGGATATCTAGCATAGATGCCCGTCAAATGGCATCACAGCTAAATTAACGGAAAGACATCACTTCGTTTGTTTGTTCAGTTTTGAGGGAGCAAATCTCTCAAAACTTTGTACCTTGAAAATCAAATAAGAGCAATCAAGACATCAAATAAATCGTATGTTTATTCATTGAAATAAAACACGCCAGTTAAGTGAATAAGGGCGCACGGTGGATGCCTTGGTACCAGGAGCCGAAGAAGGACGGGACTAACACCGATATGCCTCGGGGAGCTGTAAGTAAGCTTTGAACCGAGGATTTCCGAATGGGGGAACCCACTGTTCGTAATGGAGCAGTACGCACATCTGAATACATAGGATGTGTGAGGCAGACCCGGGGAACTGAAACATCTCAGTACCCGGAGGAAGAGAAAGCAAAAGCGATTTCCCAAGTAGCGGCGAGCGAAACGGAATCAGCCCAAACCGGCAGGCTTGCCTGTCGGGGTTGTAGGACACACCATATGGAGTTACCAAGCTGTTTGTTAGACGAATCGATCTGGAAAGATCAGCCAAAGACGGTAACAGCCCGGTAGTCGAAAAGAAGCAGCCTCCGGTGTGGATCCTGAGTACGGCGGAACACGAGGAATTCCGTCGGAATCCGGGAGGACCATCTCCCAAGGCTAAATACTCCCTGGTAACCGATAGTGAACCAGTACCGTGAGGGAAAGGTGAAAAGCACCCCGGAAGGGGAGTGAAAGAGAACCTGAAACCGTGTGCCTACAAGTAGTCGGAGCCCGTTAATGGGTGACGGCGTACCTTTTGTAGAATGGACCGGCGAGTTACGATTGCATGCAAGGTTAAGTGGTAGACACGGAGCCGCAGCGAAAGCGAGTCTGAATAGGGCGTTTGAGTATGTAGTCGTAGACCCGAAACCGTGTGATCTACCCATGTCCAGGGTGAAGGTCAGGTAACACTGACAGGAGGCCCGAACCCACGTATGTTGAAAAATGCGGGGATGAGGTGTGGGTAGGGGTGAAATGCCAATCGAACACGGAGATAGCTGGTTCTCTCCGAAATAGCTTTAGGGCTAGCCTCAAGATCAGAGTACCGGAGGTAGAGCACTGATTGGACTAGGGGCCCTCATCGGGTTACCGAATTCAGTCAAACTCCGAATGCCGGATACTTATGCTTGGGAGTCAGACTATGGGTGATAAGGTTCATAGTCGAAAGGGAAACAGCCCAGACCGCCAGCTAAGGTCCCAAAGTATACGTTAAGTGGAAAAGGATGTGGCGTTGCACAGACAACCAGGACGTTGGCTTAGAAGCAGCCACCATTTAAAGAGTGCGTAATAGCTCACTGGTCGAGTGACACTGCGCCGAAAATGTACCGGGGCTAAACGTATCACCGAAGCTGCGGATTGTTCTTCGAACAATGGTAGGAGAGCGTTCTAAGTGCTGTGAAGTCAGACCGTGAGGACTGGTGGAGCGCTTAGAAGTGAGAATGCCGGTATGAGTAGCGAAAAAAGAGTGAGAATCTCTTTCACCGAAAGCCCAAGGTTTCCTGAGGAAGGCTCGTCCTCTCAGGGTTAGTCGGGACCTAAGCCGAGGCCGAAAGGCGTAGGCGATGGCCAACAGGTTGATATTCCTGTACCACCTCGTGACCGTTTGAGCGATGGGGGGACGCAGGAGGATAGGACAAGCGCACCGATGGACGTGTGCGCCCAAGCAGCGAGGGAGTTGGATAGGTAAATCCGTCCAACAATCCCAATCTGTGATGGGGAGGGAAATTGAGTACCGAAGTGTCTGAATCCACACTGCCAAGAAAAGCCTCTAGCAAGGTCACAGGTGCCCGTACCGCAAACCGACACAGGTAGGCGCGGAGAGAATCCGAAGGTGAGCGGGAGAACTCTCGTTAAGGAACTCGGCAAAATGACCCCGTAACTTCGGGAGAAGGGGTGCTCCTTTAAGGAGGAGCCGCAGTGAATAGGCCCAAGCGACTGTTTAGCAAAAACACAGGTCTCTGCGAAGCCGAAAGGCGAAGTATAGGGGCTGACACCTGCCCGGTGCTGGAAGGTTAAGGGGACGCGTTAGAGCCTACGGGCTCGAAGCGTAGAACTGAAGCCCCAGTAAACGGCGGCCGTAACTATAACGGTCCTAAGGTAGCGAAATTCCTTGTCGGGTAAGTTCCGACCCGCACGAAAGGTGCAACGACTTGGGCACTGTCTCAACGAGAGACCCGGTGAAATTATACTATGCGTGAAGATGCGCATTACCCGCGACAGGACGGAAAGACCCCGTGGAGCTTTACTGTAGCCTGATATTGAATGTTTGTACAGCTTGTACAGGATAGGTGGGAGCCTTGGAAGCGTGAGCGCCAGCTTACGTGGAGGCACCGGTGGGATACCACCCTGGCTGTACGACCATTCTAACCCAGGGCCGTGATCCGGTCCGGAGACAGTGTCAGGCAGGCAGTTTGACTGGGGCGGTCGCCTCCCAAAAGGTAACGGAGGCGCCCAAAGGTTCCCTCAGAATGGTTGGAAATCATTCGCAGAGTGCAAAGGCAGAAGGGAGCTTGACTGCGAGACCTACAAGTCGAGCAGGGACGAAAGTCGGGCTTAGTGATCCGGTGGTTCCGCATGGAAGGGCCATCGCTCAACGGATAAAAGCTACCCCGGGGATAACAGGCTTATCTCCCCCAAGAGTTCACATCGACGGGGAGGTTTGGCACCTCGATGTCGGCTCATCGCATCCTGGGGCTGTAGTCGGTCCCAAGGGTTGGGCTGTTCGCCCATTAAAGCGGTACGCGAGCTGGGTTCAGAACGTCGTGAGACAGTTCGGTCCCTATCCGTCGTGGGCGCAGGAAGTTTGAGAGGAGCTGTCCTTAGTACGAGAGGACCGGGATGGACACACCGCTGGTGTACCAGTTGTTCCGCCAGGAGCATAGCTGGGTAGCTACGTGTGGCAAGGATAAGTGCTGAAAGCATCTAAGCATGAAGCCCCCCTCAAGATGAGACTTCCCATCACTTCGAGTGAGTAAGATCCCTCAGAGACGATGAGGTTGATAGGTCTGGTGTGGAAGCGTGGCGACACGTGAAGCTGACAGATACTAATCGATCGAGGACTTAACTAGCGTAAAGTACGATGATGACTTGACCTCTTATTTGATTTTCAGGGTACAAAATCCAACATATTTTATACAATAAGCTTGATTTTTCCTGAAAATCGCTTATAATATTGTATGTGACTAAAATTCATAAAGGTCTGGTGGCAATAGCGAAGAGGTCACACCTGTTCCCATGCCGAACACAGCAGTTAAGCTCTTCTGCGCCGATGGTAGTTGGGGCATCGCCCCTGCAAGAGTAGCTCGCCGCCAGGCTTTTACCAGATTTGCCAACTTGGATAAGTTTTTAAATCCGGGCAAAAAATATGAGCTATAAACATTATTTTCTAATCCACAGTAGCTCAGTGGTAGAGCAATCGGCTGTTAACCGATCGGTCGCAGGTTCGAATCCTGCCTGTGGAGCCATGGAGAGCTGTCCGAGTTGGTCGAAGGAGCATGATTGGAAATCATGTAGGCCGCTATCGCGGTCTCGAGGGTTCGAATCCCTCGCTCTCCGCCATTTATTACTTAGAATCTTAGCACGGCCCGTTGGTCAAGCGGTTAAGACACCGCCCTTTCACGGCGGTAACACGGGTTCGAATCCCGTACGGGTCACCATGATTTAAAATACGGAGGATTAGCTCAGCTGGGAGAGCACTTGCCTTACAAGCAAGGGGTCGCAGGTTCGAACCCTGCATCCTCCACCATTTATAACCTGTGGTCACATGCAGAATTTATATGCATAACATATAAACGCATGGTTAACAGTTCAATATTTTTTTATATCGCGGGGTGGAGCAGTCTGGTAGCTCGTCGGGCTCATAACCCGAAGGTCGCAAGTTCAAATCTTGCCCCCGCAACCAAATTATTTTAACTGATGAAATCAGTTAAAAATCAGTAGTACTTTAGTGCAACCAAATTGGTCCGGTAGTTCAGTTGGTTAGAATGCCTGCCTGTCACGCAGGAGGTCGCGGGTTCGAGTCCCGTCCGGACCGCCACTTAATTTAATAAGAATCAGGCTCGGTAGCTCAGTCGGTAGAGCAAAGGACTGAAAATCCTTGTGTCGGCGGTTCGATTCCGTCCCGAGCCACCACTCTTATGTATTTTCTTGGAGGGGTAGCGAAGTGGCTAAACGCGGCGGACTGTAAATCCGCTCCCTCAGGGTTCGGCAGTTCGAATCTGCCCCCCTCCACCATTTAACATATAGGGGTATAGTTTAATGGTAAAACGAAGGTCTCCAAAACCTTTGATGTGGGTTCGATTCCTACTACCCCTGCCATTTTTATATGGCGGTCGTGGCGAAGTGGTTAACGCACCGGATTGTGGCTCCGGCACACGTGGGTTCGATCCCCACCGGTCGCCCCATATAACACATTGGGCTATAGCCAAGCGGTAAGGCAACGGGTTTTGGTCCCGTCATTCCCAGGTTCGAATCCTGGTAGCCCAGCCATTAAGCGGAAGTAGTTCAGTGGTAGAACACCACCTTGCCAAGGTGGGGGTCGCGGGTTCGAATCCCGTCTTCCGCTCCATTTACTTTTTATGGCTGGCGGCATAGCCAAGTGGTAAGGCAGAGGACTGCAAATCCTTTACCACCGGTTCGAATCCGGTTGCCGCCTCCAATACTTGACTGATTGCCTTCAATTCATTTAAACTTTATCATATGCCTGAGTGGTGGAACTGGCATACACGCAGCACTCAAAATGCTGTGCCGCGAGGCTTGTGGGTTCGAATCCCACCTCAGGTACTAATTATAGAAACGCTTGTACATCATCCGTTGTACAAGCGTTTTTCGTTGGTCACAGGACCAGGCATCATTGAAGTATCCACGATCTTATAGTACAATAAATAGATTGCAATAACGAATGAGGGTGAGAACGTGAGTCAAACATCAATTTACGGATTAACATATGACGCTCTGCAGTCTTGGTTAATGGAACATGGTCAAAAACGTTTCCGGGCTGAACAGGTTTGGGATTGGCTGTATAAAAAGCGTGTTGGCAAATTTTCCGAGATGAAGAATTTAAATCAAGCTACGATTGCTTTATTGGAAGAGCATTTCGTATTGCATACATTGGATGAAGAAATTAAACAAGAATCTGAAGATGGCACGGTTAAATATTTGTTCCGTTTGTCAGATGGCAACTTAATTGAGACCGTTCTGATGCGTTTTAACTACGGGTTAAGCGTATGTGTCACGACACAGGTTGGCTGTAATATCGGGTGTTCGTTCTGTGCCAGTGGTTTGCTGAAAAAGAGCCGTGACTTGAACGCCGGTGAAATTGTTGAGCAGATCATGAATGTCCAAAAGAGTCTGGATGAGAAAGGGAACGGCGAACGTGTGAGTCATCTTGTTGTTATGGGCATCGGTGAGCCTTTCGATAACTTTAATAATCTGATGGACTTTATCAATGTCGTCAACGACCATAATGGGCTAGATATCGGTGCCCGTCATATGACTGTTTCGACAAGTGGTCTGGCGCATAAGATCTATGAGTGGGCCGATGCCGGGACACAGGTGAATCTTGCTATATCACTGCATGCGCCAAACAATGAATTAAGAACCCAGATCATGAAGATCAACCGGGCTTTTCCAATTGAAAAATTGATGAAGGCTGTAGATTATTACTTGGAAAAGGTGAACAGACGCATCACGTATGAATATATTATGTTAAGAGACGTGAATGATCATGTGGAAGAAGCAGAACAGCTCGCAAAACTGCTTAAAGATAAGCGGCACTTGAGTTATGTGAACCTGATTCCATATAATTCCGTTGATGAGCACAACCAGTATCAGCGCAGCCATACCGAAGTCATTCAGACATTTGCAGATGTGTTGAAAAAGAGAGGCATTAACTGCGGCGTCCGCTGGGAAAACGGTGCTGATATCGACGCAGCATGTGGCCAGCTCAGAAGTAAACAGGTTAAAAAGAACAAACGCGATGCTGTTTGATTATAAATAAAAAACGTTGCTTAAGTGCAGCGTTTTTATTTATAATCCCTGTTAAAGGATTGGTGCATTGCAGATAGAACCTTTTGAGCTAAATTGCGAATCAGCGAAAAACAAACTTAAATCCCTGGCCTGGGAAGTTTTAGGTTGCAACTCGTATAGTAATTTCATGCGATTTTCCGATATAGCTAAGTTAAACAGCATATATGTTTGTGTGAGCACCGTGATTTGCGCTTCGGGAAGTCGCTTTCCGCGGGCACGGCCTCAGCCTCCTCGCTCGCAAAGATCGCTCACTGCGGGGTCTTCAGACTCGTGCTGTTTCGACGAACACGACGTTCTAGTGTCGGCGTTGGTCACAGGACGTGACCGTTCTTAGCCGACCCGCAGGAGTCGACTTCCCTCCGCGCCAATCACTCTATGTTATTCAGTAGCTTGAACGGTTCTGCTCAAGAAATCAAGTATGAACGTGAATATTTCTTGAGCTACTGACTAATAGGTATGATTCTTTATTTAGTCGTAATCTCGGCTTACTTATGGGTGTTTATTTACTTATGTTTTTTCTATTCCTATAACCCGCATTCACACTTTTATCCGATCTATCCACAATGGCGAGAATAAAGATCTTCTCACACAGCTCGGGGAAAACATGGAGACTCCTGTGGGAGCAAAAGCTAGATGAGACCCCAAAACGCGCAGCGCGAGGAGGCTCATCAGCGCCCACTGGACGCGCAGTGTTTCCCCCGAGCGGTTGCAAGAGGCAGTCATTAGTCACTTCGCAGTCTAAGGAAACTGTGTCTTTATCACTTTTGACATTGTTCAATAAGCAATTTTTCAATAAAAGCATTTAGCAACAGGGTAAAAGGTTAACGTGATACAATAGAGTTAGAAATGGAGTACGTGAGGAAGGGAAGGGTTTATGTGGTTTTGGCTTTGCGGTTGTTGTTTTATATTGGTGGCTTATTGATATTCAGCATGGGCATTACAACTGCCATTAATGTGCAGCATCTCGGCATACACCCTTGGGATGTGCTCAACGTGGCCATGTACGATAAGCTCGGTTTGACCATCGGCTCGTGGACAGTGATCATCGGGCTCATCCTGATTATAACATCATTAATACTTGATAAACGCTATGTAAAACTGGGCACGTTCTTGAACTTATTCCTTGTCGGGATCTTTGTTGATTTCTTCCTATGGGCTGATTTCCTGCCAAGTGCCCACCATACATGGGTGGATGTCATCACCATTATTTTCGGGATTGTACTGATGGGGCTGGGCGGTGGCATGTACAACGCAGGCGGCGTCGGCTCCGGACCAAGAGATGGCTTTATGCTGTCGATTTCAGATAAAACGGGCATGTCGATCGGCAGAGTGCGCATCCTAACTGAGAGCCTGGTCTTGGTCATTGGGTTGCTCCTCGGAGGCCCTGTATTCATCTTTACATTTGTATTTACCTTTATTCAAAGTCCATTGTTTCAGTTTTCTTACCTTAGACTTTCAAAAGTGGTTGAAACGGTCAAAGCTTATCAGGTGAAAAATAGATCGGAACAACGGGTGAATCAAGCATAGTGGTGAAAAGACGATAATCTAAAAAAGATGGTGACTATATTGGCTTTGTTTAATGAAAGGCATAGCTCATATCGCGATTTCCAGTCTTTACGCGAAGCAACTGATGACATTTTAGAGTTTATCGATGGGTATATTTATATGGCGCCGTCACCGGGGATCAAACATCAGAAAATATCTTCATACTTACATGGAGAGTTGTACAATGCCTTGAAAAACAGCGGATGCAATGTTTTTGCTGCCCCTACCGATGTATTATTCGATCATGTTGATGATGAAAGGAAGAAAAAGGTCGTACCGGATTTGTTTGTTGCCTGCGATCCAGACAGCTTTACTGAGAATGAACATGTCGGGCCGCCAGAATTCATTATCGAAATCCTTAGCCCATCCAGCAGATCTCATGATATGGTCACAAAACTCAATCTTTATATGAACAGTGGGGTCAAGGAATATTGGATTGTCGATCCTGTAAAACAACACATTATGGTCTACACAAAAGATGAGAACAACGAAGTCCAATTTGATTTGGTTACAGAACCAAGTATTGCTGTTTCCAAGTGTTTTCCCGAATTCAAGATTGACCTTGCTATCTTATTTTAAAAAGGCGTGCTCATTCCTATTGGAAGAGCACGCCTTATGTGTTCTGAGTTCACCGTTATGAATCTTTTTTCGATAGTGCCAATGCTTTTTTAAAGTCTTTAAGGGAGCTGGATTTACCATACATAAGCACGCCGCCCCGGTAGATCCGGGCACCTACTGCGGCAAAGAGCACGATCGTAATCACTAGGATGCCCATTGACAGTGCAACTTCCCATGCCGGAATATCAAGCATGCCAATCCGCATGAACATGATCATCGGCGTAAAGAAGGGAATGTATGAACTGACGGTCACGATTGTTGATTGCGGTGCGTTCAGTCCGAACATGGCAATGAAGAAAGCAATCATTATCAGGAAGATCATCGGTGTCAGGAATTGCTGCACGTCTTCCACCCGGCTGACGAGTGAGCCGAGCATTGCGGCCATGGTAGCGTATAGCAGATAGCCAAGAATGAAAAAGACGACCGCATAGACATAAATCACCGGTGACGTGTTTCCGAGTCCAAAGAATTCAAAGACACCGCCCGTTAATTCATCCTGTTTGGATTGAATCACCCCGTATCCCGCAACGATAAAGATTGAGACCTGGGTCAGGCCAAGCAAGGCGATGCCGACGATCTTGGCAAACATGTGCGTCACAGGAGAGGCACTTGAGATTAACAGTTCCATAACGCGTGATGATTTTTCATTGGCGACATCTTGAGCAATCATCATTCCGTACGTCATAACCGACATATATAGCAGGAACAGCATGACATACACAATCCCGCGCGCCTGATTGAGTTCTTCATCGGTTTTCGCCGTTTCATCAAGGGCGACTTTTTCGAATGAGACCGGGGTTTGAATATCAGCCAGTGTCGACTGGTCAATTCCGGCTTGTTCTGTAGCCATCGCCACCTTCATTTGCTGAAGCTGTTGCTGAATCGTGCCATGAACGCCGGAATCGGTGATCGTGTTGCTGTAGTATATGGCTTGCGGCAGCCCCGAGTCGTTCAAGGACAAGGTGACAAGGCCGTCATATTCACCCTCAGAAACCTGTTCTTTAGCAGCATCTTCCTCACCACTCAGCTGTACGAGTTCAATGTCTTCGTTTGTCTTTTCAGCCCCTGCTTCAAAGGGGTGAACAGTTCGTTGGTGTCATCGAGCACGGCAATGGTGTCAGGTTCATCCCCGCCGGAAAAGGTCTCAATAATCGTTTGGATATTGGCAAGCCCCACAATAAGTGCCAGCGTCAGCACCGTACTGATCAGGAATGATTTCGTTTTAAAACGGGTCATAAACGTATGAGACATAATGATCCAGAATTTATTCATACGAGGCACCAACTTTCTCTATGAAAATATCATCGAGTGAAGGCTCTTCAAGTTCAAATTTGCGAATAAACCCTTGCGACTGCAACTCTTTGAAAATAGCTTGTGAGACATCTTCATTCTCAATTTGCAGCTCACAGCCTTCTGTAACCGGCTTAAACTGGACAACTCCAGGAAAGTTTTTCAGGAAATCCAGGTTGTCATCTGAGTGGATGATCAGATTTTTCTTGCCGTAAGAACGTTTGATATCGCGGAGATCGCCCTGGACAACCTGACGACCTTGGTGAAGGATGCACAAATGTCTGCACAGTTCCTCAACGTGATCCATTCGGTGAGACGAAAAGACGATCGATGTGCCGCTGTTTTTCAAATCGACAACCGCTTCTTTGAGCATCTCGACGTTGATCGGGTCGAGTCCGGTAAAAGGTTCATCTAAAATAAGCAGCTCTGGCTTATGTATGACAGCAGAAATGAACTGGATTTTTTGCTGATTTCCTTTTGAAAGCTCTTCAACTTTCTGGTCCAGATATTCAGGTACTTTGAAACGGTCGAGCCAGCTTTTAAGTTCTGACAAGGCATCTTGCTTGGTCATGCCGCGAAGTTTGCCCAGGTAGATGAGCTGATCCCGAACCTTCAACTTCGGATACAGCCCGCGTTCTTCAGGGAGATACCCGATCAAATGGCTTTTATTGTAGCCGATCGTATCCCCGTTCCAAGCGATACTGCCTTCTGTTTGATCCAGGAGCCCGAGAATCATACGAAAAGTCGTCGTTTTCCCAGCTCCGTTACCCCCGAGAAATCCGTACATTTCGTTGTCAGGAATTTCAAGAGAAAGATCGTCAACAGCCGTGTGCTGCCCGAACTTTTTAGTAATGTGATCAAGTACTAATGTCAATATACTCACTCCTTATTTAAATAGTAATACGTATAGCGACGGTGGAAAGTTTCTGTTAGACCTGTGTATATGGTATTGCTTTTTGTTAAGATAGCGTATTTGTAGACTGCGAACTGAGTAAACCCACTATGCTTTTATGTGAGAGTCGTGATTTTCGCTCCGGGAAGTCGCTTTCCGCGGGCACGGCCTCAGCCTCCTCGCGGAAGACCACCGCTGTGGGGTCTTCGGACTCGTGCTGTTCCCGCAGGAGTCGACTTCCCTCCGCTTCAATCACTTCATGTTAGTCAGTGGCTTGGACGGTTCCTCTCATATAAACGTTAGGGAATTAACCCTCCTCACCAAGCTCGGGGAAAACATGGAGACTCCAGCGGGAGGATAAGCCTCGGTGAGACCCCAGAGGTCGATATAGGGGAAGGAAGGCTAAAACCGCGCCGTCCTGTCGCAACGCCTTCATGACCCACCTCCTGTGGGCCCAAGGCTCAGTAGCGCCCTCGGCAAAGAAGACACTGTGAAAGTGAACTTCTTGAACAGATGTCACACTTTAGCTGTGATAAAGTTAAAGCGGAGTGTTTTCCCCGAGCGATTGCCAGGAGCAGTCATTCCATGTTTTCACTGGTTCGCATTTTCGTAAGAATTTTAACTGTAAAAGCCCTAATCTATCAGAAAAAGTTCTTTGTCAAAATGATTCTGTGTGCTTGGGTCGCATGAGTGTGATGATTAATCCGCCGGCTGCGAATGGGATTCCGAGCAGGAGGTACCACCAGACGTGGGTGGCGATGGTGATGACCGTAAATATGAGCACAGAGAGACAGATTAATATAATTCCCCCTGCCACGTAGGGTGGTTTGAACGGTTCTTCCCGTGATAAATTCACTTCCATAATGACAGAGGTGATCCCCCAGCTGCCCACATGCCCAAGCAGAAGAAGAGACAGGACCATGGCCATGCTCATTTCTATACCGATCATGGTCAGCGTCAGGAAAAAGTATATAAGCACCAAGGTGACATACCACGCAAATGACTTGGCTTTTGTCCGTATGTGCACATGTACCTCATCCAGTCCGCGTTCCTTTTTTAATTTTATGCGCGCATACCCCCATCCTATAAGCCCACAAATCATGCCACCGTAAACCCCAATTAATCCGCCGATTGACACATCCATTGCCTAGTCGCCCCTTTTTAAAGCTCATCCTCAAACACAAACACATCTTCAATCTTGCAATCAAACTGCCGGGCAATCCGAAATGCCAGTTCAAGCGAGGGGTTGTATTTTCCCGATTCAATCGCCACGATAGACTGCCTTGAAACCCCAACACGCTTTGATAGATCTTCTTGTGTGAACTTATGCTGTTTACGCAGCGCTTTAATTTTGTTTTTCACTATAATCCCCTGCCGATCTTTTGACAAGTTACCTTGACATTTTCATCGTACAGGAGGTTTTTTAAAATGTCAAGGTAAGTTGACATTTTTGTTAGAATCAATCAGCAATGGAGCTTTTTTAATTTCCTAACTTTCCATGCATACCCGAAAAACGGCAGGGCAGTAAAAATCAGAACGAGGTAGGCGAGACCGCCGAAAATGAGGGCGAGCGTTCCAATAAAATCCGGCATCCAGTTGGAATGGCTTAATTCCCTTAGCACGTATAACAGCAATATGGCGAATAGAGCATATAAAGCAGCGATTCCGGTTTTTCGTTTTTCAGTTTCATACTTCGTGAGCAGCGAGCTGTTGTCGGTGTAAATGGGAGGTGTCCCAGCCGGTGCCCTGAATATGTGCATTGAATTTCCAGCAGAACAGACATGTGACCAACCGCCTTCCTCGAAGTAAGAAAAATAATCACTGTCAGCATCCTTCTGATAGTCGAGTGCGAATGCAACATCTTGCGGCGTGCCTTGTCTGAGTTTATAACCAAATGGGGTAAAACTTTCTAAAATCCAGCCTTCTCTTGCAAAGCGTTCCAGCTTTTCCATGTCGCCTTCTTCTGTAAATGCCAGTCCGCCGCTGGAGATGTACTTTTTCTTCACAATTGATCTACTCCTTTCTCTGTGAATATCACTTCAGCTTGGTGAACCATTTGCCGCCGTCGTTCCACTTCTTGCTTGAGCAATTTAATCCCTTTGTCAGTTGCCTGGTAAGTTTTCTTCTTCTTGTCACCTTCATCGATGAGCTCAATGAGCCCGCTTTTCAATAATTTTTGAATGGTTGTATACATCGAAGCTGGCCCAATCACAAACGCGCCATCGGTCATCGATTCAATCGTCTTCATGACAAGATAACCGTGCTTGGCTTCGACGAGTGATAATAAAATATAATAGGCCGTATCCGTGAGTTCCCTCATCTCGGGTTTTTCTTTCGCCATTAATTTTAGACCTCCTTCGTATATCATGATGTGATATATCATAACCAGATTATATCATAATATGATATATGTCAACTGTGTGAGGAAAAGTTGTGAGGGGAGAGCTTTGAAATGTTTTTTGAATGCTAGGGGAAGAGAAGGGAGGGGTGAGCGGAGAAATAAAAGAGCCGAGCGAAGAAATAAATAGCATGAGCAGAGAAATAAAAGTGGTGAGCAAAGAAATAAATGGCATGAATGAAGAAATAAAAGAGCGGAGTGAAGAAAATAAAGGAACGAGCAAAGAAATTAATAGTGTGAGTGAAGTGAATTCAGTGCTGAGCGCACCGAATAATGGTGCGAGCGCGTCAAATAAAGAGCTGAGCGCATCGAATAATGGAGTGAGCGCGTCAAATAAAGAGCTGAGCGCACCGAATAATGGTATGAGCGCGTCAAATGAGGAGCTGAGCGCATCGAATAACGGCATGAGCGCCCCAATAAAAGCAGTGAGCGCTGCAGAAAAAGGGTTAAGCGCTCCAATAAAAGTAGCGAGCGCTCCAATAAAAGCAGCGAGCCCCCCAATTAAAAGCCCAAGCGCCCCAATCCCGCGCACTCCTCTCACCAAATATGCATGTTTGCAAACCTCCCCCGCATAGAATGATAGAAAAGTTGACCGGGGAAGGAGGGCAATCCACCATAAGCAGGTCTAAATGTAAACGCTATCAATCGTACAAAGGAGGGGCATGATGAATAACGTTATTCTGTTTGAGTTCATTATTTATTTTGCGGTGATTATTGGGATTGGTTATGCGACGAGCCGGACGACGATGAGTCATTCGGTGTTCCTTCTGGGCGGGAAGAAGCTGCCGGGCTGGGCGCTGGCGTTTTCGGAACGGGCGACGGGGGAGTCGGCGTGGCTTCTGCTCGGGTTTACAGGGTTTGTTTTCACCACTGGTCTTGCCGGGGTATGGGTTGCGGTTGGGATCGGTCTGGGGATCATATTTTCCTGGCTGTTCTTGGCCAAGCGCTTCATGAGAGAGACCGATAAGCATGGGGTGCTGACCTTGCCTGATTTTCTCGCGGTCAGTTTTGGGGAAAAGGCGAACCTGATCAGGTGGATCGCGAGTATTTTGATTGCGAGCTTTTTCATGTTTTATGTGGGGCACAGCTGGCAGGCGCGGGGAAGCTGTTCTTTACAACGTTTGACATGAGTCCGAAAGTCGGGATTGTCCTTGCGACGATTGTCGTTCTTGGGATTGCGTTCTTCGGCGGATTTGTCTCGGTGGTCTGGACGGACATGATTCAGAGTTTGATGATGCTCACGACTTTGGTCGTGTTGCCGATTGTTGCCCTCATCTATATCAATACGAATGATTTGTCGATCAGCACATCACTCATCGAAGCCGGGGATTCGTTTAATTCCTGGTTTGGCGGGCGACCGGTTTCACACTCGGGGTGCTGTTTTTTAACAACTTTTCCTGGTTCTTCGGTTATCTCGGGGCCAGCCACAGCTCAGCGCCCGTTTCATGGCTTTGAAAAATGACAGAGAAGCCAAGCAGGGATTATCGTGTCGATTACATGGACGGTACTTGCATATATCGGTGCCTTCCTCATCGGTCTTTCAGCGATTGCCATATACAAACAAGGGTCCTTCGCCGATACGGAAACCATTCTCCCTCATATGATTCTCGACCTGATGCCGACTTGGATCGGCGGTTTGCTGCTGGCAGGGATCCTCGCTGCGATTATCACGACTGCGAATTCTCAGCTACT
Organism: Lentibacillus sp. JNUCC-1; assembly: GCF_009741735.1. NCBI lineage: Bacteria > Bacillati > Bacillota > Bacilli > Caryophanales > Bacillaceae > Lentibacillus > Lentibacillus sp. JNUCC-1. The sequence goes on from NZ_WHOH01000003.1 coordinate 322,294, forward strand.
TGTGGTCACAAGCTCGGTCAGTGAAGACATTATTCACAGAGCGCTCGGTATTCGTCTAAGCGATCGCCAGCTCGTCTGGCTGTCGCGCTTCGTGATTCTCATTTCAGGTGTGATCGGCATGATCATTGCGCTATCGTCACAGTCGCTCGTGTACCTTGTTGTCAGTTGGGCCTGGGCGGGGGTCGGGTGTACGCTCGGACCGGCGATTCTCATGACCTTTTTCTGGAAAAAGTACTCCAGCACTGGCGTCGTTGCGACCATTCTATCTGGTTTCGTCTTCACAGTCGTCTGGATCAGCACCGATTTGGATGAGCAACTGACAGCACGGTTTGCAACGTTCTTTGTCGCAGCTTTCTTCGGCATCGTGTTCAGCTTGCTGTTTCCGGATAAAAAGAAGGAACAGCCCGCTGACGTTTAACGCGTGCCCCCAACCAAGGCGTCCATAGAAACGGCCGTGGACGCCTTCTTTATAATAAAGTTTGAAAAATTATTAACATAGCCTATAATGAGGAAAGATATATAGAAACAGGGGGATATTACGCATGAGATCATCACCAATTTCACAAAAAGAACGGATCTACACGATTGACATCATTAGGGGCTTTGCGCTGTTTGGCATCTTTCTCGTCAACATGCCGGCGTTTCATTCGGCGGATTTTATGAAATCAGTTTATGGATTTGAAGTGTCGTACACAGGACTGGACTACTGGGTGGATGTGTTTTTCACCTTATTTGTCGAGATGAAATTTTTCACCACGTTTTCGTTTCTTTTTGGCCTTGGGTTTTACATTTTCATGAGCCGGGCCGATGCGAAAGGCTTGAAAACGGCTACCCTTTTTCTCAGGCGAATGCTTGGGCTGCTTGCGTTCGGCGTTGTTCATCTGATCGCTTTATGGTACGGGGATATTTTGCATACATATGCCATCGCTGGTGTGTTCCTGCTGTTCTTTTACAAACGGAAAATCATGACGATGCTCATCTGGGCCGCGAGCCTGCTGTTTGTGTATAACGCCTTTCTTGGGCTCACACTGCTGGTGCCGAGCAGCTTTCTGGAGAGCATGGAAGCTTCCGAGTCCAGTCTGATGGCGAGCTTCCTCAGGGAGTATGTGGCCGTCTATGAAAATGCTGGATATATCGAATGGGTCACTTACCGGCTGGGAGCTGAGCTGCCCATTATCCTAATCAACCTGATCCCAGCGCTGATCCCGGTTTTTGCGATGTTCTTGATTGGACTTGCTGCAGGGAAAGCCGGGATTTTCCACAATATAGCCGGGCACCTTCCGCTCATTAAAAAGATCTGCCTGATCACAGGGCTCATCAGTTTACCGCTCGTCGTGCTTCTGGGGTTATTCAAAATGGATATCCTCGACTGGGGTGTTAAGCAAATTTACATCGTTCAGCTTTTAACAAGCATCGGCAGCACGTTCATGAGCCTGTTTTACGTAAGTGCGCTGACGCTGGTCTTGAGAAAAGATACGTGGCAACAAGCGCTGCGCCCGCTCGGATTCACAGGTCAGATGGCCTTGACCAACTACTTAATGCAAACCGTCATCGCAATTGCTATATTTGTTGGATTCGACCTATACGGGAAGGTCAGCTTGGTCACCGGAACCCTGATCTGCCTTGCCATATTCGCCGTACAGATGATCTGGAGCACACTCTGGCTCAAAACCTTCAGATTTGGCCCATTCGAATGGCTCTGGCGGTCATTCACGTACCTTAAAATTCAGCCGTTGAAAAAATGATAGTGGAGGGGGCTAGGCCCCTAGGATTTTCAGCCTAGGGACCTGGCCCCCAACTTTATACTTATGGGTTTTTCATATATAATCGTATAACTAGATGTTATGTTCTACATGGAAGGTGATGAAATGTTTGGTCGTATTGATCAGAAAAAAGCACGCTTGGACAAAAGACGTCCTTTACCTAAGTACACATTGCAAAGTTTGCGTGAAAAGCTACTGCTCGAATGGACATACCACTCAAACGCAATAGAGGGCAACACCTTAACCTTACAGGAAACAAAAGTCGTACTTGAAGGGATAACGGTGGGTGGTAAGACCATGAGAGAACACTTGGAAGTAATTAATCACCGCCATGCTATTTCTTATGTTGAAGACATCGTTCAGCACCAAGAGCCTTTATCAGAATGGCAAATTAAAAAACTGCACCAGCTGATCCTAAAAGATATTGATGATCAAAATGCAGGTGTCTATCGTCTAGAACAGGTGTTTATTTCAGGCGCTGCACATATACCGCCTGCACCATATTTTATAAAAGAAAAAATGGAAGCGCTCATAACATGGTACGAACAGGAAACACCTTACATGCATCCATTGACTCGCGGTGCGATGCTCCATGCAATATTTGTGGGAATTCACCCTTTTGTTGACGGAAATGGCCGTACATCACGTTTGTTACTGAACTTAGAGCTAATGAAAGAAGGTTTTCCCCCGATTGTGATCAAAGTACAAAACCGACTCAGCTATTATCAGGCTTTAGATAAGGCTCACACAAAAGGGGAATATGAGGACTTTATTCAGCTTGTTGCTAAAGAGGCGGAGGATTCTTTGGATCTGTATTTAAGTGCAGCCGAATCCTGAGCAGAAGCAAAAACCCTTGAGCAGTCCGCCTGTCCAAGGGTTTAACGTTTTCCTATTGAAGTTCACCAATCAAAACAGCTTCCATGTCCGTGACTTTAAATTGCGTGTTTTCCGCGCTAATATAGATTTCATCTCTGCCACTCACATCAAATTCAAAATCTATTTTTTCTCCTGGCTTAATGGTGCCGATGACTTCAATCACTTCTCTTTCACTGTCAAGCAGTCTCAGCTCCATTGGGTCGTCGCCTTCTTTGTGATATAGGAATCCAGAGAACTTCTTATAGTTCGATTCAGGGTGCAGCTGAAGCTTACGGGAAATCGGATCAATCTCTGTCATCTTAATGCCTTGCTCATAATTCTCACCGTCAATGGTCACATCTGTCGCTTCATTCGTAATGTAAATCATTGAATCATGGGAACGGCCGACCCCGAGATCATACACATCCGTCGGTTCACCGCGCAACCCGAACTCGACAGTCTGGTCACGCCTTAAATAGTTAACCGGTGTCTCCAAATGCTTCATGATCAGACGCTCAGGCAAATAGAGCTTACCCTCAAACTCAATGAACTTATACTGGTCAACTTCATCATCTGATGGTGCAAAATAATCGTCCATCGATTCCAAATAAAACTGCCCGACATCAAGCAGTGCACCTTCCTCTTCCTCGTGCATCGGCTCATAAGTGAAATCTCCCTTCCCCTTATAAACCTCAGCCGTGCGTTTCTCAGGATCATATGTAATTTCATAATCAAGCAAAGACGTCACAAACTCAGATTCCACATATTTATGTTCTTCATGCTCAATCAGAATCGTGTCTTCCTCGTTAAAATCAGAGACTGCTTCCTGATCCAAAAGCACCTCTCCCACGTCCAGGACATTCACCTCATTAGCAAACGTCTCTTCCTCTATGACTTCCTCTTCTTCCGTATCTGTCTCATCTTCTTCAATTGCATCTGCTTCTGTGTTTGCATTGTTTTCTTCAGATGCAGCGGCTTCCGCATTCGCACCCGACTCTTCATCTTTACCGGAACATGCGTCAAGCAGTCCCACAGTCATCACGACTGCCAAAAGCCCTAACAACCATTTTCTTCATCAATCTCTTCCTCCAATTTTTAAAAATGTTTAAATGACATAAATTCTAATGTAGCATTAAGTTTAAACAAACACAATGGACTTACTGCCTAGTGCTTTAGTAACGAAAACCAAATCTATTAATGTAACCAATACCCAAAGTAAATTAATACCACTTTTACAAAAAATTGTTTTTATTGATTCCAGATGATAAACTTCTTATCATGAGTGATTATTTTGAAAAAATGGTTATTGCTGAAGTATAAACATAAGGCTGAGCTTGAAGAAGGGGAGGTTGAATGGGAACGGTAAATTATGGCATTGATTCATCGTTTTGGCTGAAGCTTCTTTTCATATTGGTGTTGGTCGGGGTATTGCTGTATTCATTTAATGCGATTATGAGAAGGGTTCTTAAAGTTGAAAAAAGGAAATTGTTCTCACTTGATCACGTGAATTCATTGCACAAGAAAATGGATTGGACCATTAGAATGACTTTTATTGTCCTACTGATTTTTGGAGGGATCATCAATATCTTAAGACAGCCAGAGCCAATTTTAATTCTTCAACCATACATTTTAATGATTATGTTGGTCTTTTTACCGTACTAATGAGCGGGAAAGCCCATTCCTTCAGGTGTGGGATGAGAGCGAATATATTAAGACATGATCTTAAAAATAAAAGGGTCAAAACAATTAAAATAAAACTGGAACATATGTTCTTGATTTGATATAATACAGTTGAGGAGGTGAAATGGTGCCAACAATTTCTCTGAAAGTAGAATTGCTAAAGCCGACAATAGAAAAACAAAATGTGTTTCAAACAATGACACAAACAAACACGGATTTCGCTAATTGGCTTTTGACTTATGACGATCTGAACAAAGCGACATCCAAAGTTTTCAAGCTGTTCTCATCCAACAAACAACTGCCCTCAGCAGTTGTTAATCAAACGATTCGGGATGTAAAAAGTCAAAAGAGACACCAAAAAGCGAAAAAATATAAACGACTCTGGTGTGCTTTCAATAACCAAAACGCCAAAATAGAATATGACAGCCTTTATAAAATCAGCTTCCCGACACTTGAAAAACGCATCGGCGTGCCTTTGGTCGTCCGACCGTTTCAGCAAAAATGGCTCGATAAGATTTTAAACGGTGAAGCCAAACAAGGTACGGTTGACCTTTTTAAAAAGAGAGGCCGCTGGTTTGTGACAATTGCCATTTCCTATGACGTAGAAAAAACGAACAATGAGAAGGTATTGGGTATTGACCTTGGGTTGAAAAACATCGCCACATGCAGTGTCGGCACGAAAAGTTTATTTTTTAAAGGCAATCAAATAGCCTTCAAAAGAAGAAGATTTTCTTCAAGAAGACGCAAGCTGGGCAAGCTGAAAAAACTTCAAGCTATCAAAAAATCAAAAGATAAAGAGTCCCTTTGGATGAGAGAAATGAATCATACCATATCCCGTCGAATCATACGCTTTGCCAGGTCCAACGGTGTTGGACTGATCAGAATGGAAGATTTGACAGGTATTCGCATGGCTAAATCAAAAAAAGAGGCAGGCAGAAACCTGAACAATTGGAGTTTCCATCAGCTTCAGACATTCATTCAGTATAAAGCAGAAATGGCAGGCATCACGGTTGAATATGTCGTGCCAAATTATACATCGCAAACATGTAAATGCGGAAATTGTGACAAGCAAAACCGCAATGGTTTGATGTTCAAATGTAAAAAGTGTAGCTATAAAAACCACGCGGCTTTAAATGCAAGCATCAATATCGCAAAAGCCCTGTCAGGCATCTCCAAACATAAACAAGTTATATAACTCGTGTACCGGTAACAGGTATACCGCCAATTGCGGTACAATTCATAACGCAGTTGGACGGGCCATGGCAGCCCCCTTAACTTGAGGCTAGTTCAAAACCGAAAGGGACTGCGAACGTCTTAGCACTCGAGAATCCCACTGCTTTAGCTGTGGGAGTGTCAAGGAAGTTCTCAGAGCGGTTATAGAATGGAAATATGCAAAGGAAAGAAACGCTTATATTCTAACGCTCGCTCAATTAGGATTCGCGATAGTACTCATATCTTCCATGCTTGTGACGGATTTTTTCCGTATGTTTGGGTAAGGCATCGTATATCTTAGGGAGGCATTCACAAATGAGTGAGAACCATATTTTAGACTCCGCAAAAGCAGTTTTGGAAGCGCAATCTTTTAGTCGGCTCGTTGGCGCACAATTAAAAGTGTTCCGGTCTGGAGAAGTTGTGTTGGAAATCCCAATAAATGATAACTTGTTGCAGCAGCATCAATTTGTTCATGGCGGTGTTCTCAGTTACGCTGCTGATAACGCCTTAACCTTTGTAGGCGGTTCGGTTTTAGGCCCCGAAGTGTTGACCTCAGAGTATAAAATCAATTACATGAGACCCGCTGTGGGTGAGAAGCTGATTGCACGTGCAAGTGTGATCTATTGTGGAAAGCGACAAGCCGTCTGCCGTTGTGATGTGTTTGTTCAAGATGGTGAAGAAGAAAAATTATGTGCCACCTCACAGGGAACGATTATATCTGTTTCAGATTAGAGCTTGTAAACATCAAGAGGAAGGCAGTTGTTGCCCCATGGTTTGGGTCAGCCGCGATTGACGCAGGTTGGTGAAAATCAAGACTCTGCTGCTCTGGCAGATACAATGCGTGATGTAGTGGTTGCTTCCATGGTACTTGTCACGGCTGCCATTTTAGTATTTTTTTTTCAGATCGAAATAGGGGTCCATTGTAAAGAATCAGCCGCAGTTATTAAATAAACACTGTGACTGAAATCAGGTTCTCGGGAGTGAATATATGAGTAAGGGGTATGAAACTTCAGAACAAAGAAAAGAGAGATTAAGGCAAGCAGAACTAAAAAGTTCATCAAGCAGTATGCACGGCAGAAACCTTGCTGATTTGGCCGGTGGGCCGGGTTGGAAAGGTACTGGAATAGTTATTTTAATATTGTTATTAGCTTATTTAGGCTATACTTTTTTCTTCCGTTAACCGGCGTAATCGTGTAGCAACCTTATGATTTTGAATAAAGAGTGATTCTAAAGCACACGGTGGAATAGAGAACGCGTTATGTTTCTCCATTCAAAATCACAGATCCATCTTAGGCGGTTCTTCCAACCAGCCCTTAGCTATCATAAGGTGTATGCCTTCACGCTGGTATTGAAAAATGCTTTTTCCAAACATGGCATTCTTCACCTGCAAGTCATTACGCAGACTGAAACCAGCCCCAAAGCCATTTCCGCTCATGCTCAGTCCGCTTAAAAGATAGTTGCAGAACATCATAAGCTTATCAGAGAAGGGAGGCACGGTTGAATTTGTCACAGTTCCACCATGAGTTGCAGGTGGGTGGATATCGTTGTCAAGAAGGACCTTAGAAACAGCACTGATTTGTTTCTTGGAAAGCGCCTTGCCAGCTAAAAAGTGTTTTTTTACATCACTGTCTTCGGTGGTTTTGCTGAAACCTTCCATTAATTGCATCCCTGTAATGTTGGTCTCCACAGAACGGTAAAGCGGCCCGAATTCAACGACACTCAGCTCCCGCTTTTGCCCCAATATGTTTGTCCCTTTTGCATAGGTTTTATCAGACACAAAGCTAGTGGATGCCGGCATGTTTACAAGGGTGGGACGTGATAAAAGGGAATGATCAAGAAGATATTCTGTAAAATATCTAAAATAGGTCTCGGTCAATTTGGAGAGATCCTGATAAAACGATATGACGTCTTTTCGGTAGGATAAAGTTAAATGCAAGGCGTACAGACCAATGCTGATTTCTTTTAACACTCGGCAGAACATGATATCAAAGCCATTATCCCATAATTTTGGTGCTTGCAAATTAACATCTTTTTCGGTGAAGCCCTCAGGAATTGCCGCACCTTCATTTTCCAACATTGTTTTGATTTCAACCACCTTGGCATGAAGTTCTTCATGTAGGCTCGACATAAGATTTTTGCCTGTCTCATCATCGGCTTTTTCAATAAAATACTCCAATATGCGCAATATCATCGTCTTTTTTTGATAAGTCAACCAGAGCGAACCAAGCTCAGAGGAACTCAATTTAGGGTTTTGCATCATTCACAGCCTCCAACACACATATTTTATTGTATTTTTTGATCATTGACGATAAATATGCATCCCTTTATCCCATATAAAACATGAGTATGGAGAGCTGTTATAAAAAAAGAATATGTTGATGCACAGAGAACATATTATTGGGACTGTGCATTTGATGGTAAAACAAAATTAATACGTTAATAATAAGGAGCATTCCTGTAATGAAGAAATTTGAGGTTTGAACAGAAAAGAGCCCTCTTGGTATAGTACAGGGTGTCATGATCATGACCCCGAATTAAATAAATACCAAGGAGGACTCGCAATGAATTATAACCAAAATCACAAAATCGCGCAAATCACAGAATTCACATTGATCGTGGGGATTGACATCGCAAAAGACAAACACGTAGCTCGCGCACAAGATTATCGAGGTATTGAATTTGGCAAACGATTGATCTTTGAAAATCGAATACACGGTTATCAAAAGCTGCTTGATTGGGTAGCTAGGCTTCAAGAGGAAAACCAAAAGACACATGTCATGTTTGGCGTTGAACCGACTGGCCACTTTTGGAAGAGTCTAGCCTACTACCTGAACGCCAAAGGTTATGACTTTGTGTTAGTTAACCCGATGCATGTTAAAAAAAGCAAAGAGCTGGACGACAATTCGCCCACAAAAAATGATACGAAAGACGCACGTGTTATTGCACAGATGGTTAAGGATGGTCGATACTCTGTACCGAACCTTCTTGACGGTGTTTATGCCGAGTTAAGGGAAGGGATTAAATTACGAGATCAACTCACCAAACAGCTGATGATTGTCGAAGGACGCATCCAAAACGCCATACAACGGTATTTTCCGGAGTTTGATGATGTGTTTAATGACTGGAATGGTAAGACAGCTATTTGTACACTGCGTGAATTCCCATTTCCATCTGATATTCAGGATATGACCCCTGAAGACGTGCTTTCAACGTGGAAAACAGTCGTTAAAAGTGGTGTGGGCATCAAACGTGCCAATCAGCTTGTCCAAGCTGCCCAGAAAAGCATTGGTGTTCAGATAGGTTTGCGCTTTGCCAGGCAGGAATTACAGACTCTGCTTGATCAATATGAATTGTACAACCAACAACTTGTGTCATTGGATAAAGAGATCGAAACACTTATAACAGATCTACCTGGAGCTAAAGAAATGATGGCTATTAAAGGCATTGGTCCCACGACAGTGGCCACGTTTTTCGCCGAGGTCGGAGACCTCTCCAACTACAGTCATCCCCAGCAAATTGTAAGTATGGCTGGTCTATCCTTAAAAGAACACAGCTCGGGTAAATTCAAAGGGCAAACACGAATAGACAAGCGTGGACGCAAGCGATTGAGAAGAGCGATCTATTTAGCTGTGCGCCCACTGGTAGCACATAATTCGACGTTCAAGACATTGCATCATTATTACACCACGCGTCCCGATCGTCCTTTGAAAAAGCAACAATCTCTGATCGCTTTGTGCGGTAAGTTGATACGTGTCTTATTCGCCATTGGCACGAAGCAGTGTGAATTTGATGGAAGTAAACTACTACAAGGACTACCTGAATTACAAACAAGTCAGGTGGCATGAATATTGATGTTAACTACTCCACGTAGATAAGTGGTTCTGAATGAGCGATTAATAAACCTTTTTAATTCATTTGGGATGTTTCAACAAATGCATCTGATGGCCTTAGGATTGAACAAACACCAATAGTGCAGAGTCGGAGCTTATTTAACCCATTCGGGCAATAGACCCAGCTAAGGAGCATTTCCGACCTCCACCTTGTGGATACGCAGGACGAAGGAATGTATGGATAATAATCCCGTGATACATGGGAGGGTGAGCGACCATAAGTTGTGTGGAGATTTTCAGCACGGTTATCACGTCTCTTGTCACCAAATGTTCACAGTTTGGGCGTTAGGATGGCATAGACTACGTCCGAAATTTCCGAAATCAACACCTGATACTCAACCCGCATTCAATATGTCAATGAAGTGTTTGAGTAATTCTAAGAAAGTAAGAGCATTTTGGAGATATTTTAATTATATAGAGGGAGGTACTTTTTATGCAAAAATGTCTAAACTGTAACAGACGTTTTAGCTGGGGCCAAGTGTATCGGTCGTTTTTAGGCTTGTTATACGGCTCAATTGAGTGTCATCACTGTGGTGCAAAACACAAAATAACCATTTCCGGACGGTTTATCGTGACTGCCTTAACCGTTTTGCCCATGTTGATTTTCATGTATTTCCTCTCAGACTTAAATCTTCTACCCACAATAGGCATAGGGCTGGTCATTGCATTTGCGGGTTCTTTGATTGCACCGTATGTTACCCCATTCGATGTCGTATCGTTGAATGAAATAGATGGGGACGGAAGGAGAGGGATGAATGAAGCAAAACATTTACGATGACCCGCAATTTTTCAAGAACTACATCACATTGCGCGAGAGCGGTGTTACTTATAATGATTTTATCGAACAGCCGGCCATCAAATCCATGATCCCGGACCTGAGGGGCAAAACAGTATTGGATCTGGGCTGTGGTGATGGACACTTTTCAAAGTACTGTGTAGAAAATGGCGCCCAAAAGGTCATAGGCGTTGATATTTCGGAAAATATGATCGAACGGGCTAACAAGATAAACAGTGACCAGCGAATAGAATTTATGCGTTTGCCGATGGAAGACTTAACGTTCGCCGCCGGTCAAACATTTGATGTGATCATAAGCTCGTTAGCTATCCATTACATCCGAGATTATTCGGCCTTGATTCAGAACATGTACGAAATGCTCGCCAACAACGGCGAATTTATTTTTTCCATAGAACACCCAATCGTAACAGCCCGCAAAGGCAGCGGTCATTGGGTCAAGGATGAGGAAGGGACAAGACAACACTGGGCTTTAGACCATTATCAAGAGGAGGGATTAAGAGAACATGACTGGTTTGTCGACGGCGTTGTGGTCTATCACAGAACCATTTCCACCTTAATCAACACCCTCATTGAAAATGGCTTCGCGTTAAATCGCATCCTGGAGCCCCAGTCGACCCCAGCCGGCATAGAAAAAATGCCAAAGCTTATCAATGAGACGCGCCGGCCTTCTTTTCTGGTGTTAAAAGCCACAATAAAACCGTAATGGTGAATGATCGATGGCACCATTACGTATGTTAAGCTGGGGAGTAGCCAAAGATGCTAGGTTGCTTTGATAGAACGACCTTTACGTTTGATAGAAGTCGTTCTTGCTCTGATAGAATGCGTTCTTCGTTTGATAGAAGTCGTTCTTGCTTGGATAGAAAGGAATCCTCGTTGGATAGAAAAGGTTCTTGCTTGGATAGAAGACATTCTTCCTTTGATAGACCCTGCACGAATCTTGATTTCACATAAAAATATTGGAGGGCGTTCATCCTTAATCATCACAGGTTTGATTTATGGGCTGACCACTACGGTGAAACAGCTTCTATTGTGTTATGATAAAGGTAAAACAAGGCGGTGATTTTGTGGGGTATATAGAATCTTCAGAAGAACTTATGAGTCAGATAGCAAATATGGATCGTGATAATTCTGTTTTTCAATTTTCTATACCGGGAAAGGGGAAGTTCACTCTCGTCCTACAGGAGGAAGACGAACCTTCAATTAAGGCGGATGTGGAAAATAATCCCCAACTTAAACAGATGATCGAGGAAAGCAAAAGTGAGTATAAAATGAGAAAAGGTATGTCAACTGCAGAATTGCTGGATTCACTTTCAGCAAAGGATTTCGAATAGTGGACACTAAAAAGGTTATTTGGCTGCCGGCTGTAAGGGAAAAGCTTCTGCAGTTTAGAGGGTTCAAGCGAAAGAGAATTAGATAATTCACCAAGCAATTGTCGTGCAACGTTGTCTCATAACAAATCAAAATGCACATAAGTATATTCAGTTGAAAGCAGCCAAGGCGCCGCGTTGCTTTGATAGAACGTCATTTACGTTTGATAGAAGTCGTTCTTGCTCTGATAGAATGCGTTCTTCGTTTGATAGATGTCGTTATTGCTCGGATAGGAAGGCATGTTCGTTGGATAAAGGCGGTTCTTGCTTGGATAGAAGCCATTCTTCCTTTGATAGGCGCTGCACGAATCTTAATTTTACATAAAATATTGGAGGCGCATTTATGCTCAACCATCATGGCTTTGATTTATGGGCTGATCATTACGATGAAACAGTCCAGTTAAGTGAGGAAAACAATCATTATCCTTTTGCGGGATATAAGGAAATCCTAAATGTGATTTTTAATGAGGTGATGCAGACACCGAACGCCAAGGTGCTGGATATTGGTTTTGGGACAGGTGTCTTAACAAGCCAATTGTACGCCAATGGACACCAGATCGACGGGATCGATTTTTCGAGAAAAATGATCGACATCGCACATGCCGCGATGCCGAATGGAAACTTGATGAAATGGGATATAGCAAAGGGCTTGCCTCCCGAGATTCAAGATGAAAAATATGACGCCATCATCAGCACGTATGCGTTGCACCATTTAGCAGACGAGGCCAAAGTGGAGTTCATTACTGATCTATTACCCCTGCTCAAAAAGGACGGCAAAATATTCATCGGTGACGTAGCTTTTGAAACACGGGAAAAGCTCAATCAGTGCCGTCAGGACAGCATCGACTACTGGGATGACGATGAGTTTTATTTCGTTTTTGATGAATTTAAATCTCGGCTGGAAAATATGTGTCACTGCGAGTTTCATCCGATTTCTCATTGTGGTGGGGTGTTTGTGATTTCGAAATAATGGCAGGGTGATTTTTTCGAACAGATAGATTAAACAACAGTGTTATTCATAAAATGGGGGTAAAGAGATGGAATTTGTCATGTGGGGTGCCTTAGGTTTGGCCGGTGCTGCTTTTGCACTGGCTTCCCAACAAACAGACAAGATTAAAAAATTAGAAGCGCGAATTAGAGAACTGGAGAAACAATAAATGGTTCTGTTTTTACTGATGAGCGCAGTTGCTGTACAAGGTTTGTCCAACAGACAGACCATTTTTGTATTTTGAAAGGAGGTATGAAAAATTACTGAAAAGAAGGACCCCAAAAACTCTGAGTGGAGATTAACTATGTTAGCACCGTTTGTATTCCTCGGAGGAAGCATTGGAAGTCAAATTGTGTTTTTTTCGGATATACCTTATATGCCGCCTATATATGGATGTTTGACGGGCGCATTATTAATAGTCGCTTACAATGCTGCTTGCGTATTTTATAATAGGATGAAAAACAATAAGGCAGGGGGAAAGCGGTAATGAAAAAAATTTTTCAATTAGAACCGCTGTCTTTCAGTTTAGAAAAAAAGTATTGATGCCTTTGAAAAAAGGGAGCAATTTTTACAGCTCCGTTCAAAAGTTCTGCAGGTAGAGCAGGAAAGAATCAGTGGAGCAGAAACACTCAGTATTTCTGAAACAAGAAGGAGACTAAGTGAGCGAGCAAATGAAGTGCGAGATTGAATTCTGCCTTCAGTCTGGGAAGACTTAAAAAGATTCAGGGTTATTATTTGATACAGTTTGATTTGCAAACAGCAACGAAGGTCAGTAATCATATATTAAATACGATTGAACGACTGGTGGATTTCCCGGATTCGGGTTCCATGACACCAAATACATGGTTGAATGAACAAGTTTAATGAAAAAGACAAATAAGAATTTCATCAATCGGGTAATTGCGTACAACGTGGTGTCAGAATCGGACACAATTCTTTCCTGAAACGGGCCAGATTGTTACAGAAAAAGGAGTGATTTTTGATGAGCATTATAGGTATGAGTATTGGAATTATAATAGGTATAATTTTGGGACTAATCTTTAATAAAATTGTATGGGGTATAATTTTTGGAATTATAGGTGGAGCAGTTATAAGTTTAATGTTTTCTAATAAAAGTGATGAAGTAAGTGATTCTTAACAATACAGCTATCGGGCGCAGTTGTTGAATAAGTGATGGTCCCTTAAAGAACCATTTTGCGGTATAAGATTTAATGGGAAAAAATGGGGTGGGTAAAATAAGTGTTGCTTTTAAATAAAAACTGCAAAAGCGAATTTATTGATGATCTCCGAGACAATCATTACGTATGTTATAATTAAAAAAAACTTTTGGGGTGATAAGAATGGGTGCATTAAGCAAAAATGTACAAAAAGAACTTGCAAATGCATTAGATGATAAAGATGAGGCTATGTTTGTGGCAAATGGGAAGCTGTTCTCGCTTGAAGTACATGATACTGATTTAGAAGATGAAAATCTCAGCAATCTGGAGGTTAAAATTGAATCCTATCCGGAATTAAAGGAATCACTCCAGCGATATCTCGATAATCCGGACATGAAAAGGTATACCGCAAATGAATTAAAGGAGCGACGGTATGACCAAAGACGGTAACCGGAAATTTTCAGTTCATTTTACAGAGGAATTTAATAGGTGTTTAGATCAAATTCAAGCCTTCTTTGCAGAGCAAGGGGAAGATGTGCTTGAATGGTGGTTTTCTAAAGAAGATAACATGATTGACGAAATTGATCGTCTGTTATCTTCTTTTCCATATGCTGGGAAGGTGGTTGAGCAGGGAACTTTTAAAGGTTTGCGTTGCCTTACTTACGGAAAGGGGCGGCACCGAATATTAAATTATCTGGTTTTTTATGCGGTTAATGAAAATGAAGAAAATATTGATGTTATTAACATTTTGCCATCTCGTTCTAAGCGAAAACGGATAAAATAATTTAAGAATCGGGCCATATTCTCTAATAAGGGATTAGCACCCCTTATTGAAGAAAAGGGCCAGAAGAGCATGGGGCCGGTTCTCATGCTTCCTTTTCATAGTGTAAAAGCATCGAACCGTTCCCATGCTTTCCCCGCTCTAAATCGTCAGGGACTGACACGGTTACACCATTATTTGATATTTCCAGTCTGATAAGTAAAGCTAGAAGGAAACAATTTTCTTCTAGCTATTTTTTTGAAACTTTTTCAAAGGTTGATTGCTCTAACGGGTGAAAGGAGGTTATAAATTGGATCATATATCTCTCGTTAAGAAGGCTATAAATGGAAACGAAAAAGCCTTTGAATCGCTTGTGAAAATTGAAAGTGAGAAATTGTATAAAACGGCTTTTCTTTACGTCGGTAATAAAGATGACGCATTAGATGTTCTCCAAGAAACGATTTATAAAGCCTTTATATCAGTCGATCAAGTAAAGCAGCCCCAATTTTTTAGTACATGGTTAACAAAGATTCTGATCCGCACGGCATATGACGTCATAAGGAGAAGAAAGAAGATCGTTCTTGATGGGAAGAAGCATGGGTCCGGTTCTCATGCTTCCTTTTAATAGTACGGAAGCGTCAGAAACGTCCCCATGCTTTCCTACATCAACACATACTCCAAATAATTCCCCTCAAAATCCCTGATCTCAAGGCCACCTTCCTCCAGCGCTGACCAAATATACCTGTCCAAAGCGTAAGGAGACCGATCCTGAAGCGACGACAGCAGACCCTCCGATATGATCAGGTTTATCGTTTCGTCTCTATTCCTGACCGACACCACATAGCTATGCATTTTGATCACTTCGACCGCATATGCCTCATCCCACTCCTGCAGCTGCCTTTGAACAGTCCCAGCAACATGATGCAAAAACCTCTCCCCATCATAACCCTTGGACATATACCCGCGAATGAAACCTGTTGTATTCATGTGACATTCCTCCTATCTGTTTCCCAATAGGCCTATCAAGGCAAACATCAAAAGCGGAAGCGCCTTGATCACCCCCGAAAATCATAAGCAAGACTGTGTAGTGGCGTTTTGTGCCAAGGAACGATATTGCTTATGACTCAAGGGGTAGGCGCTGGAGCTGGACGGCGCTGTTATGATCGATAATCTAAGCTCGTAAATATGCTGCCTTCCCTTAGAGCAAATGAAAAAGCCCTTTGCTGCATATGAATGCATACAAAGGGCCTGAGCACCGTTCGTTATCATTCAAAGCAAGCTTTGCTGGAAGGAGCACCTTACCCACGGGGCAGGTTGCTGTGAAGTCATTGAGCCAGTGCTCTCGTTCACTCTTGATAACCTTATTGAGTTGCGTTTATTATAGCATACTTTTATTTGTGAATACAGGTTTGAGATAATCAGGAGGTAAAAGATATCATAAATTAAGAAAATTGATACTTCAAGTTCGAAATGGTAAACTAATTTTAATCTATGATTATTTTGACAAATGGTTAGTACGTTTTCTTTTTTCATTTCGGAACACATATTCACAGGTCCATTGGCTTAGTATTTATAAAGAGACAACTAACGGTTAGCTATGAGGGTAATGAAATGAGTCATTTTACCTTATTCGTGAACTAAAAAAAGAAGAGGAGTTTTAATGTGACCCTATTATTAGTTGGAAATATTGGTAAAGAAATTAAAGGAGTAAGGGTTTTGAACGCTATAAACTTTTCATTAGAAAAAGGAGATGTTGTGGGACTGATTGGGGGAAATGGCGCTGGAAAGACAACGCTCATGAAAGTGGTTTTAGGTTTGACGAATTATCAGAATGGTGTTATGAGGGTCGAAGGGAAAGAAGTCTCGCACGTTAATCATTCCCCTATCAAAGTAGGCGCTTTAATTGAACATCCTGGGATATATCCCTTTTTAACCGGCTATGATAACTTAAAACTATTTTTTGAAGGGAAAAATAATGAGGAAATCAATCGGATCATCAATGATTTAAATATGTCCGAATTTATACATAAAAAAGCTAAAACCTACTCATTGGGGATGAAACAAAAATTGGGCATCGCTTTATCCTTTTTAAATAATCCGCAAATCATTTTTTTAGATGAGCCTATGAATGGATTAGACCCTCAGGCTATCCGGGATGTGCGTAATGCCATTCTAAAACGTACTGATAAAGGCGTTGCATTTTTCATTTCCAGCCACATATTAAGTGAGTTAGAGAAGGTGACCAACACACTTTTAATTGTAAATCAAGGCGAAATTATTTCAAAAACAACCGTAGAAAAGATTAAAGAAGATGCTGAAGACGGGGATTTAGAAACTGCATTCTTACAAGTATTAGATGCAAAGAAACATTCAACACCTACGCAATCTTAGGGTGGAATAACAAAGAATATCAAACACGTATTGTGTTGGGGGACGGGGGAGAATTACATGGGTACATTAGTCAGACAGGAACTATTCAAATTATATAAAAAGAAATCGACTTTCATTCTATTTGGTGCTGTAACGATAATAATGATATTCATTTCTGTTGTTTCTAAAACAAAACCGGATATCTTTGAACCTAAAAGTATGTTTACCTCTGCATATGCCGCTTATGCCTGGATCGTTTTTATCATGATTATTCAGGCCAGTACAATCATTACTATGGAATTTCAATACGGGACAATTAAAAACCTTCTTTACCGTAATTATACGAGAACACAGGTGATCATAAGCAAATGTATTACATTGTTTATTTATTCAATCGTTCTATATGCAAGCACATCAATTATAGCAATCATTCTAAAGTTTTTTATGTCCCCCGATTTGGGTTTTTTGGATAAAGCAAATGGAAGTATGAATCTATTACAGACCTTTCTATTCAATGCTTTAGGCAATTTTGTAGGTCTATGGCTGCTGATCAGCCTGGTATTATTATTGTCTTGTGTTTTCAGGAATACCGCAGTTGCCATTGTAATTGGAATTATATTCTACTTTGCTGCCTCCATCGTGTCGGGTATTATGTTCTTGGCTATTGAAAAGTGGGAGATATTAAAATGGAATCCCCTTAATATGTTAAATTTGAGCAACCAAATCAGTAGTGGTGGCGAGATTGCATCATTGACACGATTATCCATAGGCCAGTTATTTGCCGGTAATATTATATATATCATCATTTTTCTTTTTCTGGTTTATGTGGTTTTTAGAAAAAAGAATGTATAACGGAGACCACTATGTGTGAACCTTAGCTGCTGAAGCATGGGGCCGGTTCTCATGCTTCCTTTTTCTAGTACGAAAGCGTCAGAAACGTCTCCATGCTTCCCAAAACATTGGTAATACTATAGAAATGTTATGTTATTAAAGGTGTGTGGGTATTTTTCCTTTAATTTGTATGAAAATAAGGGTATAATTATATCAATATATTGATACAAGGAGTGTAGAGTCATGATCATAAAACCATCAGCAGCATTAAGAAATGATTACTCTGCAATATCGCATCTTGCAAAGGAAACCAAAGAGCCCATATATATAACAAAAAATGGCGAGGGGGATATGGTCCTTATGAGTATTGATGCCTTTGAAAAAAGGGAACAAATTTTACAGCTTCGTTCAAAAGTTCTGCAGGCAGAGCAAGAAAGAATGAGTGGAGCGAAAACCCTTAGTATTTCCGAGACAAGAAGAAGACTAAGTGAGCGGGCAGATGACATATAAAATTGAAATTCTGCCTTCCGCCTGGGAAGATTTAAAAAAGATACAGGATTATTATATGATACAGTTTGATTTGCAAACAGCAAAAAAGGTCAGTAACGGTATAATGAACACGATTGAACGACTGGAGGATTTCCCGGATTCGGGTTCCATGACACCAGATGACTGGTTGAATGAACAAGGTTATCGTATGGTCATTTCTAAAAAGCATGTAGCAATTTATCGTAAGATCGAGGATGCGATTTATATTTATCATATTGCTGATACACAGAGAGAGTATACAAAATTGTTTTATTAATGGGCCAGATCATTCATTGAGAAGTCCCTCTGAATAAAAGTACAAAAACAGTATCTTTTCTCAGCAACACGTGCTATACTTTGAGTAACTTAATTGTTCGTCCTAGCAATACAGGATTAATGTTATAACATCTTAGCTTATATCGTCGTCTTGAATTATAGAAGTGAGCAATCAAAGTAATATACGTGCACAATGCACAACGGAGGAATTTTAGATGAACACAGGTACAGTAAAATGGTTTAACGCAGACAAAGGTTTCGGTTTCATTGAAGTTGAAGGTGGAGACGACGTATTCGTACACTTCTCAGCTATTCAAGGCGAAGGTTTCAAAACTTTAGACGAAGGCCAGCAAGTTACTTTCGACATTGAAGAAGGTAACCGCGGACCACAAGCAGCTAACGTTGTAAAATAATAATTGATCGTGAAAAGCCCTTCTATCGCAGAAGGGCTTTTTATTTTTGTGTGGGAAAATCAACTAGAAGGGTGTCTGTTATCAAAGAGGATTTTGCGTTTTCTTGCTCGAATGGCTCCTAAATTCTATTTGTATGACTTTCGATTATCAGAACGATTTCTTCAGACGTATGATGTCAGAGTGCACACTTATCATCTTTTTATTACAGAACCAGAAGACAAAAGCATCAAGAGACTGACTTTAGTTACTCCTATACTGGCAGCTTACTCCAACCTATCTATTTCAGCTTCAACTTCATCAAACATATCAAATCCCTTAACCATTACAAATTGCCCTGTTGAAAAAGTATCCATATTGCCTTCTTCTGCGCCATCTGCTATGATTTTAGCGCCCTCAGCCATTGTCATAAAGGCCCGTACGGATAAATCATTTAATTCTATAAACTCATCTGGTACAAGACCTTCGTTATCCATCCCTTGTAAAGCCGCAGCAACCAATTGAATTTTAGTTGCATTAAACCTCACATCTGTCTGCCATCTATTCGTTTCTATGACAGACCTATCATTATTTGCCTCACTAAAATTCTCACCAAGGTCACTGAGAATAGTCGATACGCTGTTAAGCGACGAAGACAGATTGCTTAAATAATCAGGTTCCATATCTGTATCAGTACTGGTGGTTTCCGTGTCATTCATTTCCACATCAGCAACGCTATCTGCATTGTCATACAGATCTTTATCTTCTATTGGCAAAATTATATCCTGTTTCTCAGCCAGATTCACAGCTTTTAGCTTCGAATGTGTACCTGTCTCACCAACGTTTCTAAGCTGGTCGTTATCGCTTGTGCAGCCAAACAGTCCCATTACCATAAAAACCAGTACAACAATTGGAATAACCATCTTTTTCATTTCAAATAACTCCTTTTTGTTTTGATGTTCATGCTTAGCAAAACGCGAGAGAAGGAGTTTATAATGTTCATTTTAGTTACTATTTGTGCCATACCGACTACTAATGAAGCGCCCTGTTTACTCCACCCCAATCCCACCAACCGACTGAATCATCGGTATAAAAACCGATGAGATAACCTTAGTATATTCATAAACCGCTTCGGATATATCAAACTCTTCATCTTTCTCGTCTTCCTTGTTCAAATAATGCTGAATCACAGCCAGGCCAAGCAAAGCCATACCGTATTTGTACTGTGATTGAACAACATTAATCTGTTCCGTTTCTTTATGTTTCGCAAGCTCGGCAAGCAAATGATCATTCTCGATATTCACGAAAAAGTCATACGTTCCTTCACCACTGTCAAACACCCGCAATGCGCCCTCGCTTTCCATGAAGATGCTTCTTTGTGGCTAAAATAACAACTCGTATTAAGCTTGTTAAGAAATGTTTTTAAATATGATTGATAATTCTTGATAAAAGTGTTAAAATAATTCAAACATTAAAGTTAAAAAGCCTCTTATGGTGCTTTATAAGGGCGAGTAAATTAGAAACCACACCTCTGTAAAACAACGTTTATTTGATCCACTATTAATCTTTCACATGTTCATGTGACCTTATTCCATTGTGTATTATGCAGCCTTTATCTTTATATCTAACCTCGAAGAAATCAACAATACAACTAACGGCAATTATGTAAGATCACCTAGAACAGCTATTCCAAAAGAAAGGAGGGGTATGATTGTTGCGTTGTCGACTGGCATAAAATAATGAATTCAGGGGGACAAACCAAATGGATGATTTATTTCTATTCTTATTTTTAATATCTTTTGCCGCGTTAATAATAGGTTTAATCAAGCCGGAATTTGCATTGAAATGGCTTCCTGAAAACAAAAGGAATAGGAAATTTGCTGGTATGTATTTCGGGGTAGCCGCAGCATTGTTTTTTGTTTTAGTGGGGGTTACTGTATCACCTGAAAATGAAAGCGCTGTTAAAGGTGATCAGTTAGAGCAAGAAGAAAAAGAAAAAGAAGAGCAGGAGCAACAAGAAGAGGAACAACAAGAAAAGGAAGAACAAGAACGGAGAGAAAGAGAGCAGGAGCAAAAAGAGAAGGAAGAGAAGGAAAAGCAAGAGCAGCAAGAAAAAGAGGAACAAGAACAGAAAGAAAAAGAAGAGGAGGAGAAGAAAGCAAAAGAGCGTGCTGAAAAGGAAAAACAGGAGCAAGAAGAAAAAGCAGCACAGGAACAGAAAGAAAAAGAAAAGCAAGAACAAGTAGAACAAGAGAAGAAGGAACAGCAAAAGAAGGAAAAACAAGAAAAACCAAAAAAGAAAGCAGCAAAGAAAGAAAGTGCTGAAACAATGTCACAACAACAAGCGGTACAGATGGCCAGAAACTATATCAACTACACAGCTTTTTCACAGAGTGGTCTCATAGAACAATTAGAATATGAAGGTTTTAATAAAAAGGATGCCACATACGCAGCAGGAAAAATAGATGTCAATTGGAAAGAGCAAGCAGTGGAGATGGCCAACAATTATTTGGATTACGATGCCTTTTCGAAAAAGGGTTTAATAGAGCAGTTGATGTATGAAGGGTTTAGCAATGATCATGCCGCATATGCTGCTGGAAACGTAACTGTGGATTGGAAAGCACAAGCAGTCAAGATGGCTGAAAACTATTTAAACTATGACGCATTTTCAAGAAGCGGTTTAATAGAGCAGTTGAAATATGAGGGATTCAGTGGTGAAGTAGCTACTTATGCTGCGAATGAAGTCGGTTTGTAGTTTGTTGGAAATCAATAAGCATTTATATGTATCAAAAGCTATTGCAGAAGCACGGGGACGGCTCGAACGGCTCCCGTGCTTCTTTTAGTGATTCGATTTTTTTTAACTTTATTAAGCAGGACTAGCAACCTACTTGATACCTTTCCGCATGAGCTCCCTCTGCAGCTTAAAATAACTTTTGTACACATCAACACGATTGAAATCTATCACTTGGCGTTTGGGAATCTACAATGTAGTTTCCGTACAGTGTTCACTTACATATGAATTGCAGTGTTTTAACCGTTTTTCTGGTATACCTTGAAATAAATACTATTTATGAATTGAGTAGGGTAGAGTTCTCCCTAAAAAAATAAAATTTTCATGTATGCGCTATCTATACTGTGGTACTAAGTTTCAATGAAGCATTCAGTTTCAAAGTATATATAAAAATTGAAAATTTCTTGCTTAAAGATGTTGACGTAATTTTGTTTACTCATTATACTATTCCCTAATAAACAACGACGCTTTATCAAAATAAAGCGACGTCACAAAGTATTTTTAGGATGGGAGGATACATAATAGGTGCTCAACTTGCTTTTAGTTTTCTGAATGATCATAAGAAGATGAAATGAAACAAATTAATCTTTAACTTGATACTTTCTAACTGCATGAAAATATGATAGAAATGAGGTCGTTATGATGGATGATATTACACAAGACTTTGAACGCGAACCTGTCCCAGCACACTTGAGAAGAAATTGGGTGTCATTGAGTCTGGTATGGATAGCAGTCGGCATTGACCTGTCATCCATGCTTCTGGGGGTTCAATTGTCCGGCGGACTCAGTCTATCAAAGGCCATATTCGCCATTATTGTGGGCTCCTTAATATTAGGCGTCATGAGCGGATTTTGCGCTTATATCGGAGCAGTAACCAATTTATCGACAGCCATGATATCGCGAATTGCTTTTGGGGAAAACGGTGCGAAAATAGTTTCAACCGTATTGGCAGTCTCACTTTTGGGCTGGTTTGGTGTCCAAGCTGGTTTTTTTGCACAAAATGCTCAGATGGCTGTCAGCGAAGTTGTTGGCATTAATATAAGTGAGAATATATTGGCCGTTATTGGTGGTCTGTTAATGATGACCACGGCCATTATCGGATACCGCTCCATAGAAAAGTTAAGTATCTTTGCCGTGCCGTTGCTGTTCATTCTGGTTATGCTCTCGTTATATTTAGCCGTGAATAAACACGGCATGCCATCGTGGGAGGCCGTGCCTCAATCGGGCGCGTCACTTTCAACTGGAGTTGCTATTTCACTGGTCATAGGTATTTTTGTCGCTGGTACTGTGACGACCCCAGATGTGTCAAGATGGGCCAAATCCCGCACAGGAGCGTTTATAGCAGCCTTCTTTGGCTTTTTAATTGGCAATTCATTTATGCTTGTCATGGCGGTTTTGCTGTCCAAAGTCATGTCAGAAAGTAATTTGACGTTAATTTTTCTCGGAGTTGGTCTCGGAATTCCATCCTTTTTTGTCTTAACTCTTGCACAATGGACCACCAACACTAACAATCTTTACGGATCAGGATTAGGATTAGCTGTATTATTTCAGAACGTTCCTAAAGGTTTGATGACATTATTTGCTGGTCTATTTGCGACTGGTTTAGCCTTCTTTGGGATTTTTGATCACTTTGAAGCATTCTTAAACTTAATATCAATATTTGTACCACCTATAGGCGGGGTGTATCTATCAGAATACTTTTTCTTGAATAAGCGAAACTTTGCTTTTAACACTGCCATCCAAAATTGGAGAGGTTATTCTATCATTGCCTGGCTGGCAGCATCATTCATATCCTATTTAACATCACCGGCTCCTGCAGGCCTTGAGCTTATGACACTGACAACTGTGCCGGCTCTGGACGGCTTTTTAGCCGCTCTCATACTGCAGGTGATCATTGGTTATGTATGGGGACGTTTTAAAACAACACGATCAACCGAACACTGGGAGGAAGCAAAATGAAAATTGGAATTGATGTAGGCGGTACGAATACCGACTCAGTTTTAATCGATGGAAAAAAGGTGGTAGCGTCAGTTAAAGCCACCACCTCAAAAGATGTGCTTCAAGGCATTACCAATTCACTGCAGAAATTGTTTACACAAGCATCATCAGAGGACGTTGAACTGGTGATGCTTGGGACAACCCATTTTGCCAATGCGCTCGTAGAAAGGAAGGGACTATCGGAAACAGCTGTCATAAGGTTTGGTTATCCTTATGGAAATGCTTTGCCGCCGTTTGTTAATTTCCCCGAACAACTGAAAGCACAAATCAAAGGGCCTGTGTATATGATGCCGGGCGGCCATGAATTCGATGGGAGTCACATTTCACCTTATGATGAAAAACAAGTTTACGAGGTGGCAAAAAAACTCCAGAACGACAACATAAAAGCCGTGGCCATTTCATCCCCGTTCAGTCCTGTGAATAATGAGATCGAACAAAGAACAGCGGATATTCTGAAAGCAGAAATTCCTGATCTTGCGGTTACCATTTCATCAGATATTGGTTCAGTTGGTCTGTTAGAAAGAGAGAATGCTGCCATATTAAACTCGTCATTGCTCCTGACAGCCGAACGCATTGTGAGTGCTTTGAGGCGATCATTAAATGAAATTGGCCTAACCTGTCCATTCTATTTGACACAGAACGACGGCACATTAATGAACGTCGATTACGTCCAGCGTTTTCCTGTATTAACTATTTCTTCCGGACCGACTAACAGCATGCGCGGAGCTTCCTTTTTGTCAAACACGAACAATGCCCTGGTGATCGATGTCGGCGGTACAACAACAGATGTCGGCGTTTTGATCAACGGCTTTCCGCGGCCAGCTGCCAATATTACCGAAATCGCCGGCGTCCGAACGAATTTCCGCATGCCTGACGTATTTTCACTCGGCCTGGGTGGCGGGACAAACGTGCGGTTCAATGACCAGCACCTTCCGATTATTGGCCCAAAAAGCAGCGGCAGCCAAATTCATAAAGACGCTTATATTTTTGGCGGCAGGACGTTAACCATGACCGATATCGTTGTTGCCGCAGGATATCAACAGATCGGGGATGCTCGCAATGTGCCACTAACAAAAAACGCAGCACACGACATCCTCCAGCATGCACGGGACATGCTTTCAGTCACTCTTGACAAAATGAAACCAAGTCGTGAAGAGATACCAGCCATTCTTGTTGGTGGCGGTGCGATTATTTTTAATGACATTACAGAAGGCGTTTCAGAAGTCATTCGTCCTGAACATGCATCAGTTGCAAATGCCATTGGCGCTGCCATTTCGCAAATTGGCGGAGAAGTAGACCAGGTGATTTCGCTTGAAAACCTCTCTCGAGCAGAAGCTGTTGAACAGGTGAAAGAACAAGCAATCGAACAAGCCATCCATGCTGGTGCAGAACCACGATCAGTTGAAATTGTTGAATTCTCGGAAACACCGCTTGCATATTTGCCTGGAAATGCTTCACGCTTTTCAGTCAAGGCGGTAGGTAATTTGAAAGAAGGTCAGATACAATGAATTGGAACATTACAGAACAAGATGCTGAATATATTGCACTAGGTGCCGGCGTACTCGGTACAGGCGGCGGAGGTGACCCATACCTGGCCAAGTTGCAGTTAATTGAAATGCTGCGAGCAGGCCACAAGGTAGAAGTGATCACAAGTGAAGAGGTGAACGACAACCAGCTTGGTTGCGGCATTTCCGGCATGGGCGCACCGACCATTGGTATAGAAAAGCTACCTGTCGGTGATGAAATGTGGCAAACGGTTAAATCACTCCAAAATTATTTACAAAAAGACTTTTCCTTTATTGTTATCGGTGAAATTGGCGGCGGAAATGCGATTGAAGGATTGATTGCTGCCGCATCAGCCAATCTACCGGTAGTTGATGCCGATCCTATGGGACGCGCATTCCCGGAACTGCAGATGGATACATTCATGATTAACGATGTGAGCCCATCCCCATTTGGATTGTCTGACGGAATTGGCAATTCAGCCGTGCTCACCGTCAACGATGCCGAGACGGCCGAACGTGTGGGACGGGCCTTAACCATTGCCATGGGCGGCTCCAGTTCATTGGCACTTCCTGTGATCACCGGACGCCAACTAAAGGACTTCGGCATTCACGGGACGTTATCCTTATGCCATACAATTGGAAAAGCAATCATCCAAGCTAAAAAAGCCAAGAGTGATGTCTTTAAATCTATTGCTGAAGTTGTCCCGGCCAAGCGGCTTTTTACAGGCAAGGTCGTGGACGTTAACCGCAAGACCACCGGCGGCTTTGCCAAAGGAGAAATGATTCTCGAGGGATTAAACGACTTCACTGGATCCGAACTCACCGTCAACATACAGAATGAATTCCTAATGGCGTACCAAGACGGTCGGCCTGTTGCCATGGTACCTGATTTAATCAGTGTACTCGACTTGGAAAGCGGTGATCCCATTGGCACCGAATCACTCAGATATGGCCTGAGACTGGAAGTCATCGGAATGCCAGCCTCACCTAAACTGCAAACAGAAAAGGCGTTGCCAGTTGTTGGACCGAAAGCCTTTGGATATGATATCGAGTTCGAACCGATGGAAATTTAATTTGTGTTAAATAGATATACGTATTGATAAGCCAGGCGTACATAGTAGCCTGGCTTATTTTATGCATTTATTAATAGAATGTATCTCCATGCTTGCGTTTGGGCATATACTCGTGAATAAATCCTGCAGTATTCATGTACATTCATCCTTTTTGTTTCCCGATAGGTGTCAAGCCAAACAAAAAAGCCCTTTTCTGCACGTGAATGCAACTAAAAGGCCTAAGCATCGTTCGTCATCATTCAAAGCAAGCTTTGCTGGAAGGGGCGCCTTATCCATTGTTCAGGTTGCTGTGAAGTCATTGAGCGAGTGCTCTCGTTCAATCTTGATAACCTTATTGAGCACGCATATAATTAATAATTTAATGCTTTTTATAGATTTTTTTCAGATGTTATTCTGTCTCTTTCATTTTTGGTCGAGTGCAAAACCTAATTCCTCCGCTAATTCTAGCAGAAGTACTGTACATCGTTTTGAATATGAATCTGCAAGTCTGCAATATTCATCAAATAGTTTTTCTTCATTTACATATTTAACTCTGTAGATTCCCTTAGTTATTAAGAATGGCTCTTCGCTATTTAGTATTGAAAAAACAAAATAGTAGTAATACTGCTAACCTATCATTCCTTGTTTGCGGCTTGCATTGTCTTGTATGCATTAGAGCTAGTCAAGGAACCCACTTGACAAGCTCTAATGCATACAAGGTAGTGGTCGTCAAGCAAACAAAGGAATAACTGCAGTCATGATTGTTTGATCAAATCCAGCTTATTGACTGTCGCATATGCCATGGCAATAAAATTCTCGGCTGTACGATAACCTCGGGCTTTTCTTTTGACCGCTTGAATCAGACTGTTAGTCCCTTCAATCAGACCGTTGGTCATCTTACTTTCGAACCACCTTAAGATACCATCCTGGTGCCTCTTTAAAGATTTGGCGGCATCAATCATTGGTTTAAGTTGAGAACGTGTTGCCCAATTGTACCATTCGTTAAAGTAGAGTTTGGAAATAATGTAAGACCGTGTCCACATGTTTTGAAGCGATAACTTCATGCGGTATGCGCGTCCTGTTTTTAAGTCCATGTCCTTGAGTTTTTGAAATTGAGCTTCCTGCTTTTTAGTTAGATTTCCCTGGTTTTTCAACCATACGTAGCGTGAATTTTTGAGTTCCGGTTGTGTTGCTTGTTCTTCTCTACGTACTTGATCCAACGCTTCATTGACCAATTTCATTACATGAAATTTATCGAAAGTAATTGAAGCATTTGAGAAGTTCTT
The DNA here is from genome assembly GCF_009741735.1 of Lentibacillus sp. JNUCC-1. Taxonomy (NCBI): domain Bacteria; kingdom Bacillati; phylum Bacillota; class Bacilli; order Caryophanales; family Bacillaceae; genus Lentibacillus; species Lentibacillus sp. JNUCC-1. The sequence goes on from NZ_WHOH01000003.1 coordinate 349,788, forward strand.
TTCAATACCTGATATAAATGATGGAGACATATCACAACAGATATCCTCAATTTGGGAGCGTGAGACCCCTTTATGATCAAGATGGAGGCAGAAATCCTGTAGAACGTCCGCGCCTTTTCCTTTGGTGGCAAATATCAAGCGTTTTGTATCCATATCAATAAAAAGCGTGATATATTTATGCCCTTTGGCGCGAGACGTTTCATCCATGGCAACGCGTTTTAATTCCGATACATCCATGTCTTCCATTGCTTTATTGACATAATAATTAAACACACGCCAAAGGCGAGTATCATGTTCACCAACTTTACGAGCGACTGCGGCAACAGGCATCTCAATCATTAACGATAAAAGATGTTGTTCAAAAAGAAAGGAAAATCCCGCACCAGAGCGTGCCCATTCAATGTGCACTGTCCGTATTTTACCACAAGCATCGCACTTTACTCGTGGCATTCTTGCCCGAAGCAGGGTTTGATACTGCCAGAAATCAAGGTGTCTCCATGTCCGATCTTGATCCAGGGTATCATGAACTTTACATCCAGATTTACCGCAGTTGGGGCAGGAAAATTCGGCCCCTGACCTATATTCAATATAAATGTGCAACGTGTTTTCTTCTTTGGCCAGTTCATGATGAAATACGTACCATGGTTCAGGTATTTCCAGTGCTGACTGAAACACATCATACCGCTCTTGAAAATCTTGCATAACGAATCATCTCCTGGGTAATTTTATAGTTTTTACCCAGTATAGACAGTGTTATGAAACTTTAGACTCAACATTAAATAGCGAGGAAGCTTAAGAATTCATTTGTTTCTTTTGCTTTCAACTCGAAATCATTCTCTTTTAAAATAAAGTATTCAATTTGAGCTTTTATCTCCTCTGGAATTAGATTTTTTGGAATTATGATCGTTACTAAAGCCTGTATATGGGGTGTTTTTAGTTTATTAGATAAGTAGGCACGATGGTTACCGCCATTACTAACTGTATACTTTCCATTTGGAAGTTTACATAGATGAAGCGTGAAAGGAGATTCATTAGTCCAACCGTTTGCGTATACTGATGACTTTAGTTTTTTCATTTTCTCGTCATTTTTAATCTTATTTGGATTAAGTGAAAGACCTATAATATCACGAGGGTCAACCCAGGCTATTCCATAATCAACTGTATCAAATTCATGATATGAATTGATAATTCGTGCTGAATTTTTCCATCGCTTTTTATTTAAGATACCAAACAAAGTATCACCGCCTTTATAAATTATATTTCGCGCCAAGCAAAGTTATTACTATTGAGATGGTTGTCAATCCGATACTTCGCTGGAGGTTTTAAGCGTTTAGAGTCCAACTCCATTATGATTAAAAATTCTATAACTATAGCAGCTGGAGTAAAGAAATTTTTTTGATATACTTAAACCAAAGACATAACGGGGGTAAAACGTATGCCAAAGTGGATTTTCCAAGGGAACCCAAAGCAATTTACTGTGAATAAGGACAAGTTTCCTGATTTACATGATATTAATCAATATGTTAAAGATGGAAAGATCATTGACTGGAGTATTCGGCAAAAACACCATACCCAAGAGATTATGGTAGGGGATCAAGTGTTTATTTGGCGTTCAGATGGCGGTGACAAGAATACAGGCGGCATCATTGCACTGGCTGAAGTGTATTCAGAACCGTCTAGTGAGGATGGAGAGTATCCGCAAGTTGAATTGAAGGTTAAAGAAACCCGATTAAATGAGTCTGAAGGTATGGTTATGCGTCATCACTTAAAAGAGCTGCCCGAAGCCAGTAATTTATTGATTATGCGACTGGCTCAGTTAACCAATTATAAATTAACAGATGACGAGTTTGACATGCTATTAAAGTTTTGGAAGCAGCCTGAACTGCTACGGACAAGGGTTGATAAGTCATTAGTTGAAAAGTATCTGTTGTATTATAAAGAAGAATATGAGGGTTTCTCCAATGAATTTAAATATCTGAAAGAGAGCTATAAATACTTTCAGCAATTCAAAGACCCGGAATACATAAAGACGATGGAATGGGAAGATTTTCAGCTCATTGGTCAGCATGTTAATGCATATCGAATGGCCATTGCCAGGAGTCGTGCCTTTGGTCAGATGAATGCCAATTCAATTGATAAGTATCGTGAAAGCTTTTTGTATTTGGTGCATGGTGACGATCCGTTGGAGAAGCGAATGGATCAATTTTTGAATAATGACCAATATAAATTATTTGGTGTTGGCGCCAATGCACTCAGCGAAATCATCGGCAATATTTTCCCAGAGGCGTACTGCTTTTATAATCAAAGAGATCGTGTAGCGGTTGAAAATGAATTGGACATTAATCCCGGTTACCAAAGAGGGGATACATTTTCAACGAGATTTATGAAGTTTCAACAGGCCATTAAGGCACATAACGTTGCAGAGTTATATGAAAAAATTATCGGTCGAAAAACCGATTTGCCGGTTTATTATGAAGTAGATCAGTTTTTCAGTTTTATTTTTGATAAGAATAAAGACAAGCACTCGCTTGAAAATGAGTTGCCAAAGTATTGGTTAGTTGCTGCAGGAGAGAACGGTAAATATTGGCCGTATTTTAAAGAACAAGAACAAATTTCAATCGGCTGGAACGAACTCGGTGACCTTAGAAAGTATAAAGATAAGAAGGAAATTGCCGAGACGCTTAAAGAAACACACAACTATGAGCACACCCCTAGTAATGATGCCCTTGCCAACGAGCAGTTTGTAAGAGAAATGAAAGAGGGAGACTATGTTTTTGTTAAAATTGGCCGTTCTAAACTGGTTGCTTATGGTCAAGTAACCTCCCCATATCAATATAGCCAAGAAAATGGGGACCAGCATTCCTTTCGTGATGTTGACTGGATTAGAATAGGTGATTGGGATGTGTCAGATTTACCGATACATCAGAAGACACTGACGGATGTTACGGCTTATGAAGATTATTTGAATGATCTTTTACAAAGGATTGAAGTCATTAAAGAACCGGTCGCTGACTATAAAGTAAATGAAAGTGAGCCCTATACGACAGACGATATAACACGGGACCTGTTTATGGATCTTGAAAGTGTAGAAGATGCCATCGAATCATTAGACTATAAAAAGAACATCATCTTACAAGGCCCTCCAGGTGTGGGGAAAACGTTTGTCGCGAAACGGTTGGCTTATTATCACTTAGGCACTAAAACACCGGATCATATTGAAATGATACAGTTTCACCAATCCTATTCCTATGAAGAATTCATTCGTGGATTCAAACCTGATACGGATGGTAATTTTGTCCTTCAAGACGGTTTATTTTATCAATTTTGTAAAAAGGCTCAGGAGCACCCTGAAGAGAACTTCTATTTCATTATTGATGAAATCAACCGCGGCAACTTATCAAAAATATTTGGTGAAGTCATGATGCTTATCGAAGCCGATAAGCGTGGAAAGGAATTCGAAATTCAAACGACATATAGTCAAGCGGGCGAGCAATTTTATATTCCTGAAAATGTATACGTCATTGGCACGATGAATACAGCAGATCGGTCGCTAGCCATGGTCGATTATGCACTGCGCCGGCGGTTTGCATTTATCGATTTACAGCCTGGGTTTGAAACAGACTCATTCAAAGCATTCCTGCAAACTAAAGGCGTTAGCCAAGGTTTTATTGAAACAATCGTTTCACTTATGAGAGAGATTAATACAGAGATCGTGAATGACAAAGTCAATCTCGGTAAAGGATTTGAAATTGGCCATAGTTATTTCACGCCAGATCAAGATATTCAGGATGAACAAGCTTGGTTTGAACGCGTTCTACGGCTCGAAGTAGAGCCGCTACTAAAAGAATATTGGTTTGATCAGGAGGATAAGGTTGATGAACTCCTCAGTAGATATCAGTAGAATACCAGTCAAAAACATCTACTATATGCTGGCGTACGCATGGGATCACCCTTATGAAAGTCGAATGATCGACGTATTTGGTGAAGATGAGAAAGACATTATCAATTTATTAAGCAAGATCCTGATCATCAAGGTAAAGCCTTTAATCAAAAGAGGTTTTTACAGAGAGTATCAACCGCTTAATGAAGAATCAGGCGTTCTCCGAGGTAAAGTACTTTTCAAAGAATCGATTGAGAAGTTCTCTTATAAAAGAGGGAAAATGCACGTCGAACATGAAGAACTTTCATATGATATTTTGCATAATCAATTAATCAAAGCAACGATGATGAGACTATGCATGTATGAACACCTGGAAACGAAATATCATGATGAGCTAACACAGCTATTGTTATATTTTCGCAGTGTTTCAACCATTGATTTAAAGCCAAAATTATTTCATCAGGTTACATTGCACAGAAATAACCAACATTACCGGTTTGTATTAAACATTTGCCAGTTTATATCGGAAAACGTCCTGTTGCATGAGGGTACAGGACATTCCGCCTTTTATGATTTCTCCCGGGACCATATGAAAATGGCAAGGTTGTTTGAGAACTTTGTAAAGAACTTTTACCGACGTGAGTACCCAGGCTCCAATGCCAGAAGCGAAATACTCGACTGGGGGGCGAAGGGTGAGAATATCGAAAATCTGCCACTCATGCACACAGATATCTCCATGGAAGTTGGCGATCAGAAATACATTATTGACACGAAGTTCTATCAGCACGGATTAGTAGAATATAAGGGAAAGGAAATTGTCCGAAGTGGGCATTTGTATCAGATTTACGCGTATTTAGAGAATGACAAGCGAAAGCGGAAGGGTGACCAGGCGGTAGGGATTTTGTTGTACCCGAGGGTGAACCAGACGTTTGCGTTGGAGTATGAGGTGCAGGGGTTTGTTGTGAAAGTTTGTAGTGTTGATTTAGCGGTTAATTGGAGGGTGATTGAGGAGAGGTTGAGGAGGATTTTGGTTGAGGGGTTATTTTAGGTCAGGGTACTGACACTTGTTTTCACCAATTTTAAAAGCTAAAAGTGTTAAAAACTACTTGGTGGTTACACCTTTATATCATAGGAGGGGTTTTAATGAGTAAAAAATTAAAAGACGTATTGAAACAAAATGAAATTAATCCAGAACACCTATCCGTATCAGATATTAAAAAAGTATCTAAACTACGACAAGAGTTGAATGATGATAATTTGGCTCAAGAATACTTTAAGTTTTTTGCGGGAGCATTACCTGAAATGTTAACAACTTTAAGAGATTTTGCTTCACAACACTTAGGTAAAGAGGTTATTGAGTCAATCAATAAGAGAATAGAAACATTAAATAAAATATATGAAACTGAAAAAGATATAGAAATATTAAAAATGATACAAGAAGAAATATCTGACTTATTTGACAGAGTTGAAAGGGAAGCTGATAAACAAAGGGATTGGTTATTGAAATTATCATATGGTGCAATCGGATCTGCTGCACTACTTGGAAGTGTTGCTATCGGTGTTAAAAATAAGGAAACTGGTAAAAAAAATAGCCGAAGAAGGAATGAAGCTAATAAGAAGGGGGTAAGTATTTTGCTTTGGTAATTGTGGAAATTATTAAATGAGAGTCGCTTAATTAAAGGGTGAAGTTAGGAATCTATCTCGTGAATGCGGCATGATTTCTTTAGATGACAGTTATGGTTGTATAGATTAATTCGTTTAACATAAAAAAGTTACTATTCGGTAGGGTTTTTATGCTGATCCTTCTACACGGGTTTCTCGTAGAGAGAAATCCAAACGTTATCAGAACAGTCGAAGTGTCTAGTATGACCATATACACAACCATATTTCCTAGAACGAAATTAAAGGATTTTCTTGCAAGGGAAGAATCCAAAAAGCCTGGATGTTATATGCTGCTTGGCGACGACATGAATAATCCTGATAAAATGAGAGTCTATGTTGGAGAAGGGGAATCAGTCGACTCAAGACTTAAAAGCCATGCTTATGGTGAAAAACAGAGAGATTTTTGGAATGAGGCGATTGTGTTTACATCAAAAGATGATTACATTACCAAGACGCAAATTCAATACCTTGAAGCCGAAATACACAAGCTCGTTTATGACGCTGGTCAAGCAGAATTAGATAATACTCAAAGGCCCTCTAGTCCAAATTTGTCGGAAGTGGATACAGCGGAAATGGAGCATTTTTTAGATGCCATTAAATTGATTTTATCATCCATTGGTGTCGATATTCTTGAACCAAATAAAATTAAACCAGTTGAAAAGTCTGCTGAAGAAGTGACTGTCTATCACTTTGGGGTAAATGGTGCAAAGGCTGAGATGAAAATTGAAGAAGATAAGTATATTGTTCTCCAAGGCTCAACCGCTGTAATGAAAGATCGCCCTTCTATCAATCCAGCAATTAAGAAAATGAGGGATTCATTGGTTGCTAGTGGTGTATTGCGTGAAAATGACAACAAAGGCCTCTATGAATTTACAGTCGATTACATATTTAACAGTCCGAGCTATGCAGCTGCGGCTATAGCGGGGGGAACGGAAAATGGACGAAGACAGTGGAAGTATCATGGTAAGTCATTAAATGATATGGAGTTGGAGGAATTAGATTAGATTTGAAATTGGGGAGTTATTTCTAGTGTAGTAATACTTTTAAGGGTGAAGGATATTCAATTTGTTTTTACTCGCTTAGAAGAAGAGGAGGAGAAAGGCAAATGAAAAAGGAACTAGTAAGTTACAGGTTAGGTGGATGGTGTTATTACGGTGTCAACACTGCACAAAACCCTGCATTTAAGGACACAGATCATGTAGGTAAATTTATGACGTTTGGAAAAGGCGATATCTCAAATGATACCCAGGAAATAATACTCAAAGCAATTAAACAAGGGGTCACGCCATTAATTAAACACACCGATCCTGAGACACAAGAGGTTAATTCATATGCAAAAGACGCATCCAAAGATGACTGGGTCATCATTTGGTATTCCACTGATGAAGACAAACACTTAAAGGGTTTAGCGAAATTTTTAATTGATCATGGCCTAGTGAGGAAAACCAAAACGGGTAGATACTATAATATTTCATTTAAATATGACACACAAACCCAAAAAGGAGAATATGGAGAGCAATTTAAACCGCCGATTGCTTTAAAAGATTTAATGGATTTGAATACAGGGGAATTCTATTAAACTTCAAAGAAAGACTTACCAGGAAAATTAAAGCTGACGTTGCAACGACTCTTATGGAAATAAAGTAAGGGTTCTTTTTACTACTATGATATAATGGATGTAGACTTATAGTCCTATTTTAGGTTAATGCACAAAAAAGGTAGGAGGGTATGAATTGAGCAAAAGCCACTTATCTGAAGAAGATATCAAAGCAAGATATATAACACCGGCAGTAACAAATGCTGGTTGGGATCTACATTCACAGGTTAGATTTGAATATCCATTTACTGCTGGAAGAATAATTGTGCGTGGAAATATGTCAGCGCGCGGAAGTAAAAAGCGTGCGGATTATATGCTTTCTTACAAAAGTAATTTACCTTTAGCGATTATAGAAGCGAAGGATAACAATCATTCTATCGGAGCAGGCTTACAACAAGCTATAGACTATGCAAAGCATCTTGATATACCTTATGTATATGCGTCGAATGGTGATGCGTTTGTGGAACAAAATTTGTTAACGGGTGAAGTTAAGGAAATTCCGCTAAATGATTTTCCGTCACCAAGTGCTTTATATCAACGTTATAAACAAGATAAAAACATAACAGACGATGAAGAACAAGTCATGTTAGAACCATATTATTACATTCCAGGTTATAAAGAGCCGCGTTATTATCAGCGTGTAGCAATTAATCGTACTGTAGAAGCTGTTGCAAAAGGAAAAGACAGGGTCCTATTAGTATCCGCAACAGGAACGGGTAAAACATTTATGGCCTTTCAAATTATACATAGGCTTTGGAAGTCTAATGCGAAAAAGCGAATTTTGTTTTTAGCGGATAGAAATGTTTTAGTAGATCAAACGATTTCAGGTGATTTCAAACCATTTGAAGGCAGTATGACAAAGGTGCAAAAAAGGAAGCTAGATAGTTCTTACGAGATTTATTTAGCTTTGTATCAGCAATTAGTGGGCGATGATGGCGAAGAAGCTTTTAGACAGTTTCAACCAAATTTCTTTGATTTAATTGTAATAGATGAGTGTCATCGTGGTAGTGCTAAAGAAGATTCAGCATGGAGAAAAGTGTTGGAATATTTTTCTTCAGCCACACATATTGGTTGTACGGCGACCCCTATTGAAACAGAAGAAGCGTCTAGTATAACCTATTTTGGTGAGCCGATTTATGAGTACTCTTTAAAACAGGGAATCGATGATGGCTTTTTGGCACCGTATAAAGTTATTAGAATTGGGTTGGATAAAGACTTGGAAGGATACCGTCCTGAATCTGGAAAAGTAGACAGGTATGGATATGCAATAGAGGACCGTGAATATAATGTAAAAGATTATGATAGAAAACTGGTAATTGATGACAGAACGAAAACAGTAGCAAAAAAGATAACAGAGTTTCTTAAAAATAAAAATAGGTTTAGCAAGACCATCGTGTTCTGTGTAGACGTTGAACATGCAGAAAGAATGCGCCAAGCGTTGATCAATGAAAATACGGATTTGTATAAAGAAGATCATCGTTACGTTATGCGCATAACAGGAGATAACGACGAGGGCAAGGCACAGTTAGAAAATTTCATTGATGAAGAAAGCCCTTATCCTGTTATAGCTGTAACCAGTAAACTCATGTCAACTGGTGTTGACGCTAAGATGTGTGAATTAATCGTATTAGAAAACAATATCAACAGTATGACAGAATTCAAACAAATCATCGGTCGAGGAACAAGACTTTTAGAGGAATATGGTAAAACATACTTTACGATTATGGACTTTCGCAATGTGAGCCGTCATTTCGCAGATCCTGATTTTGATGGGACGCCTGAAGTAGTGATGGATGTTACAGAGGAAGATCCAGTATATGATTCTAATCCAGAAGACCAACCAGAAGAAGGAAATTATGATGGGTTTGATGGGAATGACGTTATAACAGATCCACCTTACGACTTCCCACCTGAAGATATAGATGGGGAAGAAGAACCTAGGAAATACTATGTAGGTGATGTCCCTGTAAATGTTATCTCTGAACGTGTCCAATACATGGATAGAGACGGAAAGTTGATTACTGAAAGTCTTATAGATTATACAAAGAAAAATATTATAGAACAATATGCGAAATTGGATGACTTTCTTCAGAGATGGACACACGCAGAGCGAAAACGGGCTATTTTAGATGAATTAGAAAGTAATGGTGTTTTTTTAGAAGCAGTACAAGAAGAAATAGGGAGAGAGGACCTTGATGAATTTGATTTAATATGTCATTTGGCATATGACAAGCCTCCCCTAACAAAAAAGGAAAGAGTAGAGAACGTAAAGAAGCGTCATTACCTGTATAAGTATTCTGATACAGCCCAAGAAGTCATCCAAGCATTACTGGATAAGTATGCAGATGATGGAATCAAAGAAATAGAAGATACTCGAGTTTTAGAATTACAGGAGTTTAGTGAAATAGGTAGTCCCTTAAAGATTGTTAAGGAATTTGGCGGAAAACAAGGTTATTTAGAGGCTGTAAAAGAGTTAACAGATGAATTATATTATGCATAAAGGCGGTTTAGATGAGCATGAGTGGATTTGTAAAAAGAATACAAAATGTCATGAGAAATGATTCAGGTGTTAATGGGGATGCACAAAGAATTGAACAAATTGTTTGGATGCTATTTTTGAAAATATATGATGCAAAAGAACAAATTTGGGAATTGTACGAAGATGATTACCAATCCATTATTCCTGATGGCTACAAATGGAGAGATTGGGCGGTTGATGAGAAAGATGGTGAAGCATTAACAGGTGAATCATTATTGGAATTTGTGAACAATCAGTTGTTTCCAACGTTGAAAGGTATTGAGATTGACGAAACAACCCCTATTCACAAAGTGATTGTAAAAACAGCATTTGAAGATGCCAATAATTATCAAAAAGATGGTGTGTTACTTAGACAAGTCGTTAATATAATTGATGAAATTGATTTTACAGAGTACAAAGAACGGAACGAGTTTGGTGCTATTTACGAATCTTTTCTAAAAGACTTGCAAAGTGCCGGTAATGCAGGTGAGTTTTATACACCACGTGCAGTAACAGATTTTATGGTAAAAGTAGTCGATCCAGTGTTAGGGGAGAAAATTGCAGACTTTGCTAGTGGGACAGGCGGCTTTTTAACATCAGCCTTAAATGCTTTAGAAAAACAGATCGGCAATTCTTTAGAGAACCGGGAATTATATAACCAATCAGTTCATGGGATTGAGAAGAAATCATTGCCTTATTTGTTGTCTTTAACTAATATGTTGATTCATGATATCGATGAGCCGTACATATTACATGATAACTCTTTAGAAACAAACTATCGCGACATGCGAAAGATGGAAGCCTATGATGTTATTTTAATGAATCCACCGTATGGTGGAAGTGAAAAAGAAAGTGTAAAGGCTAATTTCCCTACAGAGTTGAGAAGTTCAGAAACCGCTGACTTGTTTATGAATGTTATTATGTATCGTCTCAAAAGAAATGGAAGAGCAGCTGTTATTATTCCAGATGGTTTTCTCTTTGGAACCGATAATGCGAAATATAATATTAAACAAAAATTATTTAACGAATTTAATGTGCATACGGTCGTAAGAATGCCGCCAAGTGTATTTGCTCCATATACTTCTATTCAAACGAATATTATCTTTTTTGATAACAAAGGTTCAACAAAAGAAACGTGGTTTTACCGAGTGGATATGCCTGAAGGGTATAAACACTTCTCTAAAACACGTCCTATGAAACTAGAACACTTTCAAGGAGCCATGGACTGGTGGAATAATCGAGAAGAGATTGAAGTTGATGGTCATCCAAAAGCGAAGTGTTACAGCTTAGAAGAGATTGAAGCAGGAAATTACAACATTGATTTATGCGGCACACCTCAAAAAGAGGAAATTATTTTAGATCCTTTGGATTTAATACAAGAATATCAAGAAAAACGTGCCTCTTTAAATGATGAAATCGACTATGTATTAAAACAGATTACATCGTTAATTGGAGGTAAGGAATAAATGAACGCACAAGATTTGAAAAATAGTATTTTGCAATTGGCAATTAAAGGGAAATTAGTGGAACAGCGAGAAGAGGAAGGAACAGCGGAAGAGCTTTATAGAAAAGTACAAAGAGAAAAACAACGTTTAATTGAAGAAGAAAAAATTAAAAATCGGAAGAAACTACCAGAGATCGCTGAAGATGAAATTCCATTTGAAATTCCTGATAATTGGAAGTGGATAAGATTAAATGACGTAGGTATAACTCAAACTGGCAATACACCCCCAAGGAAACACCCAGAAAATTTTGGTGATTATATACCCTTTATTTCACCTGCTGATATATTAAATGGTCAAATAAATTATGAAAATAATGGTCTTTCTGAAGAAGGAATGCAAAAAGGCCGTGTTATTTCCAAGAATTCAATTTTACAAGTTTGCATAGGTGGGTCTATTGGGAAGTGTGCTATAAATCTACATAAAGTATCTTATAATCAACAGATTAATGCCATACATCCTATTCTTAATGATTATGTATTTATATACCATGTATTGGACTCTGATTTTTTTAATAATGCTATTAAAAGCCACTCCACAGGAACAGCTACCCCAATTATCAATAAGGGAGCGTGGGAAAAGTTAATTATCCCATTGCCACCACTCAAAGAACAAAAACGAATTGTTTCTAAAGTCCAGGAATTAATCCCATTAATTGAACGATATGGCGATGCTTATACAGAAGTGAAGGAATTAAACGAGAAATTTCCTGTTGAAATGGAAAAGTCTATTTTGCAATATGCTATTAAAGGAAAGTTAGTCGAGCAACGTGATGAGGAAGGAACAGCGGAAGAGCTTTATAAACAAATACAAGAAGAGAAGCAGAGGTTAATTGAAGAGGGGAAGATTAAGAAGCAGAAGAAATTACCGGAGATTACTGAAGAAGAAATACCTTTTGAGATACCAGATAGTTGGGAATTAGTTAGGTTAGGAGACATTATAGAATTAATATCTGGTCAAGATATGCCTTCTAGCATGTATAATGAAAAAGAAAAAGGTATTCCATATATAACTGGAGCAAGTAATATAAAAGAATCTAAAGTAATTATTAATCGTTGGATTGAAAGTCCAAGGTCCGTGGCTTTAGAAGGAGATTTATTGTTAACTTGTAAAGGAACAGTTGGTGAAACAGCAATTTTATGTGAAAAAAAAGTACATATAGCTAGACAACTGATGGCCATACGACCTATTTTGTGTGATGTTAATTATTTAGAGTTTTTTATTAATAGTTATATAAATAAATTGAAGAAAAAAGCAAAAAGTATGATACCAGGAATAAACAGAAAAGATGTTTTAGAAATTATTATACCATTGCCGCCCCTCCAAGAGCAAAATCGTATAGTGAATGGAATTGAAGAAATATTCCCATACAATAAACAACTAATGAAAAAATAGTTATTGTTATAGGTATCAATCCCCCACCCTGCTAATGATTTAACGTAATAAACAACTAAATTAAGCTTTCATCCGAAGGGACCGAAGGTGAGGAAGTATAGGATCGGTTCTCGTGCTTCCTCATCTCTTATTGATTGAATTAGAACCTTATACGGTTATCGACTATTTATTGCTAGAGCTTTAAAGCAGAGGGAGGCTGTTGTCAATCTCAATAATCTTGTTGTAATTATGAAGGGTTGAAACAGCATAATGAAGCGGGTGAGATTGCTTACCATGAAAAGAGACAACGGATGAACAGGGAGTAGCTGACTTCAAACGGTAAAATAATCATGGCTCCATACTCTAGGCAGGGAACCATGATATTTTTTTGCATTATGATATCTGAGTTGTTATACGATAAAAAGACAGGCTTAATGGTTTTACCGCTCTTCATATCTTCAAGTGCCTGATTCAACTCATCAATAGGATGCTTTTTAATAAGTTTATCAAATGTGAATCGCTCCTCTTTATAATATGAAATCAACTGAGGAATAAATACACAGATAACCCTTGAGTCTCTCCGGTAACGGTACGATTTTGCATCACTAAATCATTCAAAATATCTATTACCACATTATCTCCAACGGCACACCTGCAATTTCACCTTCAACAGCCAAATATTTAATGCCTTGATCAATTACAAATGGAATACCGGTTATATCAAAAGCACACGTCGACCCGCCATTTATTATTTCCCGGATTTTTGCTGCTGGGTCTTTTTCTTTTTTACTATTTATCGTATGTGTGGCACCAGGTTCATTAGCTAATTTAAAGTGAAACTACCTACTACGCTAAAATCTCCCTAACAATGCTCTCTTTCTCAGCCATTTGCAGCTTCCTCCTTGCTCCTCGTCTCCAACTATTAACAGCATCAATTGTAGTTTGATGCAAAAACGCAATCTCTGAAGTTGAATGTCCCTCGATGGTGCAGTGAAGCCAGGTCCATTGGTTGTGGGTCAGATGATGTTTCAGTTCTTGTATGGCGGATTCCTGGAGCAATGAGGCGGGCAGGTCTCGATGTGGGGGTTCGCTGCTCATATGATGTGATTCATCTTGAAGGTCTTGATATGTATCGCTGTAGTGCTGGTGTTCTCTTTGGTGTTTTCTGATGTGATCGATAAGACGATATTTAATGGTGTAGTTAAAGTAAGTTGACATTGGCCCTTTGTCAGGCTGGTATGTCTGGTGTGCATTCCAGAGCGCAATCAGGCCTTCTTGGAAGAATTCTTGGTGAGGATCGTGGATGTTCAGTTTGTGCAAATGGTAATGAATGCGCTTTCGGTTTTGCTCGTAGATCTCTTCAAATGAGTAATGTCTGTTCATGTAAGAACTCCTTCTATGGGATGTAAAAGAGGGGGATAGAGACGAAGATGCTGAAGAAGGTTCGTAAAAACAAGATCACATTTTTTCTTTGAGATTATTAATCTCATCTGCTGGAACATCAAGCACTTTAAGTATTTTAAAATACTTGTAATTGGATATGTCATATTGACCGCCTTCCACTCTGCTCAGGTGGTGCTCATCCATACCGACTTGCTCGGCCAGCCACGCCTGTGTCTTCCGATTTCGATTTCTATGTTTACGTATAAGCTTTCCTGCTTCTCTTGTGAAATCCGATTTTTCCATACCAAACCCTCTTTTCAAGGGTATTATCCTAAAATATTAAGAATTTTAACATGCCGTATTTCACATATTTATTGGTTAGAGTAAACAAAGTTGTATTCAAGAGAATTTTCATCTTGTTATTTAACCGGAAAACACAATATATAGTTTTTAATTTAAACCATATATAGATTTATAAAAATAAAATAATTTAAATAAAAAATTAAATAAGCCGTCGAAAATAGTTAAAAAGTCTCGAAGCGACAGTCTCGCAGTGCCTGTCACTTCCCGATTGATGTCGTTTTTTGTCGAACGATAATTTAACCCAAAATGCCCCTTTTTGTCTGCTCGGTTCGATTGTATTAATGAGCGGCGAAGAAAGGGGGTGTTTGTTATGGAACGAGAGCATATGACGGTTAAAGAACTTGCAGCTTATCTGGGTGTGCACACAGATACGATCTACAAAATGGTGCTGATGAATAAAATTCCGCATTTTAAGCTGTGCAGCAAGATTCTTTTTACACGTGATGTGATTGAGGAGTGGATTCGGGAACAGGAGCTTCAGTAAGTGGAGCTCCTATTTGGCGTGGGAAAATTTAATCAATCAAAGGAGAGATTAGGATGAATTATATTAAAGAAATGAATGCTTTCAAGGAATGGAAGACAACGAACAGACTGACGCCGAGCGCAGTTGCGTTGTGGTATACGCTGATGGCGATAAACAATTCGGCGAGATGGAAGCACTCGTTTAACGCACCGAATTCACTTGTACAGCAGCTCACAGGCCTGTCGAGACAGGGAGTTGCCGATGCACGAGCTCAACTTTTGGAAAATGGATTCTTACGTTATGAAAAAGGAAAACGAAACGATGCGCCAGTCTACCAAATGGTGTCATTAGTCCAATCAGTTGACCTATCACTTGACACAACGGTTGACACATCTGCTGACCAGGACTTGACCATACATAAACATAAACATAAACAAAAAAGCAACAGCAGAAGCGCGCACGAGGAAAATGATTCGCTGGTCGTTTATGAAGAGAACTTTGGCAAGGTTATACCGATCGTCAGGAAAGCGCTATTGGAGTGGAATGACAAGCTGGGGGATGAAGCTGTTATTCATGCAATGAACCTGACCGTCCGAAGGGGCGGTAAATCACTCGGATACATCGAGCAAATTTTAAAAGAGTGGGCGAAAGCAGGATTAACGTCATTGGACGAGGTACTGGCTTATGAAGCCGATAAAGAAGAAAAACGCAGTCATAAAATCGTGGTTAAGGAACAGTCACAAGAAAGCTATCATGCGATATTTGAGGCGTTTAGACAAGGAGGTGAAATCGAATGACGCAGGACGAAGCTTTGGACATTTTAGAGACAATCAAAGAGGTTTACCCGAAGTTTCAGGTCACCCCTAAAAAAGTGGCAGTACTCGTGCCGCCTCTGAAAAAAATGGATTACCAGGGTGTCCTTGATAAGTTTTCCCACCATGTGGCCAACAGCCCATATGCCCCGACTCTAGCTGATATTGCAGCATACCCGCCGGAGGAGAATCTGTACTTGGAGCAGATGAAACAGTGGCGGGCAGAAGCGGCGAAGGTCTCCCCTGAGGTCAAGGAGCGATTCCGGGTTGCCATGCACAAACTGATCAAGGAGAAGACGGGGACATGATGGTGGCAAATTATGAAGCAGAAGCAGCTGTGCTTGGGGCAGTGCTCATTGACGGGGCGCTGTTTAAAGACCTGGAAGTACAGGAGGAGCATTTTAGCAACAGGCGCCATCAGGTCATTTACCGGGCGATGGTGGAGGCGGCAGCCAGTGGTGAGTTCATTGATCTCGTCGTGGTCACCACCCGTCTCGGTTCAGCCATTCAGCAGGTCGGCGGTACCGAATATCTGCTGGAAATGGCCGAATCCGTACCCAGCACGGCAGGTTTCAAGCACCATGAGCAGCTCATTTTTGCCGCTTATCGTTTGCGGAAATCACGGGAATGCGCCATCAGATTCAGTCAAGCACCCAATGATGGTCACTTGGATACCCTCATAACTGATTTGCAGACAATCCGGGAAACTGGAGCCATCCAGTCGGAGAAAACGACCTATGAATATCTTTTGGAAATCACGGATGAAATGGTGGCGCCGCCTGATCAACCTTCCGGCTGCATGACAGCTTATCAAGACCTGGATGAAATGACCGGCGGCATGCAACAGGGCGACCTGATCATTGTCGCCGCCAGACCATCCGTCGGAAAAACAGCATTCGCTCTGAACCTTGCTGCAGGACATTGCAAGAACGGCGGATCGTCACTCGTGTTCAGTCTGGAAATGAGTCAAAAACCCCTTCTGCACCGCATCATCTCTGCAGAAGGGTCCATCAGCGGACAAAAGTGGCGCGACTTTTCCTTCTCCAAGAATGATTACCAAGAAGCCTTCCATGCCGTTGGCAAAATATCTGAATGGGATCTGGCAATCTACGATCAAAAGCACACCATCATGGGCATCATCGCCACGATTCGAAAACAGGTCCATGACAATCCAGATGGCCGCCACTTGATCATCATCGATTACCTGCAGCTGATCACCCCTGCCAGCAGGCGAGAAAGACGCGACTTGGAAGTCGGTGAAATCACCCGGGAACTCAAACTCCTAGCCATCGAACTCAATATCCCAATCATCCTCCTCTCCCAGCTGTCCCGAAGCGTCGAATCCCGGCAAAACAAACGCCCCCTCATGTCCGACTTGAGAGAATCAGGCAACATCGAACAAGACGCCGACGTGATCTTCTTCTTGTATCGGGAGGATTACTATGAGAAGCAGAAAGACCAGGACCGGATTGAGGTGATTATTTCGAAACAGCGGAATGGACCGACTGGAGTGGTGAAGTTGGGGTTTTTGAAGGAGTTTGGGCGGTTTGTGGAAGTGAAGAAAGCAGGGAGTGACAGGCACATTATAATATAAATGTCTCTCGACATGCCTTTCGATTGAAAAAGCCATATTCGACAGAATATGGTTTTCAAATGACTATGCCTCAGCTTTTATGATTCATGAAACTAGCGTAATGCTTACGTTTGAAGGCTTGGATAGCAGCAAGGCTCTTTGTGATTTAATTATACGGATTTAGATACATAAGTATTTTCAATGTGTTTAATAAACGCTTTAACAACAGGTGAGGTATACATGCCTTTTTTAAATATAACTCCAACTTGAAGCGATGGCAGTTCCTCCTCAATTTCCAATGCAAGCGTATTATCTCTGTTTGAAGGGTTGATATAAATCTTCGGCAGTATTGTAAAACCCTCATTAAGAGTCGCCATTTTAATAAGCGAATACACATCCGGCGATTCAACTGTTGGATTTAATTTGAACCCCTTACTCTCACAATATAGATCTATGACCTGTCTAATGTAATATTGAGCCGGCATGAAAAATAATGGATATTGAGATAGATACTTTAAATCAACCTTTTTTTGTGAAGGAACTTCATGGTTAATCGAAGTGATTGCATGTAAATTTGCTGAAAATAATGGTATTGTTTCGAGCTGCTCATGGTATGCAGGCAAAAAAACAACACCCAAATCAATCGAAGAATTTAATAGCCTTTCGATTGTCTTTTCAGTTTTTAAAACAGATATTGAAACTTTGACATGGGGAAATTGCTTGTGAAAGTTGAGCATTGGTTCAAATAGCAATTGGTTTCCTGAACATCCCACGCGAATTTCGCCGCGGGTAGTTTTATTAAAATCCTCTATGGATTTAGTTGCTTGGTCGATTTCCAACAAAATACGATTAACATGCTTTAATAGAATATAGCCTGTATCCGTTATCTCGACCTTCCCGCCGTCTCGGTGAAATAAAACTGTATTTAGCTCGCCTTCTAAATTTCTAATTTGCTGGCTGAGTGTTGGCTGTGAGATGCCTAGTTGGTCTGCAGCACGACTAAAATGAAGTTCTTCTGTAACAGCAAAAAAATATTTCAGCAACTTTAGTTTCATTTACATACACCTCTTAATCACCTATAAATTTCCAGCATAGTCTGTGCCTATAGTATGTATAGGAAAATC
Organism: Lentibacillus sp. JNUCC-1; assembly: GCF_009741735.1. Classification (NCBI taxonomy): domain Bacteria; kingdom Bacillati; phylum Bacillota; class Bacilli; order Caryophanales; family Bacillaceae; genus Lentibacillus; species Lentibacillus sp. JNUCC-1. The sequence continues at coordinate 368,039 of NZ_WHOH01000003.1, forward strand.
TATATTGAATAGTTAAACAATACATGATAGTTTCTTAATAATCAATAAAAGTAAACGCTCTTGAAGTGGCGATTGTTTGAAAGGCAGGAGGAAATTATTGAATAAATATACAACAAGTATGGCTTTTTTGGAAGCTCTCCAAGAAGCCGGTGTCTCGTATTTGTTTTCAAACTTTGGAAGTGATCATCCAGCATTGATTGAGGCACTTGCTGCAGGAGAAAAAGAAGAGAAAGACTTACCGCGTGTCGTTATGTGCCCGCACGAAATGGTAGCGATCAGTGCTGCACATGGTTATGCACAAGTTACGGGTAAGCCTCAGGCTGTTATCGTTCATGTTGAGTGCGGGACACAGAATTTAGGTGCGGGTCTCCATAATGCATGGAAGGGTGAAGTTCCTATTTTAATATTTGCCGGAAAATCACCTTACACACAAGAAGGTGAGTTACTGGGAAGCAGGAATGAATTTATTCAATGGATACAGGATGTTCCTGATCAAGGTGGAATTGTAAGAGGATATATGAAGTATATCAATGAGATTCAAACAGGTTTAAATGTAAAACAATTGGTTTATCGATCTTTGCAGATTTCCCAAACGACCCCCAAAGGTCCAGTATATCTTATGGGGGCTCGCGAAGTAATGGAAGAAGAAATTCCGAAAGCGACGGATTTAGATATAGATCAGTGGAAACCTGTAGCGCCTGCTGCTTTACCTCCTGGAGAAGTTACTACAATTATAGAAGATTTATTAAAAGCAAAAAACCCTTTGGTTGTGACGTCTTATCTAGGACGAAACAAGAAGGCTGTTACAGAACTCGTTTCTTTTTGCGAAAGAATGGCTGTACCTATATTAGAATCCGTACCTTCTTATATGAATTTTCCACCTGATAACACTCTTCACATGGGTTATCAATGGAATACAAAAAAACAAAATGAGGTATTAGAAAATGCTGATTTCATACTGGTCGTAAACAGCACAGTCCCTTGGATACCTTTAAAAAATAAACCTTTAAAAGAGGCGATTGTTTATTATATTGACGATAATCCTTTGAAAGACCAAACACCACTTTGGTATATTCCTTCAAAACAATTTTTTGCAGCAGATGCAGAAACAGCCTTAAAGCAGTTAAATGAAAAGTTAGAGCAAATAACATTGGAAGATGACATTGTTGTAAGTAGAAGGGCAAAAGTTAAAGAGCTTAACCTTCAGAAAGTAAAAGCCCAAAAAGAGGCTGAACAACTTAGTGATAATACAATGACTCCTGAGTATGTTCTTGCGTGCATAAGGCAAGTAAGTGACGAAAACACTATTATTATCAATGAACTTATATCGAGCTATGATGTCTCTTATCAACATTTAAATATGAATCAGCCCGGATCTGTGTTTACAAGTGGGGGAGGTGGACTTGGCTGGAATGGCGGGGCAGCGATTGGGGCTAAGTTAGCTGATCCATCAAAAATGGTTATCAATCTTACTGGTGATGGCAGTTATATTTTTAGTGTCCCATCAGCGGTTTATTGGATGGCTCGAAAGTATCAAACTCCTTTTTTAACCATTATTTTTAACAATGAAGGCTGGCTATCTCCAAAGTTGTCAACATTAGGTATTCATCCGGAGGGCGTAGGGTATCAAACAAAACAATTTTTCACGGATTTCACCCCTGTATCAGATTTATCAAAAATAGCTGAGGCAGCAGGGGGAGCTTTTGCTTTAAAAGTCACCCAAGCAAATGAGTTAACAAACGCTTTGAAAAAAGCGATCGAAGCGGTTCATTCAGGTCAAAATGCTGTATTAGATGTTTATTTACCCTCAGTCAAGAATTATGGGAATAAATAAATATAGGGTTATTAATAATTAAAATTTTTTCAAAACAAAAAATCTTATATTGCCTTTAATATGTTTTTAAGGTACTATAATTTATTATAAAAAATTAATAGGAGGGGTTGGACAATGAAAGTTGCTGTATTGGGAGCTGGCAGTGTCGGAAGTGCATTAGCTGGTTATTACGGAATGAAAAACCTTGATGTTCGTTTATATGAACTTCCTGAATTTGAAAAAAACATTAAGCTCATTAAAGAACAGGGTGGTGTATATCTTTCTGGTTCTGTAGAAGGGTTTGGACAAGTCGGGTGTATTACAACGGATATGGAAGAAGCGATTTCCGGCGCAACAGTTGTATTTGTCACTGTCCCGGCATACGGACATAAAAAAGTAGCAGAAGAGTGTGCGAAGTATCTAACAGAAGGACAGGTTGTGGCGATCAACTCAGGATCAGTATTTGCGGCACTGGAATTTGACAGAATCGTAAAAATGGAAGGTAATGAGAAAAACATAGCAATTGTAGATATTTCCAATCTAATGGGATGCAGAAAATCCTCCCCCGGAGAAGTTAATATCCACGGAATGAGAAAAGAAATAACTGTAGCTGCGATAGATCATGAACATGCGAAATTTGCGGTAACCAAGTTAGAACCACTGTTTGATAATGTTGAGACCACATCAGGTCTTCTGGAAATAGCATTAAATAATAATAGCACATTGATGCATCCAGCTCCCGCAATTCTAAATGCCGGATGGATTGAAACTTCAGGAGGAAATTTTGATTTTTATTGGGGCGGCATTTCACCTTCTGTCGGTAAAGTGATGGAAGCAATTGACTCAGAACGCATTCACATTGGTAGACAGCTAGATTACAATTGCATGTCATTCTTGGATAAGGTCAATCAATTGAATGAAAAACACCTGGGTTCCATTTATGAATATATATCAACTAATCCCTCCCTAGGCGGCCCAAAAATTGGCTCATCTGTATGTCCCAGCAATCTACAGGAACGATATGTTTCTGAGGACGTGCCATATGGATTGGTTCCTTATTCCGAACTGGCAAAGAAAATAGGGATACAAACGCCACATATCGACTCGCTCATTACACTGGCTTCTCGAATGAATGATATAGATTACAGACAAGAAGGCCGTAATTTGAAAGCGATGGGAGTTGAAAATAAAACGATAGCAGAGATTAAGCAACTTTTGATTAACTAGACGATCACTATAAGGGAGGAAATAGATGTGGATGCGGATGTAGCAGTTATAGGCTTAGGGACCATTGGCAGCATGACATGTTGGAATTTATCTAAAAAAGGGGTTTCTGTCTTAGGTTTCGAACAGTTCGGAATCGGACATGATCGCTCTGCGCATGGAGGCGGATCAAGAAGGTTTGTAGTTGCTTCAAGTTCAATGAACCATACGGCCTTTAGTAAAGAATCACATCAATTGTATCGTGAGCTGGAAGAGGATACCGGGCAGCAATTACTATCCTCAGGCGGTACACTAACAATTGGAGACCCTAATACGGATAGGATGAAAAATGTCATAAAGTGTGTAGAGGCGTACAATATACCTCACGAAATTTTAGACAAAGATGAAACCAAAAGACGCTTTCCCATGCATGATCTCTTTGATGGGGAAATCGCGGTCTTTGATAAGTTGGGTGGAGTGCTGAGACCCGAGCAAATAGTTGTCACTGCTGTAAATCGCTCTCGTCAATTAGGTGCTAAAGTCTACACCTACACTAAAGTGACTGGGATAGAACCCGATGCAAACGGTGTGACAATTCATACTGACAACGAACAAACATTTAGGGTTGGTAAAGTTATTATTTCAGCTGGACCATGGGCTAACGAAGTTTATCCTGATATAAAGAATATATTTGAAGTGCATA